>JAEEXZ010000013.1 GCA_016288055.1 Bacteroidales bacterium
TGGAAGACCACACCGGAAAGATGTGGATCGGGAAGGCCGATGACCGTGTCTCCAGCCTCTACGAAGACCGGGAAGGCACCGTGTACGTGGGCCTTTGGAACAGCACCGGCTGGGAAGTGTGGAAAGGGGGCCGCAAAGCATATAAAGACCGACTCACCGGTCCGCTCCCCGAGGCGCAGGTAGAAGCCCGGTACCTGGACGGCGCCAACTGGATCTCCGATTTTCTCGAAGACAGCGAGGGCCGCTTCTGGGTAGTCACGTGGGAAGGAGTCGGCCTCAACGAATGGGACCGGAAGGCTCGTAAGAGTTTTCCGCCCCGGTGGCTGAGCCCGTTCCGGTATCCATCGGCCCAAAACGATTCCGTCATTTATCTGAGCTCCCGCCTGGGCAGCCGCCTCATCGAGGACGCCAGGGGAAACCTCGTCTATGCCACCACCGAAGCGGGCCTCAATGTCATTGACCGGGAAACCGGCCTTGTCACCAAGTACTACAGGGGGAACTCCTCCATCCCCGACGACTACGTCACCGACCTCTGCCTCTCCCCGGACGGCGCCATCTGGGCCGCCACCCGAAGCGGGCTCTGGAGCCCTTCCGGTGCGCATTTTCTGGACGGCATGCTGGTGCAGTCGGTAGAGGCCGATGCCCGTGGCCGCCTCTGGGCCGGCACCGAGGACGGACTGTATTTCATTGACACAGACGGCACCACGGGCCGCGTACCCAAAGAACTGGGCTTCCCCTCAGACATCTACGGCGAGCACGTCTCCTGCCGGCGGGCCGGCGGCGCCCTTGCCTTCGGAGGCTCGGCCGGAGCCGTCTCCTTCCACCCCGACAGCCTCCTCGCCATCCGGGCGCAGGGGAGCCTGCCGCTGGAAAAGCTCATCCGCCACCGCTACCGCCTCAATGAGGGCGAGTGGACGGAAGAACGCTTTGCAGGCCTTCCGGACAACATCAGCCCCGGGCGCTACACTCTCGAGGAGCAAAGCTCCGACATTTTTGGCCGATGGGAACACGGCTCCACCGCCGTCCGTTCCATCCGAATCCCGCCCCCGCTCTGGCTCCGCTGGCCCTTTCTCCTGGGCTACCTGCTCATCATGATGGCCGCTGTCTACCTGGTGATCAAACTCCGGGAACGCCGTCTCCTGGAAAAGGAACTGGACATGCGCAACCGCCTGTTCTCCATCATCTCGCACGACCTCCGGAACCCCGTTTCGGGGGGCGCTTTCCTGTCCCGCCAGCTGCTGGAAAACCTTGACAGACTGTCCCCGGAGGACCTTCGCGAAGGGCTGGCGCAGCTCTCTCAATCGGCTCAGGGTACATCCCTCCTCCTGGAGAACCTCCTGCTATGGTCCCTCAACCAGAAGGGGATGCTGGCACCGGTCATGCGCAGCGAGGACCTGACGGCGCTGGTGGAAGAAGCCCTCGGAGTGCTGCCGAAAGGAAGCCTGGTGACCGTCGACATCCCTGCCGGCCTCACGGTGAAGACAGACCGCAATATGCTCCTCACCGTCCTCCGGAACCTCCTGGACAACGCCCTGAAAGTCTCCTCGAAAGTAGAGCTGCACGCAAGGGGAACCTCCCTTCGCATCACCGACGAAGGACCGGGCCTTCAGGAAGGAAAAACGCAGTTCGGTCATGGAATGGGCCTTGTCATCACCCGCGAACTGCTGGAAAAGATGGGCGCCACTCTCAATATGAAAAACCGGCCCCAGGGCGGCCTTGAAATAACCATTGACTTATGATAAATGTCCTTCTCATCGAAGACTCCGCCGTGTTTGTAATGGGACTCAAACTGGCCCTGAGCGCGCATTTCAACGTAGATTCCGTAGCTTCACCGGGCGCTGCGGTGGCCTTCCTCAACGCGCATCCGGAAACGGACATAGCCGTTGTGGACATCACCCTCGAAAGCGAAACCGACGGCCTCACGCTGCTGGACATCCTCCGGGAAGCCTTCCCGGCCGTAAGGACACTGGTGCTGTCCCACTATAAGAATCCGGCCTACATCCTTCGCTCCATTACCAGCGGTGCCTGCGCCTATCTGGCCAAGGACTCGGCACCCGAATCCATCGTGGAGGCCATTGAGAATGTGGCCGATGACAAGTGCCTCTTCTTTGGCGAGACCATCGATGCGCACAAGATCCTGAGCCTGTTCGGCGGCCGTGACAACCTGGACGCCCGCAAGCCCCAGGGCCTCACGCCCCGTGAACTCGAGGTACTGCAGCTCACTTCCTCCGGCTACAGCAACGGACAGATTGCATCGGCCCTGAGCATTTCCCTCAATACGGTAGACAGCTACAAGGAACGCATTAAGGGCAAATTCGGCCTGGACAGCATAGTGGAATGCGTTGCCACCGCCGCCGCGAAGGGAATGGTGACGGTGTAACCTTGTAAATCGCGCTGTAGTGGAATCCGCCACAAGACAATGGTCGGAGAAGAATACCTTTGCAGAAAACACTTAAACGTATGAAAAAGGTAATTTCACTTGTCTTGGCCATGGCGGGTTTTATTCTGCTTACCGCCATGGTTTCCGGTGACCGCGAGTGCTCCCGATGCGACGGCACAGGAAAACTTACCGAAAACTGCTCCTTCTGCGGAGGACGCGGATGGAGAGATTGCTCCCTTTGTAACGGGCACAAGAGCATCCGCTGTACGGTTTGCGGCGGTGGCGGAAACTACACTTGCCCGCATTGCCATGGACGTAATGACGAATGCCGTTACTGCGGCGGAGACGGCTCCATCAAGTGCGAGCGCTGCTCCGGAACCGGTTCCATCACTTGCACCAGTTGTGGCGGTGCCGGCAATCAGCCTTGTGGCCAGTGTGGCCAGACGGGCGTCAAAGAGTGGAATTGTCCGGACTGCCGCGGGACGGGCAGGGTAGATGATTAAGAAGCCTATGAAAAAGATTGCTCTTATTGCTGCGTCACTGCTGTTAAGTGCAGTGTGCGCCTGTGCCCAGGAGATACCCGGGGCCGTGGATCTGGGGCTCAGCGTGCAGTGGGCCGATGAAGACATTGCCCCGGAGACAGTCATTCCCTCGGGGTGGCGGTTACCCACGCTGGCGGAAATCAAGGAACTCCGCGAGGCCTGCTCACAGACCGCCCTGGAAAAAGACGGGGAAGAGTGGATGGTCTTTACCGGGAAAAACGGGAACAGCATATCCTTCCTCTATCCCATGGGAAGCCGCTCGGCGAGGGAGTTCGGCATTGCGGGCTCTGACGGGTGTTACCTGAAAGTCATCATCCTCAATCCCATGCTGAAGACTCCCGGCCGAGATGGCTACTATACCTGGGAAGAACTGGGAGAAACCAGCCTGGGGCAGAGAAGGTATCCGGTACGTTTAGTAAAAGAGTAGTATCATGAGACGCGTTCTTTTTCTCCTTTCCCTTGCCTTGCTGCTCCTTTCCGGCTGCAAGGAAAAGCGTTATTTTACAGAAGTTACCGGGGATGTTTATCTTTCCCGGATTAGTTTTGAAGATGAAAGCTTCCGGGACTTCACCGTGGTAACGGATGTTTTGTACGCCGGAGAAGATACATCTTCCCGCTACAAAATGGTCTTCTATATGCCGGACGGCTGGGATGAAACCTATCCCATTTTCCTGGACCGATATGTCCCCAATGAGCAAATGCAACCGTGGGCGGCTTATCAGGGTGCTCCAGTAGCCGAGGCAGCACTGGATCGCGGTGACATGATTGTGGTCCTGGTTGCCTACGATGAATGGACCGCCATCCCGGACATCCTCCTGGCCGAGCACTTCATCAAGGAGCACGATGCCGACCTTCCGGGAGACAGTAAGAAGATTCTCACGGCCGCTTACTTTGATTTCGAATGAGACGCTGTTTTTTCCTTCTGGCACTTCTGCTGAGCTGGAGCGCTGCTGCCCAGACGCCGGAGGAACTGTACGCCGATTACATCACGCCGGAGACACGCGCCATCCTGGAACGGGCCCGGGAGGCGGAGAGAAGGGCCGAGGAAGCCGAAGCCGCCGCAAAGGCGCAGAAGACCCTGGCGCTTTGCGGTGCCATCCTCATCGGCCTGGTCCCGCTTTGCGTCATCGGCCGCAGAATCCTTCGGAAACAGTCCTGGAAAGATAATCCCGCCGGCACGGTCCGGGCGCTGGGTGTGGGACTTTTCGGCGGGGTTTGCCTGTTTGCTCTGAATTACGGCATTTTCCTTCTGAAAATCCGCATGGGTGATGCCTTCAACTCGGCCCTGGCCTTTTTGCTGGTCGCGGCCTTGATTGCCGGCAGTATCTACCTGCTCAGAAAGAAAGCCTGACGATCTTAAGCATCTTTTACGGCAAATCCTGCTTAAGATCGTCAGCACTGACGAACAAAAGCAGGATTCGGGCCATATTACGCTTAAGATCGTAACCGCCTGCAGGAAATCTGGTGATACTTTCCGGGCAACCGTTTTTTTATCATAAAAAAACACTAACTTTGCAGTCCCAAATGTGGATGGTTCCGTAGCTCAGCTGGATAGAGCAACAGCCTTCTAAGCTGTGGGTCTCGGGTTCGAATCCCGACGGAATCACGAAAAAGGCGGACGCCACGGCACTTGTGTCGTGGCGTCTGGCGTAAGGAAAGAGGAAGACAAACTTGCTTGTCTTCCTCTTTCCTTATGCCAGATAATCAGCCCCGCAGGGGCTGATGTCCGCCTTATGCTCGTGATGAGCCCCCCGCAGGGGACGGGAAATGGCCCGCAGGGCCAAATCCCCCAAATCCCTTACCTCGGACTCATGGAAAGCAGGAGCTGGAGCTCCTGGTTCACGGCCTCGGAGAAAGAGTAGGCGCCGTCCTCGCGGGGCGGGAAAGTGTCCGTAAGGATACCGCCTTCATAATCAATGGAAATGGTCTTGATGCCGACGGTCACCATGCGGGAAAGGTCCTCCAGCGTGGGGTAAACGTAAACGAAATTCACGTCGTCGCGGGTCTGGAGCAGGCCGATGACCGTGCCGTCATTGAGCATGAAGCGGACGGCTGCGTCGTAAGGAATATGGTACTGCTCCTTGCTGCCGATGACGAAAGCCAGGTCCAGGTCCTCCTCGTTGTTGTTCTTGTAATAGAGGTGGGACAGGAGGATGTTGTAGTCAAGGGTGGCACCGCGCCCCACCAGCGGTTCCGTGGTGGAAAGGATGCTGTTGAGGTTCTCCGTATAACTGGCAATGCTGGCGCCGAGTTCGATGGTATGGGCGGCGGCGTCGCGGATGGTCTCACAGTGGCGCTTGAGGAGGTCTCCCAGCTGGTTTTCGGGGAAAGTGGCCTGCAGGTAGTCGTCCGGGTTCCAGCCGGTGATGATGTCAATGCTTTTGACGCCCCTTACCATCTTTTCCATATCGGGCGTCTCGACGGCATACTTGAGACGGTTGAGGAAGAACCCGTTGTCCAGGCGCCGCTTGGTGGCGGAGTCTTCGCCGATCTGTTCCATGCGGACCAGTTTGCCGCCGGGGAGGGTAGCGGCCATCTTCACGCCCTTGGGAACGACGGAAGAGGTCTTCTGCACCAGATTCACATACAGCAGATACAGGGTGGAGCCGTCCGGGAAGCCGGCCAGTTCCACGCGGACCTGGGCCGGAGTGGCATCCAGCTGAAGGTCTTCGTATTCGGTGGAGATGTGGGTCATGCCGCCGGAACGGTAGTTGGTGCGGATGGTCTGCGCGTTCAGTGTGACGCTCATCAGAATGGTCAGCGCAAACAGGATGGTTTTCTTCATCATTTTGGTTTTATGGGGCAAAAATACGAAAAAATATCTTACTTTTGTTTTTCAGAATGTATTTCCTGCAAGCATGAAAAGCATATTTCGTACCATGGCTGTCGTGGCCGCCCTGCTTTGTGTCCTGTCCTGCAGAATGGATTTTCTCTATGTGCAGGTTCCCGACACTTCCTGGAATATCACAAAGGACGACCAGCGGGCATTCGTCCATTTCTCGCAGGAGCGGGCGTCGCTGCTGCAGCGGGAAAACAGTTCCGGCCTCGTCAAGGTCCTGCACGGCGACTATTCCACCCGTGGACATGCCATCAACATTTCAGTGGACAATGCGGAGAACGTGAAGATTACCCGTACCTTCTCTCATCTGAAAAACGCATCCAACAAGAATTATTCTCCCTTCTGGCCCGAGGCCTGCTCCCTGGAGCAGACCGTCTGGCACACGCTGTACCGGGACAGCCTCCGCATCCTGTATTTCCGGAATGGCGCCGTGCACCGTTACAGTTTTTCCAACGTGGAACGCAGGGAAGGAATCCCGTCCGTCTGGAGCAAGGACAGAAGCAGTTATTCCGTGGCCGGCAACCAGGTGTCCATGGGGGACGATACCGCCACGCTTTTCCCGGAAGTCATGCTGGTCGGGGACCACTGGTACATGCACTTTGTCCAGCCGATGGAAAGCGGCTGCAACGAGATGACCGGCAGTATGTGGACCTTGCAGGGCGGAGGCTATCCCGGCTGCATCCTGTTTGATTCCAACAGTACTTTTACGCGCATTTCCCTGATGAGCAACGTGCTCTACCAGGCCGGCCGGGGAACATATTCCCGCAGCGGTGATGTCCTTACCCTCACCCTGGGAGACGTTACGCAGGAATGCCCTGTCTCCGGCGACAGTTTTGAATTCCTGGACAAAACGTACGAAATTTTCAATTAAAGATATGTATCAGTTTATCAAAGATGCAGACCACTATGTCCTGAGCGTGGACAACCATGAGAGCCTGATGACCGCACTGGCCCGTTTCTGTGAAGAGCAGCACATCCTTTCCGCCGTCATCGGCGGCCTGGGCGCCATTTGCGAGGCCACCTTCCGCTTCCTGGACCCCGCCACCAAACAGTATGTGGACAAGACTTTCTCCGAGCAGATGGAAATCACGAATCTTACCGGAAACGTGTCGGAAAAAGACGGGAAACCTTACCTGCATGTGCACATAACGGCTTCCCGGCGGGATTATACCTGCGTGGGCGGTCACCTGCTGGATGCACGCATCAGCGGCGCCTGCGAGCTGGTGGTCGATGCATATCCGAAGCTCGCTCCCGGACGTCGTGCCGACGCCGAGACCGGCCTCAATCTTTACAAGTTCTAAAAACTAAGCGGCGAACATTTCCTTGACCTTGGGAAGGTAATCCTTTCCAAGTACGATACCGCATCCCAGGATGAACCCAAAGAAGGTCCATACCAGGAGAGTTTTTGCACGGCTGTTGGAAGGCTGGCGCGGTACGGTGACGGGCTGGATGATGGCCAGCACGGGCGTGTCCCGCTTGACCTGCATCTTAGCCTGTTCCAGCTGTTTGGCCATCTCGGAATAGATGGAGCTAGCCACGTTGTACTTGCTCTGCAGACGGTCCCGTTCGATACGGGAACGGGTGGTGGTCATGTTCTGGGAACGGTCCGTCACTGCGGCCAGGGCCGTCTGGTAGGATTCGGCCTCGGCCTTGATTTCGTCGTAGCGGGCCTGCACATAGTTCAGCTGGTTCTGGGCCTTTTCGGTGCGGAAACGGGTGATCTCGTCCTGCAGCAGCTGCTGGGCCTTCATGGCCAGTTCTGCGGTCTCGAGGGGCTCGGAGCCCGTGACGGTGAGGGTGAGGTAGCCTTCTTTCTTATCTACGCCCAGATTCACGCTCTGGCCGATGAATTTGATTATCTGCTGCTCTTCCAGGGTAAGGACGATGGGTCTGGGCGTTTCTTCCGCAGAGGTGGCCGAGGGCAACGTCGGCTCCGGCTTCTCACCGCGGATCGCGTTCAGGATGACGCCGGGAAGGCCGACGGTGTATTTGAGCACAACGCTCATGACGCCGGGTTTGGCGTATTCCTTCATGTAGGTGTAGATGGAAACGGCCGTGTCGGCTTTCTCGAAGTGCAGGGGCGTGTACATGAGCTCCTTGCGGAACGTCACGCTGTTTACGATCTGGGGGTAAACCAGCGGTGAGAGCTCGGATGTGCTCATGTTGGAGGCGCCCAGGTCGAAGCCGGCCAGGGAGGCCAGGCTGGAAAGGGAAGAGGCGCGGGAAGAGCCCAGCTGGGGCACCATCACGGTACTCACGGTGTACGTGCGCTTCATGGTGAGGGCGGCCACCAGGCCCAGGGCGATGAATACGACCGTGCAGATGATGACGGTCTTACGTCCTTTCCACAGGTTCTTGACAAGGGCGACGATGTCGATTCCCTCTTCTTCCTCGTACTGTATGTGCTTGTCTTCCATAAGTTTAGTTCAGTCTTTCGATGAGCAGGATCATAGACACGATGGAGGTGAGGGCGCTCAGCGAGCTGGCGGCAATCTGGTCCCAGTGGATCTTCTCCTTGGGCTCCTCGGCCTTTTCCTTGCGTTGCTGGTCGATTCCCAGGGTGATCACGGCGCCGGGTTCCACCTTCGGGTAGGTGCGGAAGAACAGGAAGTGTCCCACGCTCTTGCTCTGGTTGTTGGGCATGGTGACGGTGACGCTGTTCCTGTCGGCGTACTTGTGGTAGCCGCCGGCGAAGTTGCGGATGTACCAGTCTGCGTTGTGGGGACCCTGATAGGAGACGGTCTTCTGTGTGGAGGCGAAGTCTTCGGGGACATACTGGGCCATGCGGGTACCGGTCTCACGGATGGTAACGGTGTTCTCCATGCGCACGACGTTGATGACATCCCCTTCCATGAGGATGGGGTCGTCTTTCATCTTGAGGGAGTGACGGCTCGCATCCTTGAGGTTGACGCCGATGCTTCCGCGGTTCTTGTAGGTGCGGAACAGGGTGGAGTAGGGGCTGGCATCTTCCAGCAGGCCGCCGGCCATCTCGATAACCTCGGAGAGGTGGGTGCGGCTGTCGGTGAGGACATAGACGCCGGGATAGCGGACGCGGCCGTTTACTTCCACCGTACGGCCCTGGGTGAAGTTGGGGGTCTGGCGGACGACGACCTGGTCGAAGGGCTGGAGCTGGAAGTTGGCGTCCACAGGATAGTAATCCTCGGAGACGGAGAGCGTGATGCGGTCCATGTCCAGTTCCTGCGTGGTGGAGATATTCATGCGGAACACTTCCACGCGGTCATAGGCGGCGCCCACCTCGAAACCGCCGGCCATGATGATGAGGTCGTGCAGGGTGAGGGAAGGGTCGAAGGTGGTACCCATCGGAGAGTTGACGGCTCCGCTGATATGTACCTCGCCCATGTTGGTGTAGGTGCTGTTGTCATATACGCGAAGCTCGTCGCCGGGCTGGAGGAGACGTTCCCCGTCATGTTCCAGGGACACGGGAATGTACTCCATCTTTTCGCTGTTGGTGATATCCTTGCGGAAGATGTAGGCCACGGGATATACGCTGGGCTTGAGGCCGTCGGCCATCTCGATGGCCTGGTTAATGGTCATGTGGTCGTTCACGCCGAAAGCGCGGCTGAAGGGAGTACGCACCTGACCGGTGACGCTCACCTCGGCGTCCTGGCGGAAATCGGCCATCTGGAGGACCTTCACGGAGTCCCGGGGCTGGAGCTGGAAGTCCGGATGGCCGTCAATGCCCGGGAAGGGAACGGTGATTACTTCTACAGTCTCGTCCGGGCGGGTGCGCTGGACAAGGACGTATTCGGTACGGGCCGTATAACGGGGTTTGGCTTTCTCCAGGAGACTGGCAAGGCTGGTGCTCTGGGAGAAGTCGTAGGTGCCGTCGTAGTAAACGTCACCGGCGACGTTCACATAGTTCTCCATGGGCTTGTTGATGCTCTTGATGCGGACGATGTCGCCGCCCTGGAGCGCCACTTTCTGGGCCCCGGACATGATGGTGGCAAGGTCGTATTCCTTGAACATCTTTTCACCGGCTTCAAAGCGTTCTACCTGTACGAAGTCCGGGTAAACGTCGTCGGTAAGGCCGCCGGCGTATTTAATGAGGTCCGCGATGGTTTCGCCGGACGTCATTTCGTAACGCATGGGACGGTTCACGGCACCTTCAACGGTGACGATCTTGTCGGCCACGGGAACGAAGAGAATGTCGTTGTTCTGGAGGTCGAAATGGGAGCCGGATGCGGCACCCGTCATGAACTGGTACAGGTCCAGGCGCTCGGTCTTTCCGCCGCGGGAACGCTGGATGTTACGCAGGGAACCCATCTGGGTGGGGCCGCCGGCAGCGGCCAGGGCATTGAAGGCCGTGTTGAGGGCGCTGAGCGTGAAGCCGCCCTGTACGTTCACTTCTCCGTAGATGCTCACCGTGATGGTGCGGGCGGTTGAGATGGTTACGGCAATCTGGTCCTGACGGAAAGAGTAGTGCTGTGAGAGCTTGCTCTTGACGGCCGAACGGGCCTGGGCAAGGGTGAGGCCCTTGAGGAAGATCTTGGTGGAACCGGCGGGCTGGATGGACCCGTCCGGAGCGATACGCTGGTGGATCTCCGTCTGGGAAGAGCCGAAGATGGAGATGTGCACCTCGTCACCTTCGCCGAGGACGTATGTGTCCGGGGCCTGTGCGCCGTCCGTGGTGCGGAAAATGTCCAGGGACTTGCCGGAGAACAGGCTGTGACCATAGATCTCGTCGGTCTTCGGGGCGGGATGTACTTCGCTCTGGGCCAGCGTTTCCTGGATGGCGGCCTCGGCGGCTGCTTCGCCGGGAGTGGTCAGGGGGTCGCGGAGAACACTGACCGTATCCATCTGTGCGGGGAAGGCCCCGGCCGATTCATTGGCAGCTTTCTCGCTCTGCATCTTGTTGAGGATGTCAAGCACACGGTCTTTGTAGGCCGGATATTCGGCGGGGGAAATGGCGTCCACGTCAATGCCGCTTTCAAGCAGGCGAGCCCGGACGGCATTTTCATCCAGCCCTCTTTTCTGAAGTTCTCCACGGGCCATGCTCAGCAGGGCTGCCGACTGTGCAAAAGCCACGGCGGACAGCAGCACGCACAGGAAAGTCAAGGTGATTTTCTTCATATGGATGGTTCTTTTTTTCGTGAGTATTGTTATGCCAGAATACAAATATACGAAAATTATTTTGGTGCGATGACAAATTGATAGTTGTATGCCTGGTCTTCCCAGAGGCACCGTTCCGGTTCGGGGCGGTTTTTCCAGCTGTCCAGCCCTCCGACTCCGGTCATCCTGTAGTCTATGGAGACCTCGGTATAGCCCAGTTCCCTCACGTCGCAGAGGTGCGTCTGGGGCCTCTCTGCGTGAAGCTCGGCCGGGATGCCTTTCGCCACGGCGTTAAACTCGAACGGGACATTGGAGGTGACTCTGAGCGCGCCGGCTTCCAGCCAGCTGGTCTCCGTATGGTGACCGCTCTCCTGCGGGCGCACATAGGGATAGTATTCCTCCAGGGCCGATGCCTTCCAGATGCGCTTGAACGTGCCGCTGCAGCGGTCCTGGTAGTTTTCCACGGGGCCCCGGCCGAAGTAGCGGAAGGAATCCTCCGCCACATGGAAACGGAAGCCCAGACGGGGGATGAAGACCCTCTCGCGAGGGGCCTTGGGGCCGGGAACGCCCTGTGTGCTTACGCTGATGCGAAGCGTCCCGTCCGGGTAAACGGCGTATTGTTCGCTGGCTCGGACGCCCTTCCCGAAGACGCTGATAATCACGCATTCACCTTCTTTCTTAACCGTGACGGCGTCGGGCTTTGAGGGTTGGAAATATGCGGCCGAGCGCAGATGCTCACCGCTGCCATAGTCGTTGTCCACCGGCTCCCGCCAGAAGTTGGGGCGCAGGCCGAAGGCGGGATCCACTACATCGGCCCCCTTTATCTTCCAGGACTTCACGAAGCCGTCGGCCTTGTCGAAGACCAGCTCCGTGCGGTCGCTGCGGACGACGATCTGCGTATCGGCCTCGGTGTAGCCAACGGTGCCGCGCGGGGTGCGTCCTTCCCGGGCCGATGCTTCCTTGAGCAGGATTTCGTCGCACGCGACGACCTCCTTGCCCGCATAGACCTCGAAGAAGATGCGGTACTCGCCGTCTTTCTTCATGCGGGGAAGCCTGGCGCGGAACTGTTCGGCGGTCTGCGGGGCGGTGCGGAAACGCTTGCGGTGGGTGAACCACCAGAAGGGACGCTTCCCGTCACGTTCCACCCAGTATTTGACGCGGTAGCCGCCGAGGTCTGTGAAATAGTGACGGTTGAAAATTTCGAAAAGGCCCTTCTTGGGATCTATGGCGCGGATGCTCACGTTCTGGTACTGGTGCTTGACCTCATAGAAGGCGGGGTGAGGGTCCCGGTCGGGGCCCACGATGCCGTTGCAGCAGAAATTGCCGTCGCTGGGCGCGTTCTCCCCGTAGTCTCCGCCGTAGGTCCAGCCGCGCCCGCTGTCGTAGAGGCCCTGGTCCACCCAGTCCCAGATGAAGCCGCCCTGCATGTGCAGGTGGGCATAAAAGAGGTCCCACATCATGTCCAGCGAGCCGTTGGAATTACCCATTGCATGGGAGTATTCGCACAGGATGACGGGTTTGTCGGAGTAGCGTTCGCTGGCGTCCCGCAGCCAGTCCATGTAAGGGTACATGGGATTCTGGATGTCTGAGTTGGCGGCGCTGCGGGCCTGCTCGTAAACGACGGGGCGGTTCTGCCCGTCTTTTTCCAGCGCCTTCAGGGCCTTGTAGGTTTCCTGGAAATTGCTTCCGTTTCCGGCCTCGTTGCCCAGCGACAGGAAGGTGACGCAGGGGTAATTGGCCGTGCGGTAGTACATGTTCAGGGTGCGGTCCATGTGTTTGGGGAGCCATTCGGCTTTGCCGGCGAGGGTCTTTCCGGGCTCGTAACCCATGCCGTGGCTTTCGATGTTGGCCTCGTCATAGACGTAGAAGCCCAGGGAGTCGCACAGCTCGTAGAACTCGCGGCCCTGCGGATAATGGCTGGTGCGGATGGCGTTGATGTTGGCCTTTTTCATGAGCAGGAGATCCTCCAGGAGGTTCTCCCGGGTGAGGTGGTGGCCCGTGTGGGGATTGTGCTCGTGGAGGTTTACGCCCTTGAACTTCACCGGCTGTCCGTTGAAAAGGAACACCTTTACGTCATGCCCGGCCTCACCGGGCATCTTTTTGATTTCTAAGCGGCGGAATCCCACGTGGAAGCGGGTATATTCCCCGTTCACCTTCAGCAGGAGGGTATAGAGTTCCGGCGTTTCGGCGCTCCAGGCGCGGACGTCTTTCAGGGTGTCGGTCACGGTGGTGAGGGTGCCGTCGCATTCGTAGATGGCGTCGGCGATGGTGCTGCCGTCCCGGTCGATGAGTTCGTAGGAGACCTCGGTGGGGGCCGATGACCTC
This sequence comes from Bacteroidales bacterium, assembly GCA_016288055.1. Lineage (GTDB taxonomy): Bacteria > Bacteroidota > Bacteroidia > Bacteroidales > UBA932 > Cryptobacteroides. The sequence continues at coordinate 13,157 of JAEEXZ010000013.1, forward strand.
ATCTGCAGCCGGAAGTAGCCGTATGCCAGGTCTTCGGACAAGGTGGAAACCACGGAGAAGTCGAAACCTGTATGGGAGGCTTCACTGGAGAGGTAAACGTCTCTTTCCAGGCCGGAGATGCGCCAGAAGTCCTGGTCTTCCAGGTAGGAGCCTGCAGTGTAGCGGTACACGCGCAGGACCAGCTCGTTGTCTCCGCTGCGGAGAAGATCCGTGATGCGGAAGCGGGCCAGGTTCTTGGAATCCTCGCAATAGCCGGCTTCCTGCCCGTTGACGTACACGTAGGTGCCGCCCTTGCTGCCGCAGAGGTTCAGGTACACTTCACGCCCCTTCCAGGATGCGGGTATGCTGAAGCGGCGGCGGTACAGTCCGGCCGGAACGGCCTCCGGCAGCTTCGGGGGCTGGGGATTTACCGGGCAGAAGTCGTACTGGACATTGGTGTAGATGGGCACGCCGTATCCCTGTACTTCCCAGTTTCCCGGCACCTTGACCTTGCTCCAGGTTTTGGTGTCCTCGGCTTCGCGGGCGTCGTCGAAGTATTTGAAATCCCAGATGCCGCAGAGACTCCGGTAATTCTCGCTTTCGCGAAAATCCCGGGTGAGGGCGTCTTCCCTGGAGGTATAAAAAACGACTTCCGTGCGCCGGGTTTCGGCCTGGACGGAAGTGGTCTGGATATCCTGCCAGTACGGCAGGACGCTTGCCAGCAGTAAAAGGGGTGCGATCATGGAATCAAAGATACGAATATTAATTGTATCTTTGTGCTTTCAGAACCGATTATGCGTCAAAAATACCGTCTTGTGGTCTTCCTGATGACCCTTTCCTTCAGTGCCGCCGCCCAGAGCGAGTGGGTGAATCCTTTTGTGGGTACGTCCAATTTCGGAGCCTGTCATCCCGGTGCCGTCATGCCCCACGGAATGATGAGCGTGAGCCCGTTCAACGTGATGGGATCGGCCCTGAACACCTGGGACAAGGACAGCCGCTGGTGGAGTACGCCCTACGTGAAGGAGAACAGCTATTTTACGGGATTCTCCCACGTGAACCTCTCCGGCGTGGGCTGTCCGGAAGCGGGGACCCTCCTCACCATGCCCACCACGGGTCCGCTGCAGGTGGATTACCACATCTACGGAACGGAATACAAGGACGAGACCGCTCATCCCGGCTATTATTCCCTGGAGCTTCTCAGCGGCATCCGGGCCGAGGTATCGGCCACCACCCGCACCTCCGTCGAACGCTATACCTTCCCCGGCGGAGAGGGCAACATCCTCCTGAACCTGGGGGAGGGGCTCACCAACGAGAGCGGCGCCACGGTGCGCCGCGTATCGGCCACGGAAGTGGAAGGCTCCCGCCTTCTGGGGACCTTCTGCTACAACCGGGAGGCAGTTTTCCCGCTTTACTTCGTGCTGCGGGTAAGCAAGGCGCCGTCGGCTTCCGGCTATTGGAAAAAGCAGCGTCCGATGACCGCAGAGGCCGCCTGGGACGCCGATGCGGGCCGCTATAAAATCTACGGAAACTATGCCCGCGAACTGAGTGGAGATGAGATCGGGTGCTGGTTTCATTACGACTCGCTGGCCCCCGGTGAGGAGGTTCAGGTGCAGATCGGCGTGTCCTTCGTGAGCGTCGATAATGCCCGCGAGAACCTCGACGCCGAGCAGCGGGGCTTCTCCTTCGACGAGGTGCGCGCGCAGGCCGATTCCGCCTGGAACAGCTACCTGGGCCGTATCCGTGTGGAAGGTGGTTCCGACGACGAAAAGACCGTCTTCTACACGGCGCTTTACCATACGCTCCTGCATCCCAACGTGCTCAGTGACGTCAACGGAGAGTACCCTCTCATGGAGTACCGCCAGCCGGGCCCTTCCCGCGGCGTGGGCCGTGTCGAGAAGGGACATGAACGCTATACGGTGTTCTCCCTGTGGGATACGTACCGCAATTTGCATCAGCTCATTACGCTTTTATGGCCCGAGGAGCAGCTGGACATGGTGCGCTCCATGATCGACATGTACCGGGAGTGGGGCTGGATGCCCAAATGGGAGCTCTTCGGCCGGGAAACCTGGACCATGGAAGGCGACCCCGCCGTGTGCGTCATTGCGGATACCTGGCTCCGCGGTCTCCGGGACTTCGACATCGCGACGGCTTATGAGGCATTCCTGAAATCGGCCGACACCCCCGGTGCCGCCAACCTCATGCGCCCCGACAACGACCCTTACCTCCGGGACGGCAGCATTCCTCTGAACTTTTTTGCGGCGGACTTTTCCGGGGACAATTCTGTCTCCCATGCGCTGGAATACTATGTGGCGGACTATGCCCTGTCCCGTCTGGCGGAAGACCTCGGCCATCCGGAAGACGCGCAGCGCTTCCGCGCCCGTTCCCTGGGCTACAGGAACTACTATTCCCCTGAGTACAAGTGCCTGAGACCCCTCAATGCGGACGGAACCTTCCTCACGCCTTTCAATCCGGAGGATGGCGCCGACTTTTCCAACGCGCCCGGTTTTCACGAAGGCAGCGCCTGGAATTACACCTTCGCCGTTCCCCATGACGTGGCCGGTTATGCCCGTCTGCAGGGCGGGACCAAAGCCTTCGTGAAGAATCTGCGCCATGTGTTCGACCAGGGCCTTTACGATCCCGCCAACGAGCCCGACATTGTGTACCCCTATCTCTTCTCCCGCTTCAAGGGGTATGAGAAGAACACCTGGGAACTGGTGGAGGGCATCCTTCGGGACCACTACAGGAACGCTCCCGACGGTATCCCCGGCAATGACGACACCGGCACCATGAGCGCCTGGGCCGTTTTCTCCATGCTGGGCTTCTATCCGGACTGCCCCGGCGAGCCTTCCTTCACCCTTACGCGCCCCACGTTCTCATCGGCCGTGATTACGCTGCCGGACGGGCACAGGCTCACCATACGCCGGGCATCGGCATCGGCCACCCGCGCCCTGCTCGACGGCCGCTCCCGCGGCTACCGCATCCCCCACGCCGCCCTCTCCTCCGCCACCTCCCTGGTCTGGAAGTAGCTGATTCTTAGCGCTATATAAAACCACGGGTGCACCGCGAAGTGCACCCGTGGGGTAGTAAGTCGTTGGTGGATAGCGAATTGCGCTCCAGGCTAGAGGATGCTGGTTTTCTTGGTCCACTCCACGATTTCGGGGATGTAGCCGAAGGCGAGACCCGTGACGGTGTCTGCGCAGCCGTAGTAAACGGCGACGCGGCCGGTGGCGGGGTCATGCAGGGCGGCGCAGGGGAAACACACGTTGGGAACGTCTCCCATGCACTCGTAGGGCTGCTGGGGGCTGATGAGGTAGGGACCGCTGCGGGCCAGCACTTCCCAGGGCCGATCCAAATCCAGCAGGGCGCTGCCGAAGCTGTAAACGTATCCGTTGCAGGAGCGGAGCACGCCGTGGTAGAACAGCAGCCAGCCTTCGGGGGTCTCGATGGGAACGGGACCTGCGCCGATTTTCATGCACTGCCAGGCGCTCACCTCGAAGGGGGCGGGAGCCATGACGTGCCGATGGTGTCCCCAGAACTCCATGTCCGGCGTCTCGCTGTAGAAAATGTCGCCGAATGCGGTGTGGCCGGTGTCGGAGGGACGGGAGAGCATGGCGAACTTCCCGCCGATCTTGCGGGGGAAAAGTACGCCGTTGCGGTTGTAGGGAAGGAAGGCGTTCTCCATCTGATGGAAGGTCTCGAAGTCGGTGGTCCAGGCTATGCCGATGGTGGGGCCGTGGTAGCCGTTGCACCAGGTGACCCAGTAGCGGTCTTCGATGAAGGTGACGCGGGGGTCGTAGGCGTAATCTCCTTCGAGCTGCAGCTTTTCGGGCTTGATGTTCCAGGTGATGCCGTCCTTGGAAAAGCCCACGTGAAGGGCCATCCGGCGGTTGGTGTCATCGCAGCGGAAAACGCCGGCGAAACCGTCCCGGAAAGGAACGACGGCGCTGTTGAAAATGCTGTTTGAGTCTGGTAGTAAATTTCTGGGAATCACCGGGTTGGCGCTGTAGCGCCACATTACTTCGTGAGAGCCGGAAGGTCTTTCCTCCCAGGGCAAGTTGGTCATATAAGGTTTGCTTTTAAAACGATTCTTTCTTTTTCTTTGGTGATGTCGTCCCCATGGTCTTTCTTGTCGATGAGGCGGAACAGGCAGTCCGCGCTTTCCTTGGCGATGAGGGGCAGCGGCTGTTCTACATGGGGGATGTGGGGTGTGAAGATATCGTAAACGTTGGAGTAGTCGAATCCGGCGATGCGGATGTCCTCCTGCACACGTACGCCTCTGTGGATGAGCTCCTTGATGAGCAGGACGCTGGCTTCGTTGGAGGCGCAGACCATGCCGTCCAGACCGGCGTCCAGAATGGCGCCGGCCGCTTTCCGGGTGTCCTGTTCCTTGCTGTAGAAGCCCATGCGATAGATGGGTGCGTCTGCGCCGGCGGTCTCCCGGAAGGCCTGTTCGCGTTCCATCATGGTCGATGTGCGCATCTCGTAGGAGAGGAGCCCCATCTTGCGGACTCCCTGTTTGATGAGGGCGCCGACGGCCATGTGCATGGCCTGTTTGTTGTCCAGAAGAACGTAGGGAATTTCATACTCGGGGGAGTGGCGGTCGATGGCGACGAACGGCCTTCCTGCAGCCTGCAGGCGCTGGATGTAGGGGCCGCAGCCCACGCAGGGGACGATGATGAACCCTTCCACATCCTTCTCCAGGAAGGACTGGACAAGGCGGCCGAAGCGCTCCGGGTCCTCCTCCGTGCTGCCGAACAGCACGGTGTATCCCTTGCGGGTGACGATTTTCTCTATCTCCTTGGCGATGCTGCCGTAGAAGATGTTGCCGATGTCTGAAAGAATGACGCCGATTACGTGCGTGCGTCCCTGGCGGAGCATGCGGGCTGCGGAACTGGGCTGGTAGTTCATGCGCGCCGCAACCTCCCGGATTCTTTCCTCGGTGGCCTGGCTCACGCGGTACTTCTGTTTCCCGTCCGCCCCGACACGGTTGTTCATCACAAAGGAAACCAATGCGATGGACACCCCTGCTTCCCGGGCGATATCTTTGATGGTGACATTTTTTGTCATATTCTTTACAAAGATAAGGAAAAAAGGCGTAACTTTAGCCATTCTACTAAGTTTGTATCGTTTTAGCTATGAGAAAAATTTTTTTCCTTGCCGCAGCCCTCGCTCTGGTTTCCTGCGGTAAGGTCGCGCATGAGGACTATTGTTCCTTCGTAAATCCCAAAATCGGCACGGGTGGCCACGGCCATGTTTTTGTGGGGGCCAACGTTCCCTTCGGCCTTGTCCAGCTGGGACCCACCAGCATCCCCGAGGACTGGGACTGGTGTTCCGGCTACCATGACAGCGATTCCACGGTCATCGGCTTCAGCCATACGCACCTTTCCGGTACCGGTATCGGCGACCTCTTTGACGTGACGGTGATGCCCGTTATCGGCCCTACTGCGGCAGAGCGCAGCGGCGCGTGCAGTTATGCGCTCCGTTCGCAGGAGGTCTGCGAGCCCGGTTACTACAGCGTGCCGCTGGAGCGCTTCGGCATCCTGGCGGAGATGACCGCCACTTCCCGCGTAGGTATCCATCGCTATACTTTCCCCGCCTCGGAAGATGCCACGCTGGTTTTCGACCTGGTGAACGGCGGCTGCTGGGACGAGGTCACGGATGCAGGCTTCCAGCTCGTGCGCAACGAGGAAGGTCAGGTGACGGCCATCGGCGGCTATCGCTTTTCCTCCGGCTGGGCCAGCGACCAGAAGATTTTCTTCTGGGCCGAGGTCTCCCGCCCGGCATCGGCCTTCCCTACCCTTGGCGAAGGGAAATACGGCTACTTCAAGCTGGGTCACACCGATGAAGGTGAGCAGGTCCTGGTGAAAGTGGCGCTCTCTCCCGTTTCCGTGGAAGGCGCCCGCGCGAACATGGCCGCCGAACTTCCCGGCTGGGATTTCGACGCCACCCGGAAGGCTGCCCGCGAGGCCTGGAACCAGGAACTTGGCAAGGTTCAGGTGGAAACGTCGGACGTGGACCGCAAGACGGTCTTCTACACGGCTCTCTATCATACCATGATCGCTCCCTCCGTGTTCAATGACGTGAACAGCGACTTCCAGAACTACACAACCTGGAGCCTGTGGGACACTTACCGCGCCGCCATGCCGCTGGCCACCATCCTGCATCCGGAGAAAATCAACGATTTCGTCAAGACATTCTATCACATCTACAAGGAGCAGGGCGACCTTCCGGTCTGGCACCTGATGGGCAATGAGACGGACTGCATGGTGGGTAACCCAGGCACCATCGCTTTCGCAGACTTCATCATCAAGGGCTTCGACGCCGGCATTCCGGCCGATGACCTCATCAAGGCCATGGTGGATACCGACCAGCGCGACGACCGCGGTCTGGACCTCCTCCATGAATATGGCTACATCCCGGCCGACCTCTACCGCGAGGCCGTGGGCAATGACCTGGAGTATGCCATTGCCGATGCCGCCCTGGCCAACGCCGCCGCCTTCCTCGGCTATCCTGAGGTGGAAGCAAAGTACCGCGAGCAGAGCCGCTCCTACCGTCACTACTGGGATCCCGAAACCCGTTTCCTGCGTGGGCGCAAGACGGATGGCTCCTTCACCGAGTCTTTCAACCCGTTCGCTCCCGAACAGGGCAATCATGACTACACCGAAGGCAACGCCTGGCAGTACCGCTATCTGGTTCCCCAGGATGTGGAAGGTCTGACGGAACTCTTCGGCGGCCGCGAATCTATGGTTGCCGCCCTGGATACGCTCTTCTCCGTTTCCTCCGAACTGGAGGGTGAGGCTCCGCCGGACATCTCCGGCCTTATCGGCCAGTATGCCCACGGCAACGAGCCCAGTCACCACATCATCTACCTGTATTCCATGCTGGGAGAACCCGCCAAGGCCGCTGCCCGTCTGCGCCAGGTGTACGACCAGATGTACTTCAATGACGTGGAAGGTCTCTCCGGCAACGAGGACGTAGGACAGATGAGTGCCTGGTACGTGCTTTCCGCCATGGGTTTCTATCAGGTAGAACCCGCCAGCACCCGCTTCTGGTTCGGCCTTCCCATCTTCCCCGAGATGAAGGTCCGTGTGGCTGGCGGCGACCTGGTTATCAAGGCCCACGGCCCGCTTGACGGCTCCATCGCTTCCGTCAAGCTCAACGGTAAGCCCTACGACAAGCCCTACATCGACTACGCCGACATCGTCGCCGGCGGAGTGCTGGAATACACGCTGGAGAGGATCTAACTGATTCTAAGCGCTTTACGCAACGACGGGTGCACCTCCAGGTGCACCCGTCGTTTTACATTTGATTGAGATAGAGCGACTTATGCAGCAGGGTTTATTCTGCTGCTACAGGAGCTTTGATAGCGGGGTAATCTTTCCAGGACACGAACGGGCTGGCGTCGAAATCCACGTAGCTGGATTCGTCGTTGCAGCGGGTCATGTAGCGGACGTCGATGTCGTAGTTGACATATTCCGTATGCTCCTTGACACCGGCGCTCTCGACGAAGGTGGTGCCTTCGCCGTCGGTCATCTTCCAGAAGAGCTGGAGGCCGTCTCCGGAAGGAACCTTAAACACGTTGGCGGCTACTTCTTCGTCGGTGAGGGCCTTGTTCCAGATGGAGATGTAGGCGAAAGCGCCGTTGAAGTGGGAACGGTAAGCATCGCCCCAGGAGTTGGCGAACTCGAAGCCCTGGAACTCCACGCCGGAGGCAGGGAAGCTTCCGGCCTTGGTGTCGGTAAGGACACCGTTGGCATACATCTTGGCGGTACCGTCGGTAGCATAGGAGACTGCTACGGAACCCCATTCACCTTTCTTGAAACCGCCGGCGTAGAGCTTGATACGCTGGCTGCTGTTCGGAGCATCTACCATCCATTCCAGCTGGTTGTTGTCATTCTTCTCGCCGAAGCGGAACATGTTGCAGGGGAACTCGGAAGCGCTGCCGAAGTTGCAGAGGCGCTGCTTCTCGGCCTCTTCGTAGATGAAGTGGATGATGGCGGTGTAGCCGTTGGACAGGTCGATGGCGGCAGGGAATGCCTTGAACCAGGCCGATGCTTTGGCATCGCCCCAATAAAGGGCCTTCACAGTCTGCTCTTCGCCGCCGGGCTGGTCACCGCCGGGCTGATCGCCGCCCTCGCCCTTAACCTTGGAGCAGATGCCGTTGATGGCAGCACCTTCCAGGGCGGTCCAGGCCTTGGAAGCGGCTTCGCCGTTGTCCTTGGCGTTTCCGTTACCGTCCCAGCACTGGGTGAAGTCGAGGTCCATACCGGCGTTCTTGGCGGCCTTGTTCAGGATAGCCTTGTCGTCTTCCCCGTTGTAAACCCAGTTGATCTCAAGACCTTCGGCCTTGTCGGCGGGAACCTCGCAGAGCGTAGCGGCGACATCTTCCAGGCTCAGGGCACGGCTCCATACGCGGGTGTAGGCGGAGTAGCCGTTGAAAGCCTGGCGGAGAGGATAGCTGGAACCGTCATCCCAGGTCATGGAGAGGTCGAAACGCTCCAGCTTCCAGGCGGAACGTCTGGGAGTATAGGAGTAAGAGTTGATCAGCTTTTCGTTGGAGTAGATGCGAATCTTGGAGCCGTCTGCAACGATGGTGAGCACTACCCATTCTCCGGTAGGGAAGACATAGGGTTTGTTGTCAGGAGTGGCTATCTGGATCTGGTTGTTGCTGGAGGCAAGTGCACTGAAGTTGAGGCAAAGCTGACCGTCTGCGCTACCGTCGTTGGAGAAGCGAAGGAGCACGGCCTTGCTTTCGTCGGCGTTGGCGAATTCACCAAGACGGTTGCAAAGGAGATTGGTGGAGGAGGGGAAGGTGTGATCGTTCCACTTGTTGGAGTAGAACTTCCACTGGAGGGTGAGGGAAGAAGCAGTCAGGGAAACGCCTTCCGAGAACTTGAAGGTGGAGTTGATCGAGTAATCGGCCATGTTGAAGACCTTGTCCCATCCGGCGGGATTGTAATATTCGTATTCAATCTTGTGAGGCTTCTGGGCCACTTTGATGGTCTGGACCTTGTTCTCGGTGCCGGCCTCATAGATGAATACTTCACCGACACGGATTTCGTCGGAGGTGTTGTCCTCCAGGGCGAGGGTGATGGTGTAGTTGTTGGCTTTCACGTCCACCACGGAGATCCAGGAGACCTGAGGCTTGATGGATTCCTTGTTCAGGGAAACGTTGGAAACGATGTGGGCCTCCACGGAGCCGTTGGCATCCTCGCCGATATAGTCGATACCGTTGTCGGGATCGGCCTGGGGATCGGTGGGATTGGCATAGGGTTGCTCTTCTTCACCGCCGAAGGTGAGCTTCACGATGGAGGTGAGGCCTACCTTGGAATCGGCATAGGCGAGACCCCAGCCCTCGGCCACGGTCTTGGGGGTGATGACAAATTTGTCGGCCTCCACGGTAGCCTTGAAGTTGGAGTCGGTGACGATGTCAACCTCGGTGCCGTCAACCTTGGCGTTCACAGAGTAGGGAACGTCGAAGGGATCGGTGGAGGTCACGGCGTAGGTGGTCTTGGGAATGACCAGCTTGAAGGCGCTGCCGATGGGGATGTTCACCTTGGAGTTGTCGGCGAGGGTGAGCACTACGTGGGTAGCGGTGACCTCGATGTTCTTGAAGATGCCATCCTTAAGGGCCGTGCCGCTCTCGAAGCCGCCCAGCTCTTTCTTTTCACCGGCGATCACGGCGTAAAGCTTGCCGTTCTCCACATAGATGTTGGTTATCTGGCTCACCAGGAGGTCCTTGCCTTCGAACTGGAGAATCTCGCCGTCGATGGCCCAGCACAGATCTCCCTTGGCGTTCTTCACAACGGTGAGGGAACCGGCTCCGCCGGCCGAGATCTTGAGGGTGACGACGGTACCGTCCCCGTAAGTGACGGTGACGCCTTCGTCGGTCTTTTCTACCTTCAGGACATACTGTCCCAGAGCCACAGCGTTGGCGGCTTTCATCTGGGCTTCCAGATTTCCCACCTTGGTTTCAAGGGTGGTGACACGGTTGCGAAGGTCCGTGTCATCGTACTGTTTGGCGCAGCCCGCAAGTACGAGGGCTACGGCAAGAGCGGAAATAATTCTTTTCATACGTGGTTATTGGTTATATTGTTTTATTGTGCGCATTTGTTCTTGGCATCCTTCACCCAGGCGACGGAAGCACCGGCTTCGGGGGTGGGGAGGTAGCCGTTTTCGTTCTTCTCACGCTCGGAACGGTCCCAGTCCATGTCGTTTCCGTTCACGGAGTCGCGGAAGATGTGGCCCTGGCCTTCGTTCATCTTCCAGTAGCCCAGCAGGCCTTCGGCCGTGGCGTCAACCGAGCAGAGGGTGGAGGCGATGTCGCTCTGGGAACGGGCGATGTTCCAGATACGCATTTCCGCCATACGGCCGGTGTAGCTCTGGGAATTGGCGTAGCCGCCCCAGGACATGCCGATTTCGAAACGGTTCAGGTTGAAAGCCTGGCTGCCGGCGATGGTGTACTGCCAGGGCGTATCTTTTTCGCCGTTGACATAAACCACCATGTCGGAGCCGTTCCAGACGATGGAAATCATGTACCACTGGTTGGGCTCGAAGACACCGACGGCACTGTCGCCTTCACCGGTGGCGCCGGTGACGTAACGGCCGTTGGGAGCTACGATATCCAGCGTCTTCCAGGGTTTGCCGTTCTCGTTGAAACGGAGCAGCACCTGGCCGCCGCCGTCCTCGTTCCAGCAGGCCAGGCGGCACAGCTGGTCCGACCCGCGGGACTTCATGTTGTAAGGAAGGGCCTTGAGTTCCAGAGTCCAGGTGTCGCCGAGATTGTAGTTTCCGGCGCCCAGGTTATAGGTGCTGTAAACACCCGTATTGGGGATATCCAGGGAGAAGCTCTCCATGGTTTTGCCCACGCGGATGAACAGGCTCTTGGAACCTTCCAGGATAGAAACGTCACCGCCGTCCACATAAGCCACGGAGAGGGGAATCACATAGATGACGCCTTCTTCGATGAAGCTGTTGTCCGTCATGGTGACGGAAGTGACGGCCGATGTAGCCGTTCCCTTGTTGATGGTCACGTACTCGTCGCCGAGCAGGACCACGTCTCTGGGAACGCTTACATAGTTGGTCTGGTTGGCCTTGTTGTAGGCCTTCAGGGCCAGGGTGTCAAACTGGATATGGACTTTCATGTCCTCCTTGGCGACTCCCGTCAGTGACAGGGAGAAGTTGTAGGTGATGGGCACCTGGTCGGCCAGAATACGGTCGGCCGACACGGGGGTTGCATCCGTACCCGTAATCAGGACAATCTCCTGGCCGTAGTCGAACCTGTCGGCCTGGTTGCAGGCGGTGAGGGCCAGAGCAAGAGTCAGAACAGGAATGATGTATTTTTTCATGGCCGATGTCTATTTGTGAGGGTTGATGATCTGAATGGCGCGGCGCAGGAAGCCGTAGGACTCGTAGTTGCAGTCCTTGTAGCCTTTGTTCTGCAGGGCCGTGATGCCATTGTCATAGTCGTTGTCGATGTAGTAGGCGCCGAAACCGCCGCCCAGGCCTTCCGTTGCATTGGAAGAGAAGCGGGCATAGGACTCGAGGGTGTACATCTTCTCTCCGGCCTCGTTGTAGCTACCGGTCGGGTAACCGCCGTTGAGGAAGTTGTAGCCGTCGCCGGAGGATTGTTCATACTGCTCGCAGTACACCATCTTCTCGGCGGGGAAGCCGGAAGCCTGACGCGGGTTGGGACCCACCTGCTGGGAGTAGGCCTGGCAGACGAGGTAGTCGATCTTGGGCTCGATGCTGGACGGGGGAACGCTGCCGAAGTAGTCCACGATGAGGAGCTTCTCGGGGTTCTCGCCCTGGGGGCCGAAGTACTTGGAAACCTCATCTACCACCCAGGAAATCTCCTGGGCGCCCCAGCCTTCGTAGTCGAAGTCCACACCGTCCAGGCCGTGAGTGTTCACGATGTCCACGATGAGACGGCCGTATGCGCGGATGCTGGCCTCGTTGCCGTATGCAACCTTCCAGTATTTCATTTCCCCGGTCTCGGGATCCTTGAGCTCGAACTCGTGATCGGGCTTGGAAGCGTCCGCGTGCATCACGAAGCGCGTCCCCTTGAACTTCTGGCAGTATTCCAGGTCAAAGTAGGCGTTGGGAGAGTAGTCGTAGGTGTGCATGGGGCCGCGCTCAATCTCACCGGTCTCGGGGTTCTTGACGTTGCCGTAGAAGCAGGCGTCGGTGTACTCCTGTTTCATGGGAACACCCATCCACAGGTTCACGATATCCAGGGAATCCGGCAGGGACATGAGCCTGGGCTTCATGTTCTTGTACTCGATGTACAGGCTGGTAGCGCCTTCCGGCGGAGCCCATGCGGCGAAATATACGTAGGAAATGGTGTGCTTGCTCTTTTTCCATTCCCGCAGGTTCTCATAGTAGGCCTGGTCCTCGGCGGAGAGGGCGTTCTCGTCCAGGGAGTAGGTCTTGATATCCTGCACTTTCAGTTTCTCCACCTTGGTGTCGCAGGAGGCGATGGCCAGGGCGGCGGAAAGAATATAGATAATCTTTTTCATTTTGCTCCGTTCTATTAGTTGTTAAACGGCTTCTGGTCCCACCAAAGGCGAGTACCGGCATTGTCGTTGCCGCCAAGGGCCTGTACGCCGGAGTTGTAGCCTTCCTCATTGTCTTTCTGCTCGGACACGGGATAGGGGACACGGCGCATGCCCTGCTCGGTGTTCACCACGCCGTTGGAGAAGTTGTTGGCGGGCGGGAGGATTACCGGGTAGTGGAGGCGGCGGTATTCGGCCCAGGCCTCGCAGCCGTTGGGGAAGAGGGCCAGCCACTTCTGGGTGGCGATCTTCTCGAGTTTGGCTTCTTCGCTGCCGGCCTCGTTCCAGGCGATGGTGACGGTAGAAGGAGCGGCGGCGTGGGCGCGGCCTACGTTATCCTTGAAGGCGGCGGGAACGGCCGTCTTGTTGGCGATGTAGGCGTTGGCTCCCTCGGCGCCCCATTCCTCGAAGGAGAGGCGGATACCCTGCTCGTAGAAGCTCTGGGCCGATCCTTCCATGTTCCAGCCCACCAGGGCGCCTTCGGCGCGGAGGAAGGCCACCTCGGCGGCATTCAGCCAGCACAGCTTGAAGGAGGCGGCGTTCGGGGCCGATACCTTGGCGGCGGTGTTCTTGTAGTTGGTCCAGCTGTTGGGAGCGATACCGGCGCGTACTCCGTGCAGGTTGCCGTCGGATGCCGGCTTGCCGTAGTGGAACTTGCGAGGATCGTTGTAACCGTTCAGGTACACTTCCAGGGAAGCGCCCAGCTGGGTGTCGGCGTCGTTGAAGTTGGTGTTGATCTCGTAGAGAGGGTGATGGGCGACTCCGCTCATGACGGCGTTGTCGCTATTGTTTACAATGACGCCGAAGGGGCTTTTGATGGATTTCTCGGCCTCCGTGCGGGCCAGGGCGGCGTTTGCATAGCGGATGCGCATCGCAAGACGCAGGCGGAGGGAGTTGGCGAACCGGACCCACTTGGCGGCATCGCCGCCATAAACGAGGTCGTAGTCCTCCAGGATTTTGGCATTGGTGGCGGCCAGTTTCTCCAGGGTGGCGATGGACTCGTCCAGTTCGGTGAGGAACTGGGTGTAAACGCTCTCCTGGGAATCGTACAGGTTGGTGAGCTCGCCGTAGTGAGAGTAGGCGATGGGACCGTAGTAGTCCGTCACCTGATGCATGGTGGCCACTTTCAGCACTTTTGCCAGGGCCAGTTCATTGACCATATTCAGTTCGACGGCAGCTTTCTCGAAATCGCGGAAGCCGCCCATGCCGTATTCGTATTTGACGGTGAACATGCGGCGGTGCCAGCCGTCGTTGACATCCCAGCCGGCGTGATGACCGTCGGAAAGGGTAGGTGCCATATAGCCGCACCAGGTCTCTGCACAGAGGTTGTACATGATCTGGTAGTCGGAGTCCATGTAGGTTCCGTCGCGGAAAATGATGACCGAGCGCTCCAGCTGCTGGAACATGCCGCCCAGCGCCAGGCCGTCCTGGGCCATCTGCTCATCGGTGACGCCGAATCTGTCCTTGTTAATATCCTCGAATCCTTTGGTGCAGGAGACGAGTACGGCGGCGGAAGCGGCAAGGGTGATGATTGCTTTGAAAATATGTTTCATATCCATTGCGCTCAATTATTTAACACTGTTTACAGAACCGAACTTCACTTTTACGGAGAAGCCCAGGCTGCGGGTAGAAGGCTGCATGAAGTAATCCACGCCCTGGTTGTAGGTTCCGATGTTGGAAGTCATTTCAGGGTCGAAGGGAGCCTTCAGGAAGATCATGGCCAGGTTGTTGCCCACCACGGAAACGTTCAGGCCTTTCAGCCAGGGGCAGTTCCATTTGGCCACAGGGAAGTCGTAGCCGAGGGAGACCTCGGAGAGGCGCACGTTGGTGGCATCGTAAACATACTGGCTCATGACACCGTCACGGGCGCCGATGGTCTGGTAGAAGCCCTGGACGTCGGAGGTGCGCATGCCGTTGAACTCGAGGTAGCCTTTCTCGCGGGCGTCAGCGGTATCCTGGGAGATACCGTAGTAGTCCAGGATAGCCTGCGTCTTGGAGATGGCGATGCCGCCCAGGCGGGCCGTGAACAGGAAGTTGGCGGTGAATCCGCCGTAGCCGATATGGCCGCCCCAGCTCAGTCTGTGCTTGGCGTCGGTGGAACCGGCGTAAATCATGTCCTTCTCGTCATAGTCGGCCAGGACCATGCCGGCCGCATTCAGCTTGTAGTAGCCGTGCTCGTCGGTGGCGAGGGTGGTTACATAGACGTCACCCAGGGAACCGCCTTCATACAGGTAGGTGTTCAGGCCGCCGAAGCCGCCCATCGGGAGACCGTTGCCGTCATGGACTTCGCCGGTCTCGGGATCGGTGAAGTGCAGGTCCACGATCTTGTTCTGGTTCCAGGTCCAGGTGAAGTAGGTGCCGTAGTTGAACTTGCCGATGCTGTCGTTCAGGCGCAGGGACAGTTCAACACCCTTGTTGTCCACCTGGCCACCGTTCAGATAGATATTGTTGGTGGTAGAGGTAGAGGACAGGCGGGGATTGTAGAACTGGTTGAAGGTGCTGGCCTTGTAGAAAGTGGCATCCAGCTGGAGCTTGCTGTCGAACAGGTGGATGTTGGTACCCAGTTCGAAGGACTTGGTGCGCTCGGGCTGCAGCTCGGTGTTGCGGCGGCGCGTGTTGCGGGTGACGGCGCCGTTGTTCTGGTCTGCGGTGGGATCCAGCAGGTAGAGGGCGGGATCCGGGGAGTTACCTACCTCGGAGTAGGAGGCGCGGACCTTCCAGTAAGGGAAGACGCTGCTCTTGAGGGCCGGAACGAGCTCGGTGACGATGCCGGACAGGCCGATGGTCGGGTAGGTGATGGCGCCGGCCGTCCACAGGGAGGAATTCCAGTCTGCGCGGAAGGTGACATCCAGGTAGGCGCGGCTTCTCCAGCCCAACTGGGCGTTGGCGAAGACGGACTGGTTCTGGACGCGGTAACCGTCGGACAGCAGGAGCGTGTTGGCGCTGTTGTGGTCGATGTTGTTCAGGTCGAACTTGTTGTTCACCGTCACAAGCGGACCGCTGACATTGTCGGTGCGGAAGTTCACGTCGTCGATGTTGGCGCCCACCACACCGGAGAGGTTGAACAGGTTGTCTCCCCAGTATTTATTAAAGGTGGCCAGCAGTTCTCCGAACTTCTGCTCGGTGTACTGGGTGTTGCGGCCGTATTTACCGTGCTTGGAGCCTTCGGTGAAGAGGGTGTTGGTGCCGGCGTCGAACTTCTGCTCCTGGATTTCGTCGGTGCGGTCGTACTTGGCGCGGGCGCTCACGGTGAGCCATTTGAAGGGCTTGTAGGAAAGCTGGGCGCTTCCCATCAGGCGGTTCTTGCTGTTCTGCCACTTCTGGTGTTCGGTGATCCAGTAGGGGTTCTGCATGGAGTGCTCGAAGTCGTAGGGCCAGAACTGGGTCTTGAGACCGCGGCCGCTGTCGTAGCGCTCGTAAACCTGGACCTTGGCCCAGTCTTCGCTTACGGGGAACAGATATACGGGAACGATGGGGTTGCCGTACTCACCCTGGGCGATCATGTTCTGCTCGGCCACGTGGCCGTAGGTGATGTTTACATCCATCGAAAGCAGATCCTTGATCAGGTCCGTAGTATTGCGGAAGCTCAGGTTCTGGCGGCCCACATTGTTGTTGTGCACGATGCCGCGGGCGTTCGACGTGGAAGCGGAGATGTAGGTCTGGCTCTTCTCGGTACCCGTGGAAAGGGAGACGGAGTTGAGTTCGTTCACGCCTGTCTGGAAGTAATCCCGGGGATTGTAGGAAGAAGGTTCGGCCAGCTTCGTGCCCCAGCTGTAATAGGAGCCGGGAGCCGTGGCGCCGTAGGTGTTCTGGAACTGCGGCATCACATAGGCACGGGAGAAGGAGGTGCTGTTGGTGTAATCGACCTCCAGCTTGTCCTTGTCGCCCTTCTTGGTGGTTATGATGATGACGCCGTTGGCGGCGCTGGCACCATACAGGGCGGCTGCGGAAGGACCGGACAGCACGGAAATGCTCTCGATATCCTCCTGGTTGAGGGAACCCAGCACGTCACCGGTCTGGCCGGCACCGGCATAAACGCCTTCGGGCTGCGTTCCGCGCAGGGACTGCATGGGAATACCGTCAATCACATAGAGCGCGTTGTTGTTGTTGGAAATGGATTTGGAGCCGCGCATGACGATACGCGAGCTGCCGCCTACACCGGTGGAAGACTGGCTGATGGAAACACCGGCCACCTTGCCGTTGAGGCTGTTCACGAAGGAACCTACGGGAGATACGCTCTCCAGCTTGGCCTGCTGAACGTTGTAGGAGAGGGATTTTTCCTCTTTCTTGATACCCATGGCGGTGACGACCGTCGCATTGAGGACGTTGTTGGCTTCCGCGAGGGTCACATCAATGACAGAACGGGTGCCGATGGTCTCCAGCGCATCTTCCATTCCGATGAAGGAGTAGCGCAGCTGCGTGGCGCCGGCCGGGACGGAGATCTCGTAATGTCCGTCAAGGTCCGTAATATTGCCGATGGGCGGGACCACTCCCTCTACGGTTACGCTAGCGCCGATGAGCGGCTCTCCGTACGCGTCGGTAACGGTGCCCGTAACGGTCCGGTTCTGGGCCAGGGCTACGCTGCCTGCGAATAACAGCCCTGCAGCGACCGCAAGTGTCTCTGCAAGAACTTTTCTGAGTTGGTAACGCATAAAGTTGATAAAAGGTTAATGTTTTGTGTGTCGCTATAACGATTTAGCGGAGCAAAGATACGAAATAAAATCAGAATAAGAGCAAGCAATTTTTACTTTTTGTACGCCTTAATCCGAAGCACTTCCTCCGTTATTTTTCCGTTCACGGTGGGCTGAATGGCAAAGTCCACTGAATCAATGTTTTGTGGCATTGTAAAAGAGACGTGAATGGTGTCTCTTCCGTTCGATTTCATCCGTCCCGGCTGGCGCATTCTCACATACGGGCTCCACTCCTGGGGGATGTTGAAACGGATGTCGGCTTTTTTCTTGCCGCCATTGCCGTAGCGGAAGAACATATCGGCCTTCTCGCCGGGCTGCCGGCCGCCGAAATGAAGCACCTTATGGCTCATGTAAAGCCCCTCGCCGTAAGCGTAGGGCCGGTCCTCCTCGATGGGATGAAGATAGCCGATGACCTCCCCCTTGATGACAAACCCGCGGGAACGCACGGGCGAGTCGCGGTAATACACCACGATCTCCTCCATCATGCGGCCGGGCCGATAGGCGGGGTCGTAGGTCACCTCCAGGATTTCATCCTCGCCCGGGGCGACCGGTTTGCGGTCGAAGCGGGCCTTCGTGCATCCGCAGGGCGTATAGAGCTGGACGGGGTAGAGGGTATCGGCCAGCTCATTCCTGATGACGAGGCGGAAGGTCACGGGGCCGTCTATTTCGTAGATCTTGCCCAGGTCCGCCTCCTGCGAAGCGGTGGTCCGGATGGTCCGGATGCCGTCCCGCGGCCCGCAGGAAATCACCAGCAGCGCTGCCGCAATTGTCATTCTGAGCGAAGCGAAGAATCTCATAATCCGGAAACCGTGTCGTTATACAATCCAAAACCATTGATCACCGGGCAGGCGAGCGCGCTCTCGATCCTGATCTTCACGGCGTCGGCCGTGACGCTGCTCCCCAGGAGGATGCGCTTGTGGCCGATGGTGGTTCCGCGTCCCCAGGTGCTCCAGGAACCGTTCTTCTTTACCTGCACGGTGAAGCTTTTCACGCGTTGGCCCAGCGGGATGTATTCCTGCAGCATCACGCGGTTGAAGGTCTTGGCGCCGTCAAGGGCAATTTCGATTTCGGCCGTGGTGACATTGTTGTCGGTGGCGAAGTAAGTGTCGTAGTTCCCGTCCAGGATGTTGGAGGCCGCGTACCCGCTGTAGCCGCCCCGGACGGAGGCCGATGTGGCCGTCGCGCCGGCGGCGAGGTTGCTGCCGAAAACGGCGCTGCGCATGGCGGTGAACTCTTCGATAATCTTCTTTTCCTTCGTGTCGATCACGCCGGCGTCGGACGGGGGAACGTTCATAAGGAACACGCCGCCGCGTCCTACGCTCTCGTAGTAGAGCTTCATGAGCTGCTTGGCTGTTTTGCGGGAATCGCCCGCTCCGTAGAACCAGCCGTTGTGGTCTCCGATCTGCTGGATGGAGAAGTCGCACTCGGCAGGGCACCAGGTGTCTCCGTTTTCGTCACCCTGGGAGAGGTAGCTCTCATAGTTGCCGGGAAGGTTGCTGGGAGAAAGGCCGCGGCCCTTGATGTTGATGGTGTTCCAGTTGGTGGTGCCGGCATCTCCGTTCTCGTTGCCTACCCAGCGGCAGCCGGGACCGCCGTTGGAGAAAATAACGCACTGGGGATTTGCGTCAAAGACCACCTGGTTCACGCTGGCCCAGTTGAAGTCGCCGGCGTGGTTGCCGTCAAACCAGAACTCCACAACGGGAGCGTATTTGGTCATGAGGTCCGTGATGGCTTTCTTGTACTGGGCTTCGTAGGCGCTGGTAGAGAGGCGCTTCGCTTCAATCATCCGGTCCCAGGGGGACAGGTAGATGCCCAGTTTCACGCCGTATTTGTTGCAGGCGTTACGCACGGCCTGCACTACGTCCGTGTGATTGGAACAGCCCGCATTGGCGACGTCGGTAGTGCTCTCCGGATTGTCCCAGAGGCAGAATCCGTCGTGGTGCTTGGCGGTAAGGATGACCTCCTTGAAACCGTTGTCGGCCGCTACTTTCACCCATTGGTCGGCATCGATGGTGACGGGCTTGTAATTGGCCAGGAGCAGGCTCTCGCTCCAGGGTTTTCCGTTACAGTTGGGATTCTCGCCGTCCCAGCCGCTGAAGGTGGCCTGCCCGTAGTGGTAGAACATCAGCAGTTCCTGCCTCTGCCAGGCTACCTGCCCTTCCGTTGGAATGACTCCATAGGCGGAGGGCGCACCGGGATCGGAAGGAGTGCCGGGATTCTCCGGGTTCACAGGTTTCTCCGGGTCCACGGGTTTGACCGAAGCCCCGCTCACTTTGACGGAGCAGGATGCCGTGAAGCTGCCGTCCGTCGTGGTTACCGTGACGGAGGCGTCGCCCTGGGCCAGGGCACGGGCCTCGCCGCTTTCGGCGTCGATGGCGACGATTTCCGGCTGGTCGCTGCTCCAGCGGACGCTGGGGTCGGTGGCGTTGGCCGGGCTCACGCGGGCTACCAGTTTGAAGTTGTCACCTGGAGCAAGCTGCATTTCGCTGCGGGTGAGGGATACCCCGGTAACGGCAATTCGTTGTTCGGCAGGTTCGTGTTTGGCCTGCGGGGTGCAGGTGCATCCCATGGACACTACGACGGCCAGGGAAGCGATGGTGGTATTGATTCTCATTATGGTTTTAAAGTGAAGCTATAGTCGTAAATCTCATCGGCCCAGAGCATGCGCGATGCCTCCGGGCGGTTGCCCCAGCTGTCGTATCCGCCCACGGCGGACTGGCGGTAATCCAGGCATACTTCCGTAAAGTCCCGCACAGGGACGTCGCCGAGGTGCGTCTGCCGTTTGGGTACGCCGCCGTCCAGGTCCTCCACGCTCTGGCGCAGGACGTTGAACTCGAAGGGAGCGAGGGCCGTCACCCGGAGTCCGCCCACCTCCAGCCATTCCACATCCGTGTGGTGGCCGGTTTCCTGCGGGCGCACATAAGGATAGTATTCCTTCCGGGCCGATGCCTTCCAGATGCGCTTGAAGCTGCCGCTGCAGCGGTCGATGTAGTTCTCCCACGGGCCGCGGCCGTAGTAGCGGAAGGAATCCTCCGTGACGCGGAAGCGGAAACCCAGGCGGGGAATCATGACGCGGTGCCAGAAATCGAGGCCGATTTCTCCCGTCGGCGCCGTCTCCACGTCGATCTTCAGCGTGCCGTCGGCAAAGAAAGTGTAGCGCTCGCGGTTGCGGACGCCCTCTCCCTCGACGCAGATGTACGCGCTTCCGTCGGCCAGTTTGCCGGCGCTTATGCGCCGGAGGGCGGGGATATGCCGATAGGCCTCGCTCCGCACCGGCTCGCCGCTGCCGTAGTCATTGTCCACGGAAGGACGCCAGTAGTTGGGCCTGAGGCCGAAGGACGGGTCAATTACCTCGCGTCCCCTCACGGTCCACCGGCGCACGGTGCCGTCGGCCTTGCCGAAGACAAGGCTTGCGCGGGTGCTCTCCAGCACCAGGGTGGAATCGTTCTCGCTTATGTTTACCGTCCCTTTTATGCTTCGTTCCGTCTTCACGGAAGTGTTTTTCAGCAGCGCCTCGTCGGAGGCGATGAGTTTTCCGTCCCTTCGCACTTCGAAGAAGATGCGGTACTGCCCGGCTTTCTTCATGCGGGGCAGCCTGACGGAGAAGGTTTCGGCCGACTGGGGCGCCGTGCCGAAGCTCAGGCGGCGCTTGAACCACCAGAAGGGACGCTTCCCGTCACGTTCCACCCAGTATTTGACGCGGCAGCCGCCAAGGTCCGTGAAGTAATGGCGGTTTTCAATGAGGAACAAGCCTTTTTCTGTATCCACGGGCGTGATGCTCACGTCCTGGTAAACGTGCTTGACCTCATAGAAGGCGGGATGGGGGTTCCGGTCGGGGTTCACGATACCGTTGCAGCAGAAATTGCCGTCGCTGGGCGCGTTCTCCCCGTAGTCTCCGCCGTAGGTCCACCCGCGCTCCTTGTCATAGAGGCCCTGGTCCACCCAGTCCCAGATGAAGCCGCCCTGCAGCTGCAGGTGGGCGTAGATTTGCTCCCACTGGAGGTCCAGCGAGCCGGTGGAGTTCCCCATGGCGTGGGCATATTCGGAGGGGCAGACGGAACGTTCGGTGTAGGTTTCGCCCATTTTCCTGAACCAGTCCGCCCCGGGGTACTGCGGTACGATGATGTCCGTGTTCCAGTCGAACTCGGCCCGTTCATAGACGACGGGGCGGTTCTGGCCGTTTTCCTCCAGCGCCTTGAGGGTGCGGTAAGTCTCGTAGAAGTTGACGCCGTTTCCGGCCTCGTTGCCCAGCGACAGGAAGGTGACGCAGGGGTAGTTGGCCGTCCGGTAATACATGTTCAGCGTGCGGTCCATGTGCTTGGGAAGCCACTCGGCCTTGTTGCCCAGGGTCTTTCCGGGCTCGTAACCCATGCCGTGGCTTTCGATGTTGGCCTCGTCATAGACATAGAAGCCCAGGGAATCGCAAAGTTCGTAGAACTCGCGACCCTGCGGATAATGGCAGGTGCGGATGGCGTTGATGTTGGCTTCCTTCATCAGGAGGAGGTCCTCCAGGAGGTCCTTCTTCGTTACATAATGCCCTGTGTAGGCGTTGTGCTCGTGGAGGTTTACGCCCTTGAACTTCACCGGCTGTCCGTTCACCAGGAACACGCTCACGTTGGCCTCGCCGCGCAATTCTTTGATTTCCAGACGCCGGAACCCCACATGAAACCTTGTATATTCCCCGTTCACCTTCAACAGCAGGGTGTAGAGCACCGGCGTCTCTGCACTCCAGGCTTTCACGCCCGGGATGCTGTCCGGGGAACCGGTGCGCTCGCCGTTCACTTCGAAGGCCTGCTGCGCCACCACCTTGCCGGCGGGGTCCAGCAACTCATAGCTCAGCTGGAGCGGCTTTTCGGAACGGGTATTCAGGGTAAAGAGGCCTGTGTGCAGGTCCTCCGAGAGGGAGGAGACCACGGTGAAGTCGAAGCCGGTATGGGCCGCTTCACTGGAGAGGTAAACGTCACGTTCCAGACCGGAGAGGCGCCAGAAGTCCTGGTCCTCCAGATAGGAGCCGGTAGAGTAGCGGTAGATGTGCAGGAGCAATTCGTTCTCCCCGGCCTGCAGGGCGTCGGTGATGCGGAAGCGGGCCAGGTCCTTGGAGTCTTCGCAGTAGCCGATCTCCCGGCCGTTCACATAGACATAGGTCCCGCTTTTACTGCCGCAGAGGTTCAGATATACCTCTCGGCCCTCCCATGCGGCGGGAAGCGTGAAGCTGCGGCGGTACAGGGCGGCGGGAAAACTTTCCGGCAGCAGCGGTGGCTGCGGATTCACCGGGCAGAAGTCGTAGGGGATGTTGGTGTAGATGGGCACTCCGTATCCCTGCACTTCCCAGTTTCCCGGTACCCGGATCTTGTCCCAGGGTCCTTCGAAGCCATTCATCTCCCGGTGATCGTCAAAGTAGCGGAAATCCCAGGTTCCGTTGAGGCTTACATAGTTTTCACTTTCCCGGAATCCCCTGTCGAGGGCGTCTTCCCGGGAAGCGTAGTAAATGACTTCCGTACGCTGGGTTTCTGCGTTCACGGAAGTGACTTGCATGTCCTGCCAGAAGGGCATCGCCGCCAGTGCCAGAATCGCGGTTATATTCATCACTGCTAACTAAATACTCAGGGTTGTCGTTTCCCGGATGTCCTCTGAAGAAGCTCCGACCTGGATCTCAAATTCACCGGGCTCCGTGACCCGCTGCATGGCGGGGTTCACCAGTTCGAATGCCGATGCTTTCAGCGGAAGCTCGACGCTCACCGTTTCCCCGGCCGGGATGTGTACGCGCTTGAAGGCGCACAGCTGTTTGCGGGGACGTGCCGTAGAGGCCACCAGGTCCCGGATATAGACCTGCACCACCTCGTCGCCGTCCATGGCGCCGGTATTGGTGACGTCCACCGTCACGCGCTCGCGGTCGGCCTTCATGTTCTTATACGCAAACGTGGTATAGCTGAGACCATATCCGAAAGGATACAGCGGGGAGGCGCTTTCCTCTACGTAGTCGTGGCTGTAAGGGACTTTCCGGTTGTAGTACACAGGCAACTGGCCCACACTGCGGGGAACGCTCACGCTGAGGCGTCCGGCAGGGTTGTAGCGGCCCGTAAGGACATCGGCCAGGGCTTTTCCGCCTTCGCCTCCGGGGTACCAGAGGGTGAGGAGAGCATCGGCCTCCTTCGAAGCCCAGTTCTTGTTGAGCGGACGGCCTTCGATATAGACCACCACGAGCGGCTTGCCGGTGGCTTTGAGCGCTTTCAGCAGGGGCAGCTGCAGGCCCAGCAGGTCCAGCGTGCTGCGGTCGAAGCCTTCGCCGGCCTCCATGTCGGAGACGGAAGACCCGTCCACCACGGCGGCGCCGGTGTCAATATATTTGGTGCGGAAGTCGCGGGCCGATGACCCGCCCACCACGGCCACCACAACGTCCGAGCGGCGGGCGGCCTCGACGGCTTTGCCGATTTCAGAACTGCGGGTGTCCCGGACGGCGCAGCCCTTCACGTAGTTCACCTGCAGGCC
This sequence comes from Bacteroidales bacterium, assembly GCA_016288055.1. Classification (GTDB taxonomy): domain Bacteria; phylum Bacteroidota; class Bacteroidia; order Bacteroidales; family UBA932; genus Cryptobacteroides. The sequence goes on from JAEEXZ010000013.1 coordinate 36,870, forward strand.
GGCGGCTTCAAGGCCTTCCCGCATGGTCACTATATGGTCGGGGTCCTGCGGGGCGGTGTAGTCGCCAAGCTGGTTGTACATGTTGTGGGCATTGGGACCTACCAGCGCGATGCGGAGGCCCTCCTTCAGGGGAAGGATGCCGTTGTTCTCAAGGAGTGTCGCGCTCTCGCGTGCGGCCTGTGCGGCCAGTTCGAGATGCGCTTCGCTGCGAACCTCCGCGGCGGAATCCTCCTCGAGGAAGGGATGGTCAAACAATCCGGCCTCGAACTTGAGGGTAAGGACGCGTTTGACGGCGCGGTCCACCGCCGCCATGCTCACGCGGCCGCTCTCCACGGACTCCTTCAGGAGGGAGAAGCAGTTGGCGCCGAGGTCCACGTCCACGCCTGCAAGAAGGGCCATCTCGCCCGCTTCCTGCTTGGAGGAAGCCACATGATGGCTGCCGGCAATCCCGTCGATGCTCTCCAGGTCGCTCACCACGAAGCCGCGGAAGTTCCAGCGGTCCCGCAGCACGCCGGTGAGCAGATCCGCGTTGCAGGTGGTGGGGATGCCGTCGATGGTGTTGTAGCTGGTCATGACGCTGAGGGCGCCGTTATCGATGGCCGCCTTGAAAGTGGGCAGGACGTTTTCTTCGAGGTCTCTCCGGCCGATATGGCTGGGACTGCCGTTGTGGCCGCCCTCGGGGATGCCGTAGGCGACGAAATGCTTCAGCGTGGAGATGATTCCCTTGCCGGACGTGCCGCGGACCATGGCCGATGCCATCTCCGAGGTGAGGTACATGTCCTCGCCGTAGGTCTCTTCCACGCGGGACCAGCGGGGCTCGCGGCTGAGGTCGATGACGGGACCGTAGCCGATGTGCCCGCCCTGCGCGGCGAGTTCACTGCCGATGACGGAGCCCACCTGCTCCAGCAGTTCCGTATCCCACGTAGCGCTGAGGCCGATGGACGTGGGAAACACCGTGGTGCCGATGGCCATGTGCCCGTGCGGGGCTTCTTCGGCCAGGAAGAGGGGAATGCCCAGGCGCGTGGAATCCACAGCGTAGTGCTGAAGGGCGTTGTAAGCTTTCACCGCCAGACGGGGATTCAGGCCGGTTTCCAGGGTCTTGCGGGTCCAGGGATCCGCGCGGAAAGTGGCCCAGAGCATTCCGCCGTGCTGCTGTTGGATAAAACTGCGGTATGCGTCGGAGATGACGACGGAGGTATCGGAGACTTTCTCATACATCGGCCATCCCAGGGGACAGAGGAGCTGTCCCAGTTTCTCTTCGAGGGTCATGCGGCCCACGAGGTCGTCAACCCGGTCTTCCGTTTTGCGGCCGGCGTCTTTGTAAACGGGGGCGCCGTCATGGCACGAAACCAGCAGGAGAGTCGCTGTAAGGATGAAAAGGTGGTTAAATTGTTTTAGCATCCAAGATACAATAATGGAATCGGTGCTGCAAATTTAATCCTTTTTTCCCGGATTCCAATAATTTTGGGCGAGGGCATTGTGCAGCTGCTCGTCGTAGCGGATGCGTACGCGGATGCCGGCTTCCTGGAAGTAATAACGGACCACTATCTCTTCCTCGATGAAGGGAACAATCTCATCCTTCTTCAGGCGCAGGAAGCTTTCCTTGTCCATATCCAGGGATTTCTGCAGGGCTTCCAGCTGGGGCGCCATCGTGTCCGCAAGGCCGTCGTCGGCCAGGGTCTTTTTCATGTCGTCAAAAAGGGCGCGGGCGCTGGAACGGTAATCGAACTCTTTGTCCTTGGCAAACGCGATGAAATCCTCGTAGTCCTCAAAACGGAAGTCGTCCACAGCGGGGATGGAAGCGTGTTTACGCACGAACTCCAGCGCGTACTGTTCCATGATGCCGCTGTACACCAGCGAATAGGTGAGGCGGGAATAACGATGGGCTTTGACCTCCACGTCGGGAGTGATGCCGCCGCCGTCCTTCACGGTACGGCCGTGGGCGGTGGTGAAGCTGTGGGTGAGGGAATCCGGAATATAGCCTACGCTGCCGTCCTCGTTGCGGTGGGAATAGTCAATGGCCTGGACGCAGCGGCCGGAAGGTGTATAGTACTTGGCCGTAGTGAGCTTGAGCTGGCCGTTATAAGGCAGCGGGCGAATGCTCTGCACAAGCCCCTTGCCGAAGGTGCGCGTACCGGCGATGGTGGCGCGGTCGTAGTCCTGCAGGGCTCCCGAGACAATTTCGGAGGCCGATGCGCTGCCGCTGTCCACCAGCACCAGGATGGGAATCTCCGTGTCCACGGGATCCGTCATGGTCTTATAGACGGCCTCTGCGGCATTGCGGCCCTTGGCGGTAACTACCACTGACCCTCTGGGAACAAAGAGGGAGACGATATTGACAGCCTCGTTCATGAGGCCGCCGCCATTGCCGCGAAGGTCCAGTACCAGGCGCTGCATGCCCTGGGCCTTCAGCGTCGCATAGGCGTCGCGGACACCCTGTCCCACGCCGTCGGTAAACTTGTCAAGAAGGATGTAGCCGTCCTTGTCGTTGAGCATGCCCACATACGAGAGCGAGGGCAGGACGATGCGCTCGCGGGTGACAGGTACCTCGATGGTTTCCCCGGCCTTCCAGCCGTTTCCTCCACGCAGTTTCTTTACTTTGAACACCACCTGGGTGCCGGGTTTTCCCCGCATGCGCTCACTGCTTTCCTGGCTGGTGAGGCCGTGGGTGGAGAGTCCGTCGATCTGCTCGATCTCATCCCCGCAGTGCAGGCCGGCCTTGGCCGCCGGCGAGTTGGCGTACGGCTCGTTGATGATGACGTTCCCGTTCACGTCCGGCTTGTAGATGATGGCGCCGATACCGCCGTAGGTATTGCTCAGCATCATCTGGAAATCTTCCTGCTCCTCTTCCGGGACATATACGGTATAGGGATCCAGCGCTTCCAGCATGGCATTGACGCCGGCCCGTTCGATGCGGCCCACTTCCAGGGAATCCACATAGGAACGGTTCAACTCTTTCAGGATGGCATTCTGCACTTCCACCCATTTGCCCAGGGTAAAACTCCTGGACTGGGCCGATGCACTCACGGAAATGGCCGCCACCGCGGCCAGGATAATCACGATACGTTTCATAACTGGCCCAAAGGTACAAAAAATATGCTAAGATTTACTTCCAAATAAAGACTTTGTCGCCGCGGCGGGGGTGGAGCAGGGATTCGTCGAAGACCTTGTCCTCGGGCATGGCGGCGACGGGTACGGCGATGGAACAGCGCACGCCCTGCGGGGCGGTATCGGCCGGTTCCAGGTCCACGCGCAGGTCTTCTGCCGTCACTTCCAGGATGCCGGTCTTGTGGCCGATGAACAGGATTTCGTCCCCTTTGTGCAGTTCGGTGGCCTCCACCTGGACTTCCACCACGTTGATGCGGGCGAACCAGTTGGTTACCTTCCCCACATAGACTTTGGTGCGGGTGGCGTGGCTGCCATAGACGGCGCTCCACTCTCCCATGCGGGCACCCAGATAGTATCCGTCCCAGAAGCCGCGGTTGAACACCGTGGCGAGGTCCTCCTTGAGCGCGGCGCCCAGCGAAGGGGTGAATGTCCCGGCGGCCACGGCGTCGGCAGCCTGGCGGTAGCAGCGGGCAGTGGTCTTCACGTAGTCCGCGCTGCGGGCCCGGCCCTCGATCTTGAACACTTTCACGCCGGCTTCCACGAATTTGTCGGCGAACTCGATGGTGCACAGATCCTTGGGGGACATCATGTATTTGTTGTCAATGTGGATTTCGTTGCCGGTCTCATAGTCGGTGACCAGGTAGCCGCGGCGGCACACCTGCATGCAGGCGCCGCGGTTGGCGCTTTCCCCGTAGGCCGCCAGTGACAGGTAGCACTTCCCGGAGATGGCCATGCAGAACGCGCCGTGGGCGAACATCTCGATGCGGACGAGGTTCCCGGAAGGGCCTTTGATCTGCTGCTCGACGATGCCCTTGTGGATGGCCTTCACCTGCTCCAGGTTCAACTCCCGGGCCAGCACCACCACATCGGCCCACTGGGCATAGAAGCGCAGGGCCTCCAGGTTGGAGATGCTCAGCTGGGTGGAGATATGCACTTCCAGGCCTACCTTGCGGCAGTACAGGATGACGGCCATGTCGGAGGCGATGATGGCGTCCACACCTTCCGCCTTTGCCGTGTCCAGGGTCTGGTATGCCGCCTGGAGATCCTCGCCGTACAGGGTGATGTTCATGGTCATGTAGGCCTTGACGCCGTAGGCGCGGCAGATGCGCATGATTTCCGGAAGGTCCTCTCGGGAGAAGTTGTTCGCCGAATGCGAACGCATATTCAGGTGGCCGATGCCGAAGTACACAGAATCGGCGCCCCCTTCAATAGCGGCCAGAAGGCAGTCGAAGCTGCCCGCAGGCGCCATGATTTCAAGTTCTTTGGGATCCATGGCGCAAAGGTACGAAAATATATGCTATCTTTGTATGATAAGAAATCAAGACACATGATCGCAGAAAGCACCATCAGCCAGGCCGTGAAAGACCTCTTCGGCCAGATTGAATTCCAGAGCGAACCCGCCGGCCTGTACGACCCGCTCCGCTACATGATCGCCATCGGCGGCAAGCGGCTCCGTCCCCGCCTGTGTCTGCTCACCTATGGCGCTTATGCCGATGCCCTCGGCCCGGAAATCCTGGAGCCCGCTGCCGGTCTGGAAGTGTTCCACACCTTCACCCTCATCCATGACGACATCATGGACCGCAGCCCCCTGCGCCGCGGGCACGACACTGTCTGGAAAAAGTGGAACGAAGATACCGCCATCCTCAGCGGGGATGTCATGTGCATCGACGCTTACAAGCGCATCGCGCAGGCTCCCGCCGCCGTGCTTCCGCAGGCTCTGGCGCTGTTCTCCAAGACGGCCTCCGAGGTCTGTGACGGCCAGCAGCTGGACATGGACTTCGAGAAACGCAGCCGTGTGGGGATGGACGAATACATGCAGATGATAGGCCTCAAGACGGGCGTCCTTATCGCCTGCGCGGCGCAGATGGGCGCACTCATCGGCGGGGCAGACAGCCATAGCCAGCAGTGCCTCTACGAATACGGTTATAACCTGGGCCTGGCCTTCCAGGTGGCCGACGATTATCTGGATGCCTACGGAGACCAGAAGGTATTCGGAAAGCCCATCGGAGGAGACATCCTGAACGAGAAGAAGTCCTGGCTTACGGTGAAGGCGCAGGAGCTCGGGGCCGCCGGCCTGGAGGAAGCCATGGCCGCGCCGGCAGCCACGCCGGAAGAAAAAGCAACGAAGATAGACCGTGTCAAGGCTATATACGACAGCGTAGGGGTTGCGGACAAGGCCCGCGCCGCCATCGGCGACTTGTCGGCCCGCGCTATCGGGAAGGCTTCCCTCGCCCGGCTGGACAAGGAGAGCCTGGATGCGCTTAAGGACTTCGCCCACAGCCTCATCGGCCGCACGATGTAGGCTGCAGAATCAAATTTTTTTCGTACCTTTGTGCTGGAAAATATAAAGAGTACTATGAAAATCGTTTTTGCAACGAGCAACCCCGGCAAGCTCCGGGAAGCCGCCGAAATTCTGGGCGAGGGTTTTGAGCTCGTTACCCCCGCAGATCTCGGTATCACCGAGGAAATCCCGGAGTCCGGGAACACCCTTCGCGCCAACTCCATGCAGAAGGCAGACTACATCTACAAAAAGACCGGTATGAACTGCTTTGCAGACGACTCCGGCCTGGAAGTGGACATCCTGGGCGGTGCGCCCGGTGTTGAAACCGCCCGTTACGCAGGCCCTGACAAGAACCCCGATGCCAACATCGAAAAGCTGATGAGCGAAATCGCCCGCCGCGAAAAGGAGGCCGCCATGGCCCGTACCAACGGCCTGTCCACCCCGAAAGCCAACCGTGCAGCCCGTTTCCGCACCAGCGTCACCCTTATCATGAACGGCCGCCGTCACTTCTTCGACGGTGTCATGGAAGGAACCATCGCCCTCAAGCGCGCCGGCAAAGGCGGCTTTGGCTACGACCCTGTCTTTATCCCCAATGGATATGACAAGACCAACGCCGAACTGGGCGAGAGCGTGAAGAACGCCATTTCCCACCGTGGGAAGGCCCTCCGCGCCATGGCCGAGTATCTGAAGAAAAAGTGAATTCCCTGACAGCAGAATTCATTGTCCTTGCCACCACCAAGGTGGGCGACAACGCCCTGGTAGTCCAAACCCTCTCGCGCGAGTTCGGCCGCCGGGGTTTTCTCGTGCGCAGTGCCAGGAAGACCGGCACCACCCTTTTTCTACCCCTGAACATCCTGGAGGCAGAGGTGGTGGAAAACAGCAAAAGTGAACTGTGGACCCTGCGGAGCATCTCCCTCAAGGACGGCCTTCCGGGCATCCGGAGCCATTTGATGAAGAACACCATGACCCTGTTCCTTTCGGAAGTGCTCCTTCGCACTCTCAGGGACGGGGCCAACGAGGACGGTCTGTTCGAATGGTGCGTGGGCAGCATCCTTACGCTCAACGCCCTGGAAGCGGACTTCGCCAATTTCCCGGTTCGCTTTCTTCTGGAACTGGCGGGCGCCCTGGGCTTCCGTCCCACTTTCGATGACATCGCTCCCTTCGCCGCCGAGCATCTGGCTCCGATGAAGGCGCTTGTGAGCGCCGGTTTTGAAGAGAGCATGCTACTGCCCCTGAGCGGCGCCACACGCAATGCTTTGTGCGAGTCCCTGCTGCTGTACCTGTCCTTTCACACCGACTCCAATATCCAGGTAAAATCCCTTTCCGTCCTGCGGGAATTGTACCGATAATTTCTTACATTTGTGTGCAAAACCACACAATGCAATGAAACTGAAACAACCGCAGCGTTCCACCCTGGAAGCACTGGTATTTCTCGTTCTGATTATCGGCACATTCTGCCTGCTGGGTTCCCGCATGGGCAGCGGCAATATGCTGAAGACCGTCATGAACACCGCCCATGACCTGCTTCTGAACACCGTCTTCTACCTGATGGGCATCACCGTACTGACCG
>JAEEXZ010000060.1 GCA_016288055.1 Bacteroidales bacterium
TCCGATAAACAAAAAAGACCGGTATGATTACCGGTCTTTTTTATGGAGTGGGCGGTACTGGATTCGAACCAGTGACCCTCTGCTTGTAAGGCAGATGCTCTGAACCAACTGAGCTAACCGCCCGAAACGGGATTGCAAAGGTAGTAAGATTTTTTAAGAATGCAAAAATTTCTTACCGAAGGGTTTGCTTGAATTCCGTAGGTGTTGTGCCGATGATATCCTTGAAATTGCGCCATGCGGTGGTGCGGGAACGGAAGCCGGCGTTGAAGAAGGCTTCCTGAATATCCAGGTCCGGTTTCTTTCTGAGCTGGGTGGCGACATAGTTGACGCGCTTGTTGTTGAGGTAGTCCTTGAAGCTCATTCCCACTTCCTGCTTGATGACGCGGTTGAGGTAGGTGGTGTTGGTTCCGGAGAGCGATGCAAGTTCCGAGAGGGACAGGTCCGGATTCTTCCAGGCTTCCTGCTTGTCCATGATCTGGCTCACGCGGGACCAGAGGCCGAACTCGGGCGCGACCCCTTCCAGGGGCTTCAGTTCCGTCAGGGTGGTGTCTTCTGTATCGGCGGTGTCTTCCGGCTGTGGAGGAATGATTCGCTCCGTGAGCTCATAGCGCGTGGACAGGTAGTAGAAGGCCGATGCCAGCAGCGGCAGGATGGTCATCAGAACCGGAGAGTAGGTGAGCATGAGCACGATGTGCACCGCACAGATAAGGGTGAGGCCGAAGCTGTAACCGATAATCCAGCCGAGGGTGGCGCTGCTCTTCTTGTAACTGTAGGGCAGCCAGAACAGGATGAGACAGTAAGGCGCCATGATAAAGAGCGAGGCCAGACGCACGATGACGTCCACCCGGTTGGCGTTCTCCCAGACGGAGGCCGGCGTTTCCAGCACTGTCCATCGGCCCACGAAGAAAAGGAAGATGATGGCGAACAGTACTACCGGCGAGAACAGAAGGGCATAGTGCTTCGGGGTGAGCCAGTCCTGGCGGACGATGGTGATGGGGTACAAAGTCATGACAATGTGCATGGTCATGTACACGAGGCCTATCCAGGGACGAAGCAGGAGGGGCTCCTGAGATGTGGTTTGCATGACCAGGTTGCCGAAGATGACAAACACGGCGAGGAGGCCGCTGAGGAGGGCACCGAAGGACAGAAGCCAGCGTGCATTGTCTCCGTTTTCCAGTTTCCTGAACCCCAATTGATGGGTGCAGATAAAGCAGGTCGCCATTTCAATGGCGGTGGTTATCAGAGCGATCAGAATTAGTATATTCATAGTTTATTTTGACCGATTTTGACAATATGTTTCAAAAATAGATAAAATAATCAAGATTTCCCAGTATTATTTTTTATTTTGAAACGGAGGAATGCGAAGTGTTGACTAACTTTGCGTTGGGTAAAGTTACTACTTAGACTATGAATTCTAAGGCTCTGTTTGTCCGATGTGCAGCAGAGCCTCTTTCTTTTTCACTCCGCCATGCCGAATCTGATGGAAGCGGCATTTCCCTGTTCGTCCACCACGGTGATCACGTGCTGCCCCGGTGCAGGAACGAGTTTCATCTCGTGCTGGAAGGTAGTCTCCCCGACATACGTATTGTCCAGATGCCACCATAGCGTCGCGTCCGGCCTGTGGTGTGCCGCCCGGAACACGATGCCCTCCACCTGTCCGTTCAGCTGCCGGGGGGCCGAGAGCAAAGCCCCGTTCTGCGGATAGATGAACTGGACCGTGCCGGAAGGGCGCCGCAGCGTAGCGCCGGTGTACTCCGGATGGTGAGGCCGATAATACCACTCCATCGCCGGCGGCAGCACAAACTCTCCGGTCTGGTGGTAGGGGCAGGTCTCCGAATCCAGCCCGGCCTGCGGAATGAGCATTTGGGCCGACGGGCATCCCGGCCCGGCCAGCATGCCCGAATCCTCGCACACGGCGCTGTACACCGACTTCCCGGCCTCCGGTTCCGAGAACCAGTTCTGGTCTGCCGGCAGCAGGTTGAGGATGTCGAACAGCACCGGTCCGGCGGTGCGGGCGCCGGTGAGTCCCGGGACGCCGTGCCCGTCGGCATTGCCGGCCCATACGCCGATGGTCCAGCGCGGCGTCATGCCCACGGCCCAGGCGTCGCGGAAGCCGTAGCTGGTGCCGGTCTTCCAGGCCGCTTTCCGCACGGAACGGATCAGGCGCCAGTCCAGTTCGTCAGGCCGGTTCACCTCCTTGAGCGCATCCAGGGTGTACCAGACGGCCAGGTCGTTCTCCCCGAGGAAGAACTTCCTGTAGGCCTTCGTTACCTCTGCAAGCCGGGCCTCGGCTCCGCCCAGGATGAGGGAAAGCCCGTAATGCTCCGGCGTCCGGGTAAGCGTTTCCAGCCCCGCTTCTTTCAGCAGCGCGTGGAACTTGGGTACTCCATATTGTCTCAGGAGAAAGACGGATGGAACATTGAGGGACCGCGCCAGCGCCTCGTTGGCGGGAACGGCACCGTAAAACTGCCTGTCAAAGTTCTGGGGCGCGAAGCCGCTCAGGTTGACGGGAATATCGGGAAGCAGCGTCCGGGGAAGGATCACGCCCTCCCTGAGGGCGGCCGCATAGAGGAACGGCTTGAGGATGCTGCCAGTGGAACGGGGGGCGGCGGCAATGTCCACCTGCCGGCCAGGCCGTTCCCGGTAGGGAGAGGCGTTGCCCACATAGGCCACGATGTTCCCGCTTGTGTTGTCGATGACCACGGCGGCAAGGTCTGCGATGCCATCGCGCGCCAGCTCGTCGGAGCGGCGGTTCACGGCAGCTTCCACGGCCCTTTGCAACGGAAGCTGCAGCGTACTGCGGGTACGGGCGCCCCTGGGGCAGCCTTCTACATAGTGCGAAGCCCACGACGGAAGCGGCAGCGGTGCGTCCGGCAGCGGCTCTTCCAGCGCGGCGGCGTAAGTAGTGGCATCCATATCTCCGTGCTCCAGCAGCCGTTTGAGCAGCCGGTTGCGCTTGGCCAGCAGCTCGTCGCGGTTTTTGCCGGGATGCATGGAGGCGGGGGCGTTGGGCAGCACCGCCAGGGTGGCGGCCTCTCCCCAGGAGAGCTCTGCGGCAGGGCGCCCGAAATACCGCCAGGCGGCGGCCTCCAGTCCCACCACATTGCCGCCGAACGGCGCGTGGGAGGCATAGAGCGCGAGGATGCGTTTTTTGCTGCAGCGCAGTTCCAGCCGCGTGGCCAGGACGGCCTCCACCGTTTTCTGCCACAGGGTCCGTTCCCGCTGGCGGGACAGACGGATTACCTGCATGGTGATCGTACTTCCACCGCTCACCACATGTCCGTATTTTGCGTTGTCCACGGCAGCACGCACAAGGGCGGCCGGGTCAACGCCGGGATGCCAGCGGAAGCGCCGGTCCTCGAACTGGATCAGCGCTTTTGCAAAGCGCTCCGGAACGGTGTCGCAGGGCGGGAAACGCCACTGTCCGTCGGCCGCGATCCGGGCGCCCAGAAGCTCCCCCTCGGCACTTTCCACTACGGTGGAGTAGGCCGTGGAGGGAAACAGCTCCCTGGGCAGGCAGAACAGCCACGCTGCAAATAGCGTGGCTGCTCCAATATAGAGTATTTTCTTATTTCGTGACACTGGCGGTACCGCTGGCGGTGCTGGCGTTCAGCGCCGCGTTGTACATGTCTTCGCAGCGGATGGCCGGCAGGCTGTAGCTGCCTTCGTACGCGGCACGCAGCTGTACGCGGAAGGTTTTCTTGTGCCTGGCCGGCAGTTCGAAGAACCAGTCGATGCGGTCGTCGCGGATGTCCTTGAAGTCGTAACCGTCTTCGGCCGATCCGCCGGTGAGGCGGTCATTGACAATCTCCCAGCCCGAAGGAATGCCCATGGACAGGGACATGTTCCGGACGGAACGGTTGGCGTTCCCCTTGACGGTGATGACGGCCGTGAAGCGCGTTCCCTGCGTGAGCGTGGAGGGATCCAGGGCCTGAGAGTCGTCCCCCAGGTACTTGACACTCACCTCCAGGCCGTTGGATATGGCTTCGCCGGCGGGTTCCCGCGTCTCCGTAAGGACGGTGCAGTAGAGTTTCCCTTCCGTGAGGTTTTCCACCACGGCTTTGCCGGAGATCGGCAGGCTTACGATGGACGCTGCGCTGGCTACCTCTTTCCCGTCCACCTTGGCGTGGATGGCGTTACCGCCCGTCTTCTTGTAAAGGCGGTCATAGGCGATGGCGGCGAAGGCGCTCTCCTGGGTGGAGAGGTCCTTTGCGGGGACATCGGCCATGAGGACGAAGGCGTCGGCGATTCGGCCGTTCAGGGCGAGGGCCTCCACGGCGAACATGCGGTCGCGCAGGGTGGTGCCGAAGGTGAGCTCGTTGAATTCATACTCGGGGAAATCCCGTCGCGTACCGTCCAGCAGGGCTTCCGCCAGGGAATTCTTGCCGCTGAGGGAGTAGGCCGATGCCAGCATCCAGCGGGCCTGGTCTCCCAGGTTCCGGGATTCCCGCAGGCGGTTCATGCCGGCGATATTGGCCCAGCCGGCCACGGCCAGGGTGTACAGGCGATAGGCCTCGTCCAGATCCGAGAAAGCGGCGTTGCCGGCACTGCGGAAGGCCTGGCTCATCTTCTGCTGGAAGCTCTTCCAGCTCTTGAGGACGCCGCTGTTTACCTCGAAACCGGCCTGGGAGGCCTCTGCAAGGAACTGTCCAGCCATGGATGATACCCAGCTATTGGGCTGTCCGCCGGTCCAGTAGGAGAATCCGCCTTCTGCCAGCTGGCGGGAATAGAGCTGGTTGATGAGTGTGGGAATGAGTTCCTTCGCCTGCTGGGCGTCCTTTTCCGGCAGCATCGGGAGCAGGTGCAGCAGGGTGAGACCCTTGGCGCTGATTTGCTCGGCGCAGTTATAGGGATAATTCTTCATGGAAAGGTAGAGCGCGCGCACATCCAGTGCCGGCAGGGTAGCCAACTGCAGGGTGCCGCCGCTGACGGTGGCCGATGCCTTCGGCGCCACTTCCGTCCGTTCAACCTTCGTCAGGACGGGATGCGGGTTGCGTACCTCCAGGGCTATGGTCTCGGAGGCCTTGTGGCCGCCGCCGGTAGCCGTAACGGTGATATGCGAGATGCCCTCCGCCTGGGTAGACTTGAGCGGGAAGCTCAGCAGCTGGTCTCCCTTGCCGGAGAAGCTCACCTTACGGGTGCCGCCGCCGGAGAGGGGACCGTCGGCCTCCAGCTTGATGGAAGCCTCTCCCAGCCCGTCTTCCATGGCGAACACGTTCACCGCGGCCTGTACGGTCTCACCGGTTCCCATCACGCGCGGCAGGGTGGTGACCACCATGAGCGGGTTCTGGACGGGAACGGTCTTTTCGGTATGGCCGTAAGCTCCGTCATGGCCGGCGATGAGCATGACGCGCACGCTGCCCACATACATCGGCAGCTGCATCTTGAAAGTATCGGTGCCCCTCTTCAGGGTCTTGGGAGCCCTGTAGATGACCACCGGGTTGAAGCGGTTGTCCTTCCGGGCGCCGCGCACGGCGTCTTCGTCACCGCCGATGGCCGCCAGCGGCGAGAACCGTCCGCTGAACGCGCCGATCACCTGGTCGTACAGGTCCCAGGTATTCACGCCCAGGGCCTCGTAGCGGTACATCCGGCTCCAGGGATCCGGAGTCTTGAAGGCCGTCAGGTCCAGCAGGCCTTCGTCCACGATGGCCAGGGTATAGGTCATGGGTTTGCCGTTCTTCTCGGAGACTTTTACCAGGAACGGCTCTTCCGGATGGATGACGTCCGGAAGCTGGATCTGCGGCTCCAGATGGGAGGCAGGATTCTCCACTTTTACGCGCTGGACGCCGTACAGGCGCAGGGGCAGGTCGTTCTGCGTGGCGCCGTAGGGCTGCAGCAGGGTCACATGCACATACACGTTGGGCGCCATTTCGGGCGTCACCGTGAAGGACCAGGGCGTATCCTGGGCCGATGTGGCCACCCACTCGCGCGACATCACGCCGGAGGATCCCTCGACGCTCACCAGGGCCCGTCCGCCCTCGGCGGCAGGAAGGAAGACCGTAGCCTTATCGCCCACCTGGTAGGCCGATTTGTCCGTGGAAAGGGTAATCATGGTAAGGGCTTCGGGGTCCCTTCTGTCGGCACGGCCGCGGTATTCGGGCCAATCGACGGTGAACTCGGCGCCGCTGATATGGCCGGACTGCGTGTCACGGGCCAGGACCAGATATCGGCCCCAGCCGGGATAATCTACCTGGAAGGAGAAACTGGCATCCTGCGCGCCTACGGTGAGGGTTCCGTTCTTAACGCGCTCCACCGAGCTGCCGTTGACGTATGCGTCCAGGGAACCGCCGGCGTTGTCCCACCACCAGTTCCACCCGGTCTTGAAGATGCAGTATTCCACTTTATGGCCCTTTACACGTTTGCCATCGGCATCCACTACGGCCAGGTGGAACACGTGGGCCTTGTCTGTCTCGAGATAATCCCCTTCGGGGACTTGGATGCCTACGTAGCTGCTGTAAGGGGAGAAGGGCAGCGTCTCCGTGGTGAAGCTTTCGTCGCCGCCGGGCTCTTCCACGCTGGTGACGACAAAGGCGTTGAGAAGGCCGGGCGCATTCGTGGCGGCCGGCAGGCTAAGCTTTGCCTGGATGGTTCCGTTGCCGTCCAGGCGGCCTTTGAAGAGTTCTTTCTCGTCGGCCGCGAAAGTGGTGTTAGGACGGAAGAAACTGAATTTATCCAAGCCCTTGAAGGGATGTTCGGACGCTTTTTTCAGGGTTATCTGCGCGCGTACCGGGAGATTTCCGGCAATGCCGCCGCTGAGCCAGGCTGCGCTCACCGGAACGGTGATGCTCTCTCCGGCCTGCAGCACGGAAGGATACCGGGTGTCCACCTTCAGGCGGTTGGGCTTCACGGCCTCAATGTGCAGTACTTTGTGGAAACTGCTGCCGCCCACCTTCAGGTAAGCGTTCCAGTAGCCGGTGGGATCATCGGCCTTTGTGGCAACGTCGAAGCTGTAGAACCCATCGGTTCCCTTGCGGGTGAGCTTGGTGTAGAACTGTCCGGCCGGGGTATATACCTCCAGGGTGGCGGGGTGTGCTGCGGGCAGGGATTTGCCATGGTCTGCGACGATGGCGCTCACGTGCAGCGTGTCGCCGGGACGCCAGACGCCGCGCTCCCCGTAGATGAAGGCTTTGATGCCTTCCTTGATTACTTCGCCGGCTACGTCAAAGCGGCTCATGGAGCGCTCGGCGCCGGAGGTGATTTTGAGATAGGCGGTGCTGCCACCGGCACGGGCCACCACGGCGAAGGGCTTGCGGCTCACTTCCACCGTTGCCAGGCCGTTGTTGTCCGTCTTGGCGGTGCCTACGGTCTGCAGCTGGTAGTCATAGACTTCCACGCTTGCGCCCGGAACGGGACCTGCGGAGAGGAGGTCGGTGGCGGCTACCCAGATCTTGTTGCCGCCGGCATATTCGGCCATCAGGCCCAGGTCGCTGGAGAGCAGCTGAACCATGGGGAAGCGGTCGGCGTCCATGTAGTAGGACGGCTTGGTGGGGTCTCCCGCTTCCTTCCAGTTGTAGGTTGCCCAGTCATAGAAATTGTCCCAGTAGTAGGCCTCGGGCTTGTCCCAGACGGCTTCGTCGGCCGGTGTGGGCTGGCCGCCCAACCTGTTCATGGCCTGCATCACCGGCTTTCCGCCGTAGAGGCTCTGGTCCAGGCGGAAGCTGATACGGATGCGGTAGATGGCCCCGGGTTCCTGCTTGAACAGGCCGCTCAGGTCCAGGCTGTGGGTATTCCACTCGTGCAGGTCCTTGGTGGCGTCCAGGGCTACGTCTCCCTTGTACACCAGGCGGCCGCAGCGGCGGATGCTGTTGCCGCCTGTGGCGCCCAGGTCATTGTCCTGCAGGTACATGAGGATATTCTTCTCGTAGATCTTGACGACGCGTACCTCCACGGCGCTCAGGTTCACGGCGCGGAAGGGGAGGATGAGGCGCTGCCTGTCGGGCAGGATGCTACCCTTGCTGAAGGGGAACTCCACGGCGGGTTTCTCATCGGCCTCCTTGAAGACGCGGACGAAGTCCTGCTCCAGGGCGTTGCCGCTTTCTCCCTTCAGTCCCTTGTCCAGGGTGAGCGTAAGGTCTCCGTCGCGCCCTTCGAAGTGTACGCGGACGATGTCGTCGATCACCTGCACATAGCTGCGCGCTGCGCCCTTGAGTTCCACCATGCCTTTTACGTTGGCGTTGGCGGGCGTTTCGCTGAACTGCACTTCAACGCAGCTGTCCACGACGCCGGCTTTCAGCACGCGGAAAGTCTGCCCGTTGTCCGGTTCTTCAGCGGTCTTCTCTTCTTCCCCGGTGACAGCGGATTTGACGGTGAAACCGTAGCAGAAGGTTTCGGGAGCACCGGGAATCACCTTGCCCAGGGCAAAATGAACCTCGTAGGAAACGCCTTCCTGGAGCGCTCCTTCGGCCGGAATGAAGCTGACAGAACGGTTCCCGGTCCACTTGACTTCGCCTTTGACGGAAGGCTTGATGGAAAACAGTTTCCGGTCCGGGGTCTGGCTCGCCTCTTCCGTGAGGTCGATTCGCAGCTGTACGTCCGGGGTGACGACGCCGCCGGTGTATGCCGCAATGTAGGGGGCAAAATCCTGGGCCGACGGTTCGGTTGCCGTTTTTCTGGGCCCGCAGGCAAGGAGAGTCGCCAGGACGGCGGCTGCAACAAGCAGAGATTTACGCATTTTTATAAGAGTTAAAACCTTCACGTAAGCGCTCCAGACCGTCCAGCAGACGGGTCCTGGGGCAGGCGATATTCAATCTTTCAAATCCTTCTCCGGCGGCTCCGTAGATGGTGCCGGTGCTCAGGACAAGGCCGTGCTTTTCCCGCAGGTGCGTGGCGAACCGTTCGCTGAATCCTTCCAGCGGCTCGCCGGGTTTCATGGCCTTGCGGCAGTCCAGCCACATGAGGTAGGTGCCCTCGAGCGGCAGGACGTTCACCTGGGGCAGTTCGTCCTCCAGGTAACAGGAAACGGTGTGGGCATTGTGCCAGAGGTATTTGCGCAGGGCGTCCAGCCAGGGACCGCCCTCGTTGTAGGCGGCCTGCAGGGCCGTGGCACCGAAGACGTTCACGTCGCAGCACTCGTTGTCGTTGATGGCGCGGTCCATCCTGGCCAGGACGGAGGGATCCTTGGCGTAGATGTTGGCAATCTGTATGCCGGCGATATTGAAGGCTTTGGTGGGGGAGATGCAGGAGACGGAATTCAGGACAAACTCCTCGGGCAGGGTGGCCCAGGGGGTATAGTCGTGCCCGGGGTAAGTGAGCTCGCAGTGGATCTCGTCGGAGACGACGAATACGTTGTTCCGGCGGCAGATGCCGGCCATCAGGAGCAGCTCTTCGCGGGTCCAGACGCGTCCGGCGGGGTTGTGAGGGTTGCAAAGCAGGAATACTTTCGCCTCGTGTGCCTTGGCTTCGAAGTCGTCCCAGTCCACGATGTAACGGCTGCCGTCATAGCGGAGGGGGCTCACCAACTGCTCGCACTTGTTGTTGCGGATGGCGGGGAAGAACGCGTTGTAACAGGGCGTCATGACCAGCACCTTGTCTCCGGGCACGGTCATGGCCTTGATGGCGGCGCTGTAGGCCGCAATGACACCGGTCGTAGGAACAATGTTGTTCCGGCCGATCCCATCCCATCCGTGCCGTCCCGCAAACCAGCGGCCGATGGCCTCGAAATAGGTGTCGGGCAGCAGTTCATAACCGAAGACGCCGTGATCCAGCCGCTTCTGCAGGGCGGCCCGGATCTCCGGCGCTACTTCAAAATCCATGTCCGCCACCCACATGGGCAGCGTTCCGGGATATTCGTCCCATTTAACGCTTTCGGTACCCCGGCGGTCCGGGCAGGAGTCAAAATTGTATTTCACAGTTTCCGGGGGCTTTGATGTTCTCGTCCAGGATGACCTGGCCGATGGAATCGGCCTTGATATGGCCGCTGCGGGGGTTCTTCACGGATACGACGTGGCCCTTGACGGTGGCTTCGACACTGCTGTACTCGAAGGCGAGGTCTGCGTCCGGCTCGAAGGTGCAATCCTCCAGGATGAGGTTCTCGCAGTAGCACAGGGGCTGGCTTCCGCCGATATGGCAGCGCACCAGCTTCAGGTTCTTGGCATACCAGCCCAGGAACTCTCCCTGGATGCGGGAATCGTAAACGGTGACGTTCTCGCTCTCCCAGAAGGCATCCTTCGTGTCCAGGTCTGAGTTGCGGATGACGACGTTCTTCGAATACTGGAAGGAGTAGTTGCCCTGCAGCTTGAAGTTGTCCACCTCGATATTGTCCGTGTGCATGAAGATGTAGTTGGCGTTGACGGCTTCCACATTCTTCAGCGTCACTTTGTCGCAGTCCCAGAAGGTCTCCTGGGCGTCGGTGAATTTAACGTTTTCCAGATGGGCGCCGGTAATGCGGCGGAACATCTTGGGTGCTTCGATGAGCGTGTCGTACATCTTGCAGTCCCGGGTGTACCACAGCGCCGCCCGGGCTCCTTCCCGGAAAATGCAGTTTTTGATGACGAAGCCGTCGCACTCCCAGAAGGGGTACTTGCCCTTGAACTCGCAGTGCTCGGCTTCGATATCGGCCCCCTCTTTCAAGGAAGATTCGCCAGGGCCGATGACGACATCCTTCAGGCGCAGCCCGTCTCTTTTGCAGTACAGCGGACGCTCGCCTTCGAAATACTTGTTACAAATGATTTCCATACAATACAAATATATGCAAAAAAAACGCCTGACGTTTCGCTTTTCGGCGGAAAGTCAGGCGCTTTTAGGTTTATTTCAGATTACATCATGCCACCGGCGGGCATGGCGGGAGCGGCGGGAGCGGGCTCCGG
>JAEEXZ010000061.1 GCA_016288055.1 Bacteroidales bacterium
ACAGGAGTCCTGTTGGAAGCAATATCGTCGTCAGAGGCGATACATGCACAGTTGGTGGTATCATCAAGGACCATCCCCGGTCGTTACTGAAAGAGTCGGACATTGTCAGAGTGCTCAAGGAGCCGGACGCCCCTTCCAACTCCTCCGGCTTCATCATTCCGATGGACATGGTGCTGCTCCGTTTTCGGGAAGGAACCGACCTGAAAGCAACCCGGGCGTTGATCGATACCGTGCTCGTCCATGAATACGAGTCCACTTATCTCAAAGTCAACAAGCCCAAGCGCTCATTTACCGTTCCGATCAAGAAACTGTATTTCTCCGAAATGTCAAAGAACAGCGGGGAAATCCGTCATGGGAACTCGACTCTTGTGTATGTGCTGATTGCAGTCGGGATCCTCCTGCTACTGTCGGCGTTGTTCAATTACATCAATCTCAGCGTCGCCTTGACCGGAAAAAGGGCCCGGGAAATGGCTATCCGCATGGCCTTGGGAGAGTCGCGAGGCAGGATTGCGGGTCGATATGTAGGTGAGGCTATCGCCTTTGTGACGGTGTGCTTGATCCTGGCGGTATTGCTGGCAAAGGCGCTGGAACCTGTTTTCAACAGTTATGTGGCGGGGGACATCGGCCTGAATGTGGCATATTCCGTACCATACCTGGCTGCTTATGTCCTGCTAGCCCTTGTGGTCGGCGCGATTTCCGGCCTGGTGCCGGCCCTGATGACCTTCCGGTACGATCCGGTGGCCATCATCAAAGGGGAACAGCGTCGGCAGACCAAGATGGTTTTTTCTAAGGTGTTTATCATCGTCCAGAACGCTATTACGGTCGCCCTCATCTCGCTTGCGCTGGTGATGGAGCTGCAGTATCACCATCTCCTGAAAATGCCGATGGGGGCTGACGTCTCGAACCTCTACTATATCTCCTGCGGTACCGTGGGTCGGGACGAACTGGCCCGGAGACCTTATGTGGACGGGATAGGAATCTGTCAGGGTTTTCCGAGTGATGCCAACATGAAAATGCGCACGACGAAAGATGACCGGATGCTCGAACTCGGCATTGTACAATGCGAACGGGAGGCTTTCGACCTGTTCGGACTCGAGGTCGTGAAAGATTTTGGTGTGGCCGGTGACGGGGTATGGATGACCGAGTCTTTGGCCCAGGCCTATTCGTTGGACGAGGCGGAACCGAAAGCCCCGGAATTTGTCAGCATGGTCTGGGGAGAAATGGAAGTCTGCGGCATCATCCGGGATTTTGCTACTAGCAATCCGGGTGACATGAATGGAAATAGCATGGGTATGGTCGTGGTCGCCCCCTTGAAGGGCCAGTCGACTTGTGTCTTGAAACTCAATCGGTTCGATGCCGATGTTCGCGCCGACCTCCGGGAAATCGCCCGGCAGGAGAGCATCCGTCTCACCGGCGAAGAGGAGTACGGGGAGAAGGTCTATGGCTATATCCCCGAGTTGATCGAGCAGGCGATGCAGGAAAAGCGTCGGTTCATCAGCCTGATTGAACTGTTCATGCTGCTGGCCACGCTGATTTCCCTGTTGGGCCTCACGGCGATGAGCGCTTATTACGCTGGTATTCAGACCCGTGATATCGCCGTCCGCAAGGTTTTCGGTGGCACAGTCGGCTCGGAAACCCGTCGGGCGGTAGGGGAATACCTCATTCTCGTAGACATCGCCATCCTGATTGGCATACCTGTTTCCATCTATCTGGCAGGTAAATACTTGGAGCAGTTCTGGTACAGGATTGAGGGCTATGGTTGGGTCTTTGTCGTAGCGGCGGCGATTGCGCTCATCATATCCTTCCTCTCCGTCCTCCTTCAAACGCTAAAGGCTGCGAAGACGAATCCGGCAACGGAACTCAAAAAAGAGTAGGCATCAGGAGATTTGACCATCCGGTCAGGTCTCCTTTCTTTTTTTGTGCACGGAAAAATATTTTGAAATAATTTGAATAATAAAACAAAAAACGATACCTTTGCACAAACATAAAGCACGATGAGAAAAAACGCCATACGTCCTTTCCCCTGCATCGGTCAGTTCGATGGCTTCTCTCATTTTTCCCCCGACGTTATTATCCGACAACCTTCCGTGGTTGTCTTTTTTTTGTCCGTATGGCAACAGTAGTATTACCCGCATTCTGTGACCTGCATGTCCACTTCCGCGAGCCGGGCCAGACATGGAAGGAAACCATCCGCACCGGAGCGATGGCCGCCGCGAGAGGCGGCTATACCACCGTATGCGCCATGCCCAATCTGGATCCCGTTCCGGACAGCCTGGAGCACGTGAAACTGGAGCAGGACATCATTGACCGGGATGCCGTCATCGAGGTGCTCCCCTACTGTTCCATCACAAAAGGGCGCAAGGGCCTGGAACTGGTGGACATCAAAACCCTCAAAGACCACTGCGTCGCTTTCTCCGACGACGGAAGCGGCGTCCAGAGCCCTGACGTGATGCGCAGGGCCATGGAAACGGCTGCCGCCAGCGGCGCCATCCTGGCCGCCCACTGCGAAGACAACTCCCTGCCGGGAACCGACCCCCGCAGCGAATGGGGCCCCATCGAAAGGGACCTGGAGCTCTGCGCCCGGACTGGCTGCCACTACCACGTATGCCACATCTCTTCCCGGAAGAGCGTAAGCCTCATCCGCGAAGCCAAGGCGGCCGGCATAAACGTCACCTGCGAAACCGCTCCCCACTACCTCACCCTGTGCCTGGACGACATCCAGGATCACGGACGCTTTAAGATGAACCCGCCCATCCGGACGGCCGATGACCGCGAAGCCCTCATCGAAGGCCTCCTGGACGGCACCATCGACGCCATCGCCACGGACCATGCCCCCCACTCGGCCGAGGAAAAAAGCAAAGGCTTCCAAGGCAGCGCCATGGGAATCGTAGGCCTGGAGACAGCTTTCCCCGTGCTCTACACGCGCCTCGTCAGAAGCGGCCGCGTTCCCCTGGATAGAGTGGTCGAAGCCCTGTCGAAAGCCCCCCGCCGCATCTTCGGCCTGCCCGAAAACCCGCTCGACCAGGTAGTCATCGACCTGGATACGCCCTTCGTCATCGACAGCAGCCGGTTCGCGTCCATGGGCCACTCCACCCCCTTCGACGGCTGGGAAGTTTACGGAAGGGTGCTCGAAACCCGCAAAAACGCAGTCACAGTATATAAGGCATGAACAAACAGATATATACCATAACGGAAAACCGCGAGATCGCCACCGAGACCTACCGGCTGGTCCTCTCCGGCGAGGACACCGTCCAGGGAGAATTCGTCCATCTGGACATCCCGGGCTACTACCTCCGCCGCCCCATCTCCGTTTGCGAAGCCGGAAACGGCCGCCTCACGCTGCTCTACAAGACCGTCGGAGAAGGAACCCGGACGCTGGCCACCCTCCCCGAGGGAACCACGGTGAGCGTCCTCACCGGCCTGGGCAAAGGCTTTGATGCCGATACCTGCCGCCACGAGGCCCTCCTCGTCGCCGGCGGCCTGGGCGCCGCCCCGCTCTACTACCTGGCAAAAAAACTGAAGGACCAGGGCAAAAAAGTCACCGCCATCCTCGGTTTCAACAAAAAGGAAGAGGCAGTCCTGCTGCCGGAGTTCGAATCCCTGTGCGACCGCTTCGCCCTCACCACCGTGGACGGGTCGGCCGGCATCAAGGGCTTCGTCACCGACGCCATCCAGGCCCTCAACCCCCAATATGACTATTACTACACCTGCGGGCCGATGATCATGATGCAAAAGGTCTGCGCGCTGCTCCAGGGCTCCGGCGAAGCCTCCCTGGAAGAGCGCATGGGCTGCGGCGCCGGCTTCTGCTACGGCTGCAGCATCCAGACGGCCCATGGTCCCGCACGCGTATGCAAAGACGGCCCCGTTTTCAAGAAGGAGGATATTCTATGGTAAAAGACCTCTCCGTCAACCTTGGCGGGCTGCAACTCCCCAACCCCGTGATTCCCGCCAGCGGCACCTTCGGCTTCGGCCTGGAGATGGCCGGCACCTTCGACCTCAACGTCCTGGGCGCCATCTCCCTGAAAGGCACCACCCGCGAAGCCCGCTACGGGAATCCCACCCCGCGTATTGCAGAAGCACGCGGCGGCATGCTCAACTCCGTAGGCCTGCAGAATCCCGGCATCGACGTCCTCGTCAACGAGAAAGTCCCCGCCCTCAGGAAGATCTACCGCAACGGCATCATCGCAAACATCAGCGGGTTCTCCGTGGAGGAATATGCCGATTGCTGCGCCAAAGCCGCCGCGTGCGGGGAAATCGACATCATCGAAGTGAACGTATCCTGCCCCAACGTGCACGGCGGCGGACTCGCCTTCGGCACATCGGCCCAGGCGGCAGCCCAGGTAACCGCGGCGGTGAAAGCCGTCTGCCCGCACAAGCCCGTCTTCATCAAGCTCAGCCCCAACGTGGCCGACATCGTCTCCATCGCCCGCGCCTGCGAGGATGCCGGGGCCGACGGTCTCACGCTGGTCAACACCTTCCTGGGAATGCGCATCGACATCGCCCGCCGCAAGCCCATCCTGGCCAATACGATGGGCGGCTACTCCGGATCGGCCATCTTCCCCATCGCCCTGCGGATGGTGTATCAGGTGGCCCATGCCTGCCACATCCCCATCATGGGCTGCGGCGGCGTCACCTGCGGCCGCGACGTCCTGGAAATGATGATGGCCGGCGCCAGCGCCGTCCAGGTGGGGGCCGAAAACCTCCGCAACCCCTTCGTCTGCCCCGAAATCGTGGCCGAACTGCCCCTCCTCATGGACGAACTCGGAATTGACAACCTTAAAGATATCATCGGCACGGTATGACCAAAGATGTAATCATCGCCTGTGACTTCCCCGACCGGGAAACCACCCTGGCCTTCCTGGACCGCTTCCAGGGAAGCCGCAAACCCTTCGTAAAGATTGGCATGGAGCTTTTCTACGGCACCGGCCCCGACATGGTCCGCGAGATCAAAGCCCGCGGTCACCGGATTTTCCTGGACCTGAAGCTGCACGACATCCCCAACACCGTCAAAAAGGCCATGCACGTGCTTTCCGGCCTTGACGTGGACATGGTGAACGTCCATGCCTCCGGCACCGTAGCCATGATGAAAGCCGCCCTCGAGGGCCTCACCCGCCCCGACGGAACCCGTCCCCTGCTGATAGCCGTGACCCAGCTCACCTCCACCTCCGAGGAAATCCTGCACAAGGACCTGCTGATAGGCGCTTCCATGAACGAGACCATCGCCCACTACGCCGCCAACGCCCGCGAAGCCGGCCTGGACGGAGTGGTCTGCTCCCCTCTGGAAGCCGGCCTCGTGAAGGAGACTTGCGGAGCAGGCTTCCTCACCGTCACCCCGGGCATCCGCTTCGCCGACGCCGCCTCCGACGACCAGGTGCGCATCACCACCCCCGCCCGCGCGCGGGAAATCGGCTCGGATTTCATCGTCGTCGGCCGCCCCATCACGCAGGCCGATGACCCCGTCGCCGCCTACGAACGTTGCATGAAAGAATTTGCAGAATAAGATTATGGAACAAGCCATTGCGAAAGCACTCCTCTCCATCGGCGCAGTCTTCCTGCGCCCCGAGCAGCCCTTCACCTGGGCCAGCGGCATCAAGAGCCCCATCTACTGTGACAACCGCCTCACCTTGTCGGCCCCCGAAGTGAGAAAGCAGGTAGAAGAGGGCCTGGCCACCCTCGTCAAGCGTTACTACCCCGGTGCAGAGATGCTCATGGGCACCTCCACCGCCGGAATTGCCCACGCCGCCATCACCGCCACCCTTCTGGACCTCCCCATGGGTTACGTCCGCGGAGAAGCCAAGACCCACGGCCGCACCAACCGCATCGAGGGCAAGATGGAGCCCGGCACCAAGGTCGTGGTCATTGAGGACCTCATCTCCACCGGCGGCAGCGCCATTGAGGTGGTGGAAGCCCTCCGCGAAGCCGGGGCCGATGTCCTGGGCATCGTGAGCATCTTCACCTACGGCATGAAGAAGGGCCTGGAGCGCATCGCCGCCGCCCATACAGAGAATCACTCCCTGTGCAACCTGGATACCCTGGTGGAAGTGGCCGCCGAGAACGGCTACATCGCCCCCGAATGGAAAGAGAAAATCATTGAATTCCGTAATAACCTGTAATTATGAAGCACCTCATCGACCCGATGGACCTCTCCAAAGAGGAACTGGACCAGATTATCACGCTGGCCGAAGACATCATCGCCCACCGCGAGAAGTATCAGGATTCCCAGCGGTACAAGAAGCTCTCTACGCTCTTCTATGAGCCCAGCACCCGCACGCGGCTCAGTTTCACATCGGCCATGATGGAGCTCGGCGGCAACGTCCTGGGCTTCTCCGACGCAAAAAGCAGCTCTGTGAGCAAAGGCGAGACCGTGCAGGACACCGTACGTGTAGTAGGCTGCTTTGCCGATGTCATCGCCATGCGCCACCACATCGAAGGCGCCCAGCTCTACGCTTCCGAGGTATCCCGCGTTCCCATCATCAACGCGGGCGACGGCTCCCACAGCCATCCCACGCAGACGCTCACCGACCTGCTCACCATCAAGCGTGAACTGGGGCACATCGACGGCATCACCATCGGCTTCTGCGGAGACCTCAAATTCGGCCGCACGGTGCACTCCCTCATCAAGGCCCTGTCCCGCTTCAAGGACATCAAAGTGGTGCTCATCGCCCCCGACGAGCTCAAGCTCCCGGACTACATCAAGCAGGATGTGTGCGACAAGTTGGGTATCAGCTACAAAGAGGTCCAGACCATGGAAGAGGTTATGCCGGAACTGGACGTACTCTACATGACCCGCGTGCAGCAGGAACGCTTCCTGGACCAGGACGAGTTCGACCGCGTGAAGGACAGCTTCGTACTGGACTGCGCCAAAATGGCCCTCGCCAAGGAGAAGATGGCCGTGCTGCATCCGCTGCCCCGCGTGAACGAAATCCTCACCGAGGTGGATGCCGATCCCCGCGCCGCCTACTTCCGCCAGGTGGAGAACGGAAAGTTCGTCCGCATGGCCCTCATCACCAAGCTGCTGGAATGGAAGGACGACCCTTCCCACGGCATGCCCGAGGGAGAAGAACCCGTTTACGACGCCACACTCCGGTGCACCAACGCCAAGTGCATCTGCAACAACGAGCACGCTCCGCACAAGTTCCGCCGCAGCGACAACGGCACGCTCCGCTGCTGGTACTGCGACTCCAAAATCAAGTAAACGAACTTACATATCAAGTCCCCCCGAAAGAGCTCATCCCTCCTTCGGGGGGACGTCTCATTTTTTTCTTTCACGAAGTTTTTCTACCTTTACGAGACTGAAACGATAACTTTATGAATCTTCACGTTCAATCCGAGACCGCCCGCCTGCGGGCAGTGGTATTGGGACTTCCCACGTCTCCGGGTCCTACTCCAACCCTTCAGGAGACCTTCGACAGCAAGTCCTACGAGAGTGTCCTTCACGGGGTTTACCCCGTAGAAGAGGACATGATCCATGAGATGGACGCCTTTCTTGCCATTCTCAAGAAGTACGACGTGGATGTATATCGGCCCGCCCCGGTGAAAAACTGCAATCAGGTTTTCTCCCGTGACGTGGGCTTCGTCATTGACGACAAAATCATCGTCTCCAACATTATCCCGGACCGCCAGGAAGAGATTGACGCCTACGAGGACATTTATCGGCAGATTCATTACAAGCAGATTTACAACCTGCCGGAGGCCGTCCACGTGGAAGGCGGGGATGTCATCCTCTATAACGACTACATCTTCCTGGGCCAGTACGACTTTCCGGACTATCGGCAGGTCAAGACAGCCCGCACCAACCGTCTTGCGCTGGATTACCTGAAGATGATCTTCCCCCATAAGACCATCGTTCCGCTTAACCTTCTCAAGAGCGACACGGACCCCTACCAGGGCATCCTGCACCTGGACTGCACCTTCATGCCCGTGGGCCTGGACAAAGCCATCATCTACAGGAGAGGCTTCATGAATCCCCGGGACGCAGACCACCTCATCGACATCTTCGGCCAGGAGAACGTATTCGAGATTACCACGGAAGAAATGTACGCCATGAATTCCAACGTATTCTCCATCTCCCCGGAGGTGGTGGTGACGGAGGAGCACTTCACCCGCCTGAACAAGCACCTGCGTGACAAATGGGGCATGACGGTGGAGACCGTCCCCTATCGCGAGATTTCCAAGATGGGCGGCCTGCTTCGCTGCTCCACCCTTCCGCTCAGAAGAGACTGATTATGGCTACGAAACTGGCAGTGATTGCCTTCGGCGGGAATGCGCTTCTGCGTTCCGGCCAGAAAGGCACTTATCAGCAGCAGCGCGCCAACGTCAATATCACCTGCTGGAATCTTGCACCGCTGCTGCTGCAGGATTACGGCATCGTCATCGTACACGGAAACGGTCCCCAGGTGGGTAACGGACTGCTGCGTCACCAGGCCGGTGAACAGATCCACGGCCTCCCCGCACAGCCCATGGACTTCTGCGGCGCAGAGACGCAGGGCTCCATCGCCTACCTCATCGAGAGCGGCATGGACCTCGCGCTCACCCGCCTGCACATGGACCGCAAGGTGGTCTCGCTGGTCTCGCGCGTGGAAGTGAGTGCCGACGACCCCATGTTCCAGCACCCCACCAAGCCGGTGGGCCCGTTCTATCCCAAACCGCAGCCCGACGGCGCCCTCTACAAGGAAGACGCGAAGGGACGCGGCTGGCGTAAGGTTGTCGCTTCGCCGGAACCGCTGCGGATTGCCAACATCGATTTGGTGGGCCGGCTGGCCCGCGAAGGATACATCGTCATCACGGCCGGCGGCGGAGGCATTCCCGTCGTCCGGGAAAACGGCCTCCTGCGGGGCATCGAAGCCGTTATCGACAAAGACCTCGCATCGGCCCTCTGCGCAGTGGAGATCGGCGCCGAGGAACTGTATATCCTCACCGACGTCCCCAAGGTTTACCTCAACTTCCGCAAACCCTTCGAGAAGGCGCTGGACAGCCTCACGGTGGCCCAGTGCAAGGAGTATCTGGCCGACGGGCAGTTCGGCGAGGGCTCCATGGCCCCCAAGATCCGCGCGGCCATCTACTTCCTGGAGCACGGCGGAAAAACATGCATCATCACAGAGGCAGGAGAACTGGGCAACCCCTCCTGCGGAACCAGAATCATAGAATAACCATGGCTTATAACCTTAAAAACCGCAGCTTCCTCAAGCTGCTGGACTTCTCTCCCAAGGAGATTCAGTACCTGTTGGACCTGGCCGCCGAACTGAAAAAGGCCAAATATGCCGGCACCGAACAGCCGCGCCTGAAGGGCAAGAACATCGCCCTCATCTTTGAAAAGACCTCCACCCGCACGCGCTGCGCTTTCGAGACGGCCGCCTATGACCAGGGGGCGCATGTCACTTACCTCGGCCCCACCGGCAGCCAGATTGGCGTGAAGGAAAGCATGAAGGATACGGCCCGCGTACTGGGACGCATGTACGACGGCATCGAATACCGCGGCTTCGCCCAGACCACCGTGGAGGAACTGGCCCGGTATTCCGGAGTCCCCGTATGGAACGGCCTCACCAACGAGTTCCACCCCACGCAGATCCTGGCCGATTTCCTCACCATGTCCGAGCACAGCGACAAGCCCCTGCACCAGATTTCCTACGCCTACCTGGGCGACGCCCGCTTCAACATGGGCAACTCCCTGCTGGTAGGAGGCGCAAAAATGGGCATGGATGTCCGTATCGTGGCCCCGAAGGCCCTTCAGCCTGCTAAGGAGCTGGTGGATGAATGCCTTAAGATCGCCTCCGAAACCGGCGCCCGCATCACCATTACGGATGACGTCAAGGCCGGCGTAAAAGGCTGCGACTTCCTCTACACGGACGTGTGGGTCTCCATGGGCGAACCCGACTCTGTCTGGAAAGAGAGAATCGAGCTGCTGAAACCTTACCAGGTGAACGCAGCCCTGATGGCTGCCACGGGCAATCCTGCCTGCAAGTTCATGCACTGTCTTCCGGCCTACCATAACCGCGAAACGAAGGTGGGAGAAGACGTCTTCCAGAAGTTCGGCATGAATGGTGTAGAAGTAACCGAGGAAGTTTTTGAAAGCCCCGCCAGCATCGTATTCGATGAAGCGGAAAACCGCCTGCACACCATCAAAGCCGTGATGGTTGCCACGCTGGGCTGCTAAGTTGTTTATTATGAGTGAAGTAAAAATTACGATAAACTACGAGGAATTCAACTCCGCCTCAGAGATGCTCCCGGAGGACCAGCAGCTGGTTAAAGCTGCCCTTGAGGCCCAGAAAGGGTCCTATTCACCGTATTCCGATTTTCAGGTAGGAGCAGCCCTCCGGCTCACAAACGGAGTCATCGTCAAGGGTGCCAACCAGGAAAACATCGCCTACCCTTCCGGCCTCTGCGCCGAGCGCACCGCCATGTTCTGGGCCGGGGCCAATTATCCGGACGTCCCCTTTGACACGCTGGCTATCGCCGGCTCCGACCACGGCGTCCTCTGCGAAAGCCCCGCCTCCCCCTGCGGCGCCTGCCGCCAGGTCATGGCCGAATACCAGAAGAAACACAATCGGCCCCTCAAGATCATCCTCATCGGCTCCCAGCGCAT
>JAEEXZ010000014.1 GCA_016288055.1 Bacteroidales bacterium
GCTCCGGGGAACGCATCTTTCGGCCTTCCGGCTATGCCCTTGGAGGGGCAATCACTATGTTTTTTCAGCGCTGCTACGTATTGTCCTTCGCCGGGGACTAAGCCAGGCAGAAGGGCGTAGCCGTATTGCGTGGCAATCACTTGAAACTTGTCATTTTGAGCGCAGCGAAGAATCGCTTCTGCGGGCGGCAGGACATCGGCTCCCAGCTCCTTTGCGATCCACTCCACGGTGTCGTCGTTCTCGAAGTGGTTGAAGGTGCAGGTGGAGTAGATGAGGATGCCGCCGGGGATGAGGGTGGGCCAGATGTCGGAGAGAATGCGGCGGGAACGGGCGGCGCAGAATTCCACGGTTTTCGGGCTCCACTCGGCGACCGCTTGCTCGTCCTTGCGGAACATGCCCTCGCCGGAGCAGGGGACATCGGCCACGATGACGTCGAAAAGGGGTTCGTCGCCGAAGGCGGAGGGATCGCGCGAGATTGTCTGCACGCAGGGGTCTCCCCAGGTTTCCACGTTGGAACGGAGGACGGCGTAGCGGTTCCGCATGACTTCGTTGGAGAGCAGGGAGTAGCGGTCCCCGAAACGCTCGCGCAGGGAGGCGGCCAGGTCGGTGGTCTTTCCGCCGGGAGCGGCGCAGAGGTCCAGTACGCGGCATCCGGGCTGCAGGCCGCCGGTGACTTCACGGAACACATGACCTACAAACATGGCCGATGTGTCCTGCACATAGTAGCAGCCGGCATGGAACAGGGGGTCCAGCGTAAAGACGGGGCGCTCCTTCAGGAGATAGCCGTGAGGGCTCCAGGGAACTGGCGTGGCATCCGGAAAAGGACAGGCAGTAAGTTTGGCGGGATTCAGGCGTACGGAAACGGAAGGCGCCGTACGCAGCGCGTCCAGCACGGCGGCGGCGCGCCCGGCTCCCACCGACGCAATCAGCAGCTCCTGAAAACCGTCCGGAATGCTTTCCATTCTATTGCCACCGGGAAACGTCGAACCCTTCCGGCATTTTGCCGTTGGAGGCGTCAACCAGGCCTTCGACCACCTTGTCCAGGGCCTCCTGGATTTTACCGGAGAGCATCATCTTCATCATCAGGTTGAGGTCTGCCTCCACGGTGATCCAGAAATCGGTCTTGTAGGCGTCTTCCCTGGAAGGGTCGAAGTGAACGACGATATGGAAGGCGAACGGAGCGCCGTAATCTACCAGCTCAATGCGGCTGTAGGGCACGCGTTCGTGCACTTTGATGCCCACGTTGAAGCCCTGGATGGTGGTGCTGAGGGTATCCATATCGGCCGTAATCATTTCCCGCTTATCTTCCGGGAGCATGCGGACGAAGTTGCTCAGGTCCGTGAAGGACATGTACAACTCGTGGGGTTGGCGGGAAACTGTGCCGTGTTTGCTTTCTATATTCGTCATCTTTTTCTTAACTTTGCAAAAGACAAATATAGCAAAAAAGATGCACAAAATATACTTCGAGAAGCGTTGTATCATTATTTGTTCTCCGCAGGACGACGCCCTTTCGGACCCGAACTCCGTGGAATTCCACGTGGGGGAGAAGATTGACATCCATGCCCTCGTGGGCATGTTCGAAGTACAGGATACCCTTTCACGCATCTACATTCCCTCGACGGACATAGAGAAAACCTACCGCCGTATCTGCCAGGAGTTCAAGGAAGTCAATGCCGCGGGCGGCCTGGTGGCCAACCGCCGCGGAGACTACCTGCTCATTTCCAGAAACGGCCTCTGGGACCTTCCCAAGGGACATCAGGAGCCCGGCGAGGACATTGAGATCTGCGCCATGCGCGAAGTTCAGGAAGAGACGGGCGTGGACCAGCTGGACCTTCGTCGCCTCATCTGCGTCACGGACCACGTCTATTTCCGGGACAATCTCTGGCATCTCAAGCACACCTGGTGGTACGACATGCTTTATACGGATCCCACCAATCTCACGCCCCAGCGCGAAGAAGACATAACAAAAGCGGCCTGGGTAGCCAAAAGCTCCCTGCCGCCGTTTCTCAAAAACACGTATCCTTCCATCCAGGAAGTCTTCCGTGAGGCCCGTATTTAGGACGGTCAGTCTGCCTTGACGGTCCTGGCGGGGTCGATGGAAGCGACAACCCGTGAAGGGAACCACTCAAGGGCGAGGATGCCCAGGAAAGCGGCCGCGTCCGCCGCGAGAACCCACAGCACATCAATATGAACCGGGACCCACGGGACAAAATAGTTGGCCGGGTCCAGCGGAATGAGGTGCGTCGTACCCTGGACGAGGCAGAACGCAAGGGCGAGCACATTGCCCACCGCCATGCCGCGCAGGACCGCCCGCGCGCCGATGCGCACGAAGAGCCGGCCGATGGCGCCGTCGCTCATACCCATGGTCTTGAGCGTGCCGATGGTGGGGATGTTCCTCAGCAGCATGATCAGCAGCCCGCTCACCATGTTGAAGCCGGCTACAACCGTCATCAGGATGAGGATGACCAGCACGTTGAAATCCAGCAGCGTGAGCCAGTCGAAGATCTGCGGGTAGCTGTCCCGGGAAGAGGTGACATAGAGCCGCTGCTCGGCTTCGTCGCCGCTGGAGGCGAGGATATGGCCAACCGCCTCCGCCACTTCCTTCTGGGAGGCCCTCTCTTCGAGGGTGACGTCCAGGCTGGAGACCTCATCGGCCCCCCAGCCGTTCAGGCGCTGGATGTCGGAGAGGTTGGCATAGACAAGCAGATTGTCGTCCACCTCCACGAGGTCCCGGTGGACAGCGGCAATGTGGAACTTGCGCACGCGCACTTTCTCTCCCACGAAGTAGGTGACCATCTCATCCCCGACGCCCAGGCCCGTGATTTCGGAAAGGCGGTGCGGGATGGAGACCGCAAGAGATGGCCGGTCGGGGCCGGCCATGACGGGGCCCTGTCGGCCGTCATTCCCGACTTGATCGGGAATCCCTTTAACCACTACGCCGTGGATGATGTCGCCGTTTTTGACGATACCGGCGCGGACGGCGACAGGCTCGATGCCCGCTACGCCGGGAAGGGCCAGCAGTTTATCCTGCGAAGGGAGGTGGAGCGGCATGGAGACCGGATCTTCCCCCGCCGCGGAGACATACGGCTGGATCCTGACATCGCCGGCCATGGCCGCAACGCCTTCCCGGATGACGTTCCGGAAGCCGGCGCTGACGGCCACTGCCACGATGATAATAAAGAAACTGACGGCGATAGCTATCGCCGCCATGTTTCCTTGAAACTTCAGCTTTCGCGATATGAACGCTTCGGCTACCAAATGTGTACGCGCTCTTCCTCAGGACGGAACATGGCGTCACCCTCGTGGATGTCGAAGGCGTCGAAGAAGCTCTGGAAGTTCTTCACGGACACGTTCACGCGGTTCTCGGCCAGGGAGTGGACGTCCATGTTGGTGAGACGGGCCTTTTCCTGGTCGGTGATGTTCTGGGCCCAGATGGCGCCGTAGCTCAGGTAGAAACGCTGTGCGCGGGTGAACCCGTCAATCATGGGATCCTTGGCCTTGCCTACGGCATTCTCCATGGCGGTGAAGGCGATGGACAGACCGCCGTGGTCGCCGATGTTCTCACCCAGGGTATAGCGGCCGTTGGCCTTCACACCGGGCAGGATTTCCACTGCGTCGAACTGTGCGACGAGTTTGTCTCCCAGTTCGTCGAACTTGGCCTTGTCCTCGTCCGTCCACCAGTTCACCATGTTGCCCTTGGCGTCGAACATGGAACCCTGGTCGTCGAAACCATGGGACATCTCATGGCCGATAACCACACCGATACCGCCGTAGTTGACGGGCTCGTCGGCATTGGGATCGAAGAAGGGTTTCTGGAGGATGGCTGCCGGGAAGCAGATCTCGTTGGTGGTGGGATTGTAGTAGGCGTTGACGGTCTGGGGAGTCATGCCCCATTCGGTCTTGTCGGTGGGCTTGCCCAGCTTGCTCAGGTTATCCTTCACATACCAGGCGCTGGCGTTGCGCAGGTTCTCGTAGTATGTGTTGGCGGGGTCGATCTCCAGGGTGCTGTAGTCTTTCCACTTGTCGGGATAGCCGATCTTCACCGTGAAGGCGGCCAGCTTCTCCTGGGCCTTGACCTTGGTGCTGTCGCCCATCCACTCCAGCTCGTTGATGTGCTGGGAAAGGGCTTTGCGCAGGTTCTCCACGAGGGTGACCATCTTCTTTTTGGAGCTCTCGGGGAAGTAGCGGTTTACGTACATCTCACCCACGGCCTCGCCGAGGAGGCTGTTGGGAACGCTCATGGCGCGCTTCCAGCGGGGCTGCTGTTCCTGGGCACCGGACATCTGGTGGGAGAAGAACTCCCAGCTGGCGGTGTAGAACTCGTCGTCCAGGGCGCCGCACTGGTCGGCTACGAACTGGGCCAGGACATAGGACTTGAGCACCTTCAGGTCTTCCTTGGCGAAGATCTGGTTGAGGCCGTCAAAGTAGGAAGGCTGCTGCACGATGATGGCTTCCTGAGGACCCACACCGGTCACCTCGCAAATCTTGTCCAGCATGATGGCGGGCCATCTGTTGAAGATTTCCTCGGAGGACATGGGGTTGTAGATGGCCTGCATGTCGCGGTTCTGCTCGCGGGTCCAGAAGATCTTGGCGAGGGCGTTCTCCACGGCCAGGTCTTCATCGGCCACCTTCTGGGCATCTTCGATGCCGGCAAGGGTGAGGACCTTCACCAGGAAAGCCTTGTAGCCTTCGTAGAGTTCCTTGTTCTCGGCCTTCAGGTAGTAGTCGCGGTCTCCCATGCCCAGGCCTGCTTCACCCAGGTAGAGGACCTGCATGTCGCTGTTGGCGAGGTCTGCCTCAACGCCGGCGCCGAAGAATCCGCCTTCACCCACGAGGGCCATCTTTCCCAGCAGCACGGCGAGTTCTTCTTTGGTCTGGACGGCCTGGATCTCGGCGATGTAGGGCAGGATGGGCTGTGCGCCCAGGCTGTTGCGGGTGGTGGAATCGAGGGCCATCTTGTAAAGGTCGGAGATCTTCTGGTCCACGGTGCCGGGTTTGGCGTCCAGGGTGGTCATGCTCTCGAAGAGGGCGTTGAGGTTTTCCTGGGTGCGTTCACGGATGGCGTCGAAGCTGCCATAGCGGGAGAATTCCGGACGGAGCGGGTTCTTGACCTGCCAGCCGCCGGTGGCATACTGATAAAAGTCTTCCTTGGGGCTCACGGAGGTGTCCAGGTCGGTCACGTCGAGAGCAGGGGCGTTGCTCTTGGGAGCACATGCTGCCAGTGCGAGCATTGACATCATAAGAATCAGTGTCTTTTTCATTGTAAATATAAGGTTGTTGTTTTTGGTCGTAATTTGCAAATGTACGCATTATTGCGGATATTTGCACCCATGAAAGTAAAAGAACTGTGTTATCGATACGGTATATCCACCGTCGGGCTCGTACTGATAGCTCTGGGAGTGGGTATTTCGATCAAAAGCAACCTGGGCATCGCTCCGCCGTCATGCCCCCCGACCATCCTGAATTTACGCTTTGAAACCATATCTGTCGGCACCTTTACCTGGATGATGCACCTGCTGTTCATCCTCACCCAGATACTGATTATCGGCAAGCGTTTCAAACTCAAATACCTTATGCAGATTCCCGCCGCCTTCGTATTCGGCTACATGTGCGACGGGGCCATCTGGCTGTTCGATTCCATCCATGCGCCGGCTACCTCCTATCCCGTCCAGGTCCTTCTGAGCCTTGCCGCGGTGGTCATCACGGCCGTGGGCATCAAGCTGGAAGTGATGGGCCGCAGCTGGATCCTGGCCGGCGACATGCTCACCGCCATCCTGGCCGATGAATCCAAAAAGCCCTTCGGCACGGTGAAAGTCCTCTTCGACGTGGCCCTGGTGGCCGTCACCGCCCTGATGGCATGGGCCTTCTTTGGCCTTCTTACCGGCAACGGCAGCACCGTTGTCATCCGTGAAGGCACCATCATCCTGGCCATTCTCACCGGATTGTGCATGCGGGTGACAGACCCCCTGCTGGACAAATTGTTCCATCCCATCACCTCTACTTTTACTCCGCACGATGCGTAAGTGGCTGGATAACCTCATGCTGCCCGGGGCCATTGTCCTGGGAATCGGCCTTTACCTCGCTTATC
Organism: Bacteroidales bacterium; assembly: GCA_016288055.1. GTDB lineage: Bacteria > Bacteroidota > Bacteroidia > Bacteroidales > UBA932 > Cryptobacteroides. Next base: position 6,089 of record JAEEXZ010000014.1, read on the forward strand.
ATTTTACGCCGGCGCTGCATCCTTATGGCCGATGGCTCCATCCCATGGCCAGCGAAGGGCAGCGGCTGGTGATTTTCTTCCTGCTGTTCTTCCAGTTCGTGAAGATATCTCCGCACGACCTCAAACTGAGCAGATGGCACTTTGGTGCGCTGTTGGTGCAGGGGCTGTGCTTTCTGGCGCTGGCTGCGCTGGTGGCGGTCACCCGCGGCGCGGCTCGCATGCTGCTGGAATGCGCCATGCTGTGTTTCATCTGCCCTACGGCATCGGCCGCCGGCGTGATTACCGACCGGCTGGGAGGAGACCTTGCCGCCACGGTGACGTACGTGGTCATGATCAACGTCGCGGCCACCTTCCTCATCCCGCTGGTGATTCCGCTGGTGAACCCTTCTTCCTCCCTGGGGTTCTGGGCCTATGTGGGCCATATCGCCCTCAAGGTGTTCCCCGTTCTTATCCTGCCTTCCCTTCTGGCCTGGCTCATCCGCTATACGACGCACCGGCTGCAGCGGGTGCTCATGCGCTGGAGTTCCAATTCCTTCTATATCTGGGGCGTCGGGCTTACGCTGGCCATGGTGCTCTCCACCCGTGCGCTGCTGCTCAGCGGGATGGGAGCCTGGAGCATCGCCGGCATCGTCGCGGTGTCCATGGGCGCCTGTTTCCTGCAATTCTTCCTGGGACGGAGGATGGGCGCGGACGCGGTGAACCATCTTACCGCCGGCCAGGCGCTGGGACAGAAGAACACCGGCTTCCTTATCTGGCTGGGATACAATTACATGACGCCCGTCACTTCCGTGGCCGGCGGTCTCTATGCCATTTGGCAGAATCTGTTCAATTCCTGGGAGCTGTACCGGAAGAAGCATCCGGCTGCTTAGGATACAATCTGGAATAATATGCGTACGTGTCCAGGATGTTGGATACGTAGGATACCGTGTGGTGGCCTTCCGGGAGCAGGGTGGCGACTTTATCCCATCGGCCCGTATCAAGGCCCTCTTCGGCGGCCCGGGCGATGAGGCGTGACACCTTGCCTTCCCCGTAGTTGTAGGCGGCGAGGGCGAATTTCTTGCTTTCCATGGGCGTGGCGCCGTCGAACATCTTTTCCAGTTTCCTGAGGTAGCGGGAGCCGATGTAGAGGTTGCGGGCGGGGTTGGCCAGTTCCTCGGCCGTGTAGCGTTTGCTGCGGATCTGCATGAGGCCGCGGGCGCCTTTGTGGGAGGTGGCGTTGTTGTGGAAGCGGGATTCGTGGTAAACGACGGCGGCCAGCAGGCGCCAGTCCCAGCCGATGCTGTCGGCGTTCTGGCGCAGGAGGTTGTCGTACTGGGAGATGGAGGTGAGGTTCACGGGCTTGCCGGAGAGATAGCGCTTCTGCATGCGGTTGAAGCGCTCGGAGGCGGTAAGCTCCGTAATCCAGCGGTTGATATGGCGCAGGGCTTCGGTATCTACCGAACGGACGGCCCAGGCGGTGCCGTCGGCGAAGGGACGGGAGAGTACCACGCCGTCTGGAATGTCGGTGGCCTGTTCAGGGACGACCATCAGGTCTGCCGCCCCGCTTCTGAGCGAGTCCAGGGGCCATTCCTGTGTCTTGATGCGAAGGTCCAGGTTAACGTCTTCCGCGTACTTGCTTACGAGGTTGCGCTGGAAGGCTGCGTCCTCTTCGGGGAGGATGCAGATGAGGGTCTGTTGGGGTGGAGGAAGCGCGATCCGCTTGTAACTCTTGACAGGAATCAGGAGCAAAATGGCCGTAGCGGCCGCTGCGTATGCTTGCGCATTCTTTGTCATCGCATGGATGTTGTCCCGGACTTGCCTCCCGAGCCGCCGCTGCTGCCGAGGCCTCCGCCGCTGACCCTGGACGAAAGCGTCCTGGCAGCACCCAGCCGGGGATAGAACGGCCACGAAATGCCGAACCGCAGGGCGGGAGTGGAGCAGATATAATGATGGGCGGTGAAGAAGTCGTGCGACTGGGCGGGCCAGCCGCGTCCGGCGTTCTCATATCTGAGGAATATGCAACAAGTCTTCCACTGAGCGTTGATGAACACGTCCGTGACGGGGACGTTTCCGTAGGTCTCTTCATCCTGCAGGGTGAACACGCCGGCCACCGGGTTGAAGGAAGGGATCTTCCACTTGGTGGTATAGCGGGTGTTGATACCCAGCTGCAGCTGCAGGGTTTTTTCGTTCACGATGTTGAACTGCAGGTAGTAGCGCAGGTTCAGTGCCAGGGTGGGGAGAGGCAGGACTTCCTGGGCCGACGAGGCCTGGAACAGAACCGCATTCTCCAGATGGAGCGGGCCCAGCGCAAAGTGGTGGGAGAGGTCTGCCGACAGAATGCTGAGTGCTTCCGCATGCTGCCGGACGACGCCCTTGGCGTCGTAGTAGTTGTAACCGGCCACGAGTGCATAGCCGGCGTGAGCTTTCAGGTTCCAGTAGGGGATGTCCAGGCTGCCGGAAACCTTGGTGACGGACGTCTTGCCGAAGTCGTTTTCCCAGCGGAAGTGGTTGGAGAAAAAGTGCTGGGCGTAGAAATCCGGTTCCTTGAGGGACGTCTCAAAGTGCGCGCCTATGCTGAGGGGGCTCTTTCGGGCGCGGCGGAAGGGGAACAGGCTAATCTGTGCGTTGGCCTTCACGAAGAAGTCTCCCGCTTCGTACCCGGCAAAATTCAGCAGGCCGGTGGCGTCCCAGTTGAAGTACTGGCTCAGTTTTCCTTCCGCGCCGGCATAGGCGTAGAAACTGGTCCAGTGGTGGTTGGAGGCCTGGTAAAGGACCTCGTTCGGGCTTTGCAGGTAGAAGGACTGGATACGGTTGCCCACGCCGCCTTCGATCTTGGAAACGATGGCGTTTTCCTTCCAGGGCTGCAGCCGCAGGTAGATCCGGTTTTCCAGACGGGAGGTGCGCAGGCTGTCCGCGCTCTTGGCCGGATTGATGTAGAATACGTCGTCGTAGAAGCTGGAAAGCTGGGAGGACGTGTTATCGACGTATTTCTTGCTGTAGGTGGTATATTCTGTGGAGGTGCCGATAAAGCCGGTGGTGATGTCCTTGTTGAGGGTGTCGGAGGGCACCCAGGCGGTATCCTTGCGGTGTTTCAGGCGCTCCAGGAAGTCGAAGGGGATGCGGTAGCTCTGGTCATAGAAGAGGGTCATCTTCCGGTAGCGGTTGGTGGCCGCGGCGAGGTTGACGTTGATCTCACGTGCGTCCACGACGGTATCCCGCACCCACATGTTGTCCTGTACGCCGCCGCTTTCCTGGCGGGAAAGGCGGTTGTAGATAAAGCCGCCGTGGGCCAGGTATTTTTTGCCCACATAGTTGCCGGCGACGAAGTAGGTGTTGTTCTTGGTTTCCTCGTTCTGGAGGGTGCCGGCGCCGCCGTAGCGCTTCATTTCCAGGGCGATGTTAAGCTCCGGAAGGATGTTCTGGGTGGTGAAGATGCGGAAATTGTCGGCCGACAGGGAACTGTTCATGAACAGGTTGCCGCTGTACTCCATCTCCGTGTAGGGCGTCTTGGTGTTGAACTGGGGCAGGTTTTCGGCGCTGTAGGTCCAGCTTTCCAGGGGCGCATAGTAGCTGGTGGAGTTCTCGGTGTTGCGCTGGAAGAAGTTGTACTCCTGCACGGCGCTGCCGGGCATGCCCAGCCAGGAGGCTCCCACGTCCTTGCGCATGAACGGATAGTCGTAGAAGTGGTAGTTGGAGGTGGTGTCCCACTCAAAGGTCTCTATCTTGTTGTTGAGGCGGTTGTGGCGCCAGGTTACCATGCGCTTGTAATAGAGGGAGTCCGGCAGGAAGGCCGTTTCCAGGATACGGGGGGTATTCTGGCGGATGCTGTCCTTGATGTGCTGCAGGCTGTCTTTGCGGCGGAGGATGGAATCCTGCCGATGGAGCATCTCGGGAAGGGTGACGTGCTCGTAGGTCCAGCGCTTCTGTTCGGCCTTGGACATGGCGGCGAACTTGCGCTCCCAGGCGGCCTTGGCCGCGGCGGTGGAGTCTGCCAGAAAGAGGGAGTCGATGACGGGCCAGATGAGGGTGTCGCCCTCCTGTTTCAGGGAATCCACCACTACGCGGTGCGTATAGCTGTCTTTAACGGCTACGTACCACTGATAGAGGAAGGGATTGCTCAGGCGCAGGCTGTCCGGGACCTTCATGGTGTCCCTGGCAAAGACTTTGGGCAGGGTGTCTTCCTGCGGACCGGAGAAGAAGTCGAAGTCCTCCTCCTCTTCCGACAGGGTGTCCTTCTGGCTGAGGAGGGTGGTGTCCGGCAGCGTCGTTTCCACGGTATCCCGTTGGGGAAACCAGGTGTGTAACCTTGCTGCACGGTTCACTTCCACGCCTACAGTCTGCGCGGCCACTGCTCCCGCGACGGCCAGCGGGATCACTACTTCTGACCAAAACTTTGCCATATCATTACAAAGGTAAGAATAATTCCCGTGAAAAGAAAAAACCGTCCGGCGGATACCGGACGGTGTACTGAAGTCTTAGTCTTGGACTTACTTCACGCGCTGGCCGTAGGAACGGTCGGTGGTGTTCACGGTGATGATTTCGCCGGTTTCGATGAACAGCGGAACCATAATCTTGGCGCCGGTCTCCAGGGTAACCTCCTTCAGAGCGCTGGTGGAAGCGGTGTTGCCCTTCACGGCAGGCTCGGAGTAGGTGACCTCCAGGGTGACATAGGTGGGGAGCTCGCAGGTGAGGCAGCGCTCCTCGGGCTCGGTCATGAACATCATTTCCACGTGCTGGCCTTCCTTCATGAGGTCGGCGTTTTCCACAACATCGTGGGGGAGAGTGATCTGTTCGTAGGTTTCCTCGTGCATGAAGTTGAAGGCCTCCCCGTCATCGTAGAGGAACTGGTAGGGACGGCGCTCTACGCTGATGGTTTCGAGCTTGACGCCGGCGGTGAAGGTGTTCTCCAGGATGCGGCCGTTTTCCAGGTTGCGGAGTTTGGTCTTGACAAAGGCCGGGCCCTTGCCGGGTTTCACGTGCTGGAAGTACACAACGGCGCAGGGTTTGCCGTTGAACATAAGGTACATTCCATTCTTCAGATCAGCAGTTGTTGCCATAAAATCTATTAATTGTTATAAGTTAATCCCAAAAATCCCGCAAAATTAAGCATTTGTCCCTTTTTCTGCAAATTTTCTTTCATTCCGGCCCCTTTTGCCCTCCAGGGAAATAACGTCCTCAGGTGCTACCAGACAAACGTACCTCTCTTAATAGCTTAATAGGCGGTTTGGCGGGAAATGTTCAGTTGCTGGATTTTGTAGGTGTCTCCGGCGCTGGCGGTGGCGTAGATGGTAACCTGAAAGAGTTCGCCGCCGGCGTTGAGAAGGCCGATGAGATATTTTTTGTTGGCCTCGGAGGCTTTGTGGGTAACCTGGAAGGAACGCGGGGTGTTGGCCTCGAAGAAGGAACGGAGAATCTCCTGGGCCTGCTTGCGGGAGCAGTTGCGGGAAGAGGAAATGACAGTCACTTCCAGATTGTCCGCGAACCAGCTGGCGAGCGAAGCGGAATCTCCCTGCGTGAGGTACTTGGTGATGGAGGAGAAAACAGAAAACTCGCCACCCGGCGTCTGCGGGATGGCGTTTGTGCTGACGTTCTGCAACTTGGCCTGGCCGGCGGCGGAAAGGCCGATGCAGAGCGCTGCGGCCACAAAAGCGGTATGTAACAGTAATCTCATTCCGGCGCATTTCTTGCAAATTCCGAGCCGAATCGTTACATTTGTCGAATACATGACGATACAGTTGCTGACAGTCGGCAAAACCGACGTGAAATGGGTGAAAGAGGGCCTGGACTTATATACGTCCCGGCTCAGGCACTATGTCACTTTTTCCGTCGTGGAGATTCCCGAACTCAAGAAGGTATCGGCCCTTACCCGGCAGCAGATCAAGGAGAAGGAAGGGGAACTCATCCTCCGGCAGACCGGTCCCTCCGACATGCTCATCCTCCTGGACGAACATGGCCGTGAGTGCCGTTCCCTGGAATTCGCCGAGTTCCTGGAGAAGCAGATGGCCAGCGGCGCCAAGAACCTTATCTTCACCATAGGCGGCGCCTATGGCTTCAGCGAAGCGGTTTACCAGCGGGCCAACTGGAAAATCTCCCTTTCCAAGATGACGTTCTCGCACCAGATGGTGCGGGCCATTTTCGCCGAGCAGCTTTACCGCGCCTTCACCATCCTCAAGGGAGAACCCTACCACCATGAATAAACGGATGGAAATACGCCGATGGATGTCGGTGGTGATGTTCGCCGCCGCGCTCGTGACGATGATTCTTTCGCTCACGCTGGGAAACCGCAGCAGTGACCTGGAAAGCGCCGCGCAGGACATGGGCGTGAAGATGGAGAAACGCATGGCCCTGCTGGACAAGTATGTCTCCCAGGCGCTCCACTCCAATCCGAATACCTGGATGGACCTCAAAGGCCTGCCGGAAGACATGGTGGTTTACCGGTATGTGGATGACTCCCTTCAGAGCTGGGCTCACCAGTTTCCCCTCCGCAACGACGACATCCGTCCCGTCACGCTGGTCCAGCGCCTGGGAGACGCCCGCGACAATCTTTCGTCTCCCTTGAGCGACGTCACCGAAAAGCTCATCTATGCCAACCATGGCCCCAAGTGGTATCTGGAAAAAGCCGTCCAGGGGGATGGCTGCAAGGTCATCGCCGGCCTGGAAGTGGTGAATGAACTGCAGGCCGGGTCCCTCAACGGCATCAACCGCCACTTCCGCCAGGATGCCCGCTATACCATCCGCCCCATTTCCGCCAGTGTCGGCGTTCCGGTACTGGTGGGCGGCGAGCCGCTGATGAAGCTCTCGGCCGAAACCATGTCCGAGCCCTATCAGCAGCACTCGGCCCTCACGTGGCTGGCCGTCGCCTTCCTGCTGGGCGCCTCGTTGCTTTTCTTGTCGGCCCGTCCTTCGCTCGTTTCCCTGGCGGCCATCCTGTGCGTGCAGATGACGCTGCTGTGCTGGCTGTACTACTACGGGCGCAATCTCTCGCAGGTGTCGCAGCTCTTTACGCCGCTCCTGTATGCCGACGGCCATTTCCTCTACTCGCTGGGCGCGGTGGTGCTTGTGAATCTGGCCCTCACGCTCTTCGTCCTGGACCTCTACCTGGTCCGGTGGACGCTTCTCAAGGCGCTGCGGCGTGGAAACAGCCTGTGGACACAGGGGGCGCTGGCCCTTTTCGGCCTCGTCCTGGTGGGGTGCATCTGTGCCTATATCCACATCACTTTCAAGAGTATCCAGTACAATTCCAACATCACGCTGGAACTGTATAAGGTGGGGTTGCTTTCCCGCCATACCGCGCTGGTTTACATCAGCTTCCTGGGCCTGACGCTGACTGTGCCGCTGCTGCTGCAGATGAGTTCGCCGCTTGTGCGCTCGCTCGTCGGCATCCGCTATGACGTCTTTTCTGTTCGCGGGCGCATCCTGTATGCGGTGGCCGTGGGCGTTTACTTCGTCATGGCTTCCTCCACGATGGGTTTCCGCAAGGAGCAGCAGCGTGTGGATGTCTGGGCCAACCGCCTGGCCATGGACCGGGACATCGGCCTGGAAATCCAGCTCCGCTCCGTGGAGACGTCCATTGCGGCCGACGGAGTGATTGGCGCGCTGTCCATCCTCGACGACGGGCAGGATATTCTTCGCAGCCGCCTGGTGAGCACTTACATGGCGCGCATCTCGCAGGACTACGACATCATGGTGGTCCAGCCCCGGCTGGATGCCGGCGCCAGCGCCCTGTTCCAGGAACGCATCCGCAGCGGAAAACAGCTGGGAGACAATTCCCACTTCTTCTATAGCGCCATCGGCAGTGGCCGTGTCTCGTACACCGGCCTGTTTACCTATTATGTAAAGGGATACGGCTCCAGCACCATTTTGGTTACGGTGGAGTCCAAGCACAACCGTGAGGACCGCGGCTATCTGAGCCTGCTGGGCATCGCAGATCCTGGCCGGGTTTCTCTCCCTCCCGTGTATTCCTGGGCCAAGTATGCCGAGGAACGTCTGGTCCAGTACAAGGGCGCCTTTGCCTATCCCACCGTTCTGGAAGGACCGCTTCGCCGCGACAGCGGCCATGTGGAGGCCAACGGCTGGACGCACTTCGTACTCAATGTGTCTGACGAGGAGGTGGTGGTCATCTCCCGTCCCTCCACCGAAAAGCTGTACTATGTGGTGGAGGCTTTCCTCTTCGCCATCCTCGCCTTCCTGTTGATATCGGCCCTTACGTGGCGGCTCAAGCAGAAGCGCTCGGGCGGAAGACGTTACTACCAGGCGCGCATCTCCATGGTGGTCTATATCTCACTCATCATGACGCTTATCGCGATGGCGGTGTTCAGCGTCTGGTTCGTGTACAAGCGCAACAACGCCGACATGCAGAGCATCATGACTTCGCGCATCAACATGCTGCAATCCATGCTGCAGGAGACCATGCGTATGGTGGACAAGCCGGCCGAAGCCTCTTCTCCGGCGGTGCTGCACTCCGTGGAGACCGTGGGCAACAACCTCAAATGCGACATCACCCTTTTCGACGTGAGCGGCCGTGTCATCATGAGCACCACGCCGGAAGTTTACGACCGTATGATCCTGGGCCACCGCCTGAACGATGCCGCCTACAAGCATATCACCTATGGTCACGAACGGTTCTATGTAAACCAGGAGAGGACGGGCCGAAGAAGGTATTACGCCTTGTATGCGCCTGTGATGAACAGCACCGGCCGCATGGTGGCCATCGCCTCCTCTCCGTTCACGGACCTCACCCACGACCTGCAGACAGAAGCCATCCTGCACGTGACCACCGTCATCGTCATTTTCCTCCTGCTCCTGCTGATTGCCCGCTTCGTGACTTTTGAGATGGTTAGCCGGATGTTTGCTCCTATCGTGCAGTTGCGCCGCAAGATGACCGTTTCGGATGTGGATCATCTGGAACCGCTGGAATATAACCAGGATGACGAAATCACTCCGCTGGTGCAGGCCTACAACCGCATGGTGCATGACCTGGGCGAGAGTTCCCGCCGGCTGGCGCAGGTGGAACGCGACAAGGCCTGGACCGATATGGCCCGCCGTGTGGCCCACGACCTCAAGAACCCGCTTACGCCCATCAAACTGCAGCTGCAGATGCTCATGCGCATGAAATCGTCCGGCAACCCGGCCTGGGAGGAACGCTTCGACGAAGTGGCGGCCACTGTCCTGTATCATGTGGATTTGCTGGCCGATTCTGCAGACCAGTTCTCCACCTTCGCTAAAATGTACGACCAGAGTCCCGAGCGCCTGAACCTGGATACGCTGGTGAAGCAGGAGGTAGAGCTCTTCGATTCCCGCGACGACCTCCGGTTGGATTATTTCGGCCTGGCCGATGCCTGGGTAAGCGCCCCTCGCCCGCAGCTCACCCGCGTGGTGGTGAACCTCATCACGAACGCCATCCAGGCCGTGGATGAAGTCCAGGGCGAAAAGCGTCTGGTGGTCTCCGTACGAAACTCCGTGGAAGACGGCTTTTATGACATTGTAGTTGAGGATAACGGACCGGGCGTATCTGAAGACAACCAGAGCCATATCTTTACGCCTGACTTTACCACTAAAACCAGCGGCAGCGGCCTGGGCCTTGCCATCTGCAAGCGCATCGTCGAGCACTGCGGCGGCACCATCTCCTACAGCCGGTCCTTCACTCTCGGCGGCGCCTGCTTCACCGTGAAGTATCCTAAATATTAGTCCACTTCGAGTTCCCGGTCGAGGATGCTGGGATTGCCGAAGAGGGAATCACCGGAGGCGCAGATGACGGCACCGGTTTCCTGTGCAAGCTGGACGGTGAGGGTATCGGGGGTGATATATTCTGCTTTCATGTTCATTAAGGATTGATGGGAATGATGGGAGAGTGCGGAGCATAGAAGTCCTTTCCGTTGTCATACTTCATCTTGTCCATTCTGACATTGATGAGATTCGTCTTGTTGAAGCCGAAGCCGTTGGTCATTTCCAGCGGGATGAAAATCTCTTCCACATTGTCCTCGGTGCCATTGGCGGCCGCCTCTGCGTTTCGGTGTTTCAAGGTGCTTTCAAGGATGACGTGCTCTGCCCAGTCCGAGGCCGTCGGGATGTGTACTCCAATCACCTGGTCGTTCAGCCAGTCGTCGTTGTCTGTTGACCCGTATCCTTTATAGACGTTAATGTACATGTACTGAGCGTCGTCATAATCCTCTTCGTCGGAGTTTTCATCAAGCCCCGCCAGATCATAAAAGGTCTCGGGGTAGTATTCGACGACCTGGCAGGTAACGCCGATGTAGCTGTTGTTCAGCGGATGCCCATAAGTACCGTCCGTGTCCCAGGGCGTCGGTTTATGCGGCATCACATAGATTTCGCCGTCAATATTCCCGTCCAGTGAGATGAATTCGCTCACGGCGGAAGGCGTGAAATCCACAGGAGTCTTCAACTCGACGACGATATCCTCATAGCCGGCATCCTCCGGATCGACGGTCCAGGGGGCCGATGCATAGTTTGCGAAATCGAAGGTGCCCTTGGTGGCAACGTGATGCAGCGTGATCTTGGTCACGTGGAAATGAAGGTTATAATCGCCGCCACGTGCCTCCTTGTCGAAGCCGATCTTGAACTTGACCGAGGAGAGCGCGTGCTTGAAGAGCAGGGACACCGGCGTTCCGTCTTCGTTGTCTTCGCTCAGGGAGACCAGCAGGTCTTTCTGAGCGAAGACGTCAGAAGGAACGGTGTACACGAACTTTCCGTTTTCGATGGCCGGGGCGGCGTCCGTGTTGTCGCAGGTTGCATAGAAGGTGTGCTTGTCCGTGCCGCCGGGCCAGTGCAGGTTCTCGTGCCCTGCTGCTGCCCAGCCGCTCCCGGAGTTGGTAAACAGGAAGTTGTCCATCCACATGTTGGAAGTTCCCTGAACGCCCACCATCTTGAAGGCGCTGACGGCGGAAATCTCCGCGCCGCGGGTTTCGCCGTTGTTGACGACTTGTACGATAAAGGGTTTCCCGGGATCCGGGTTCGGTGAAGGATGATGTTCCTTCGAACAGCCCGAAAGGGCGGATGCGAGCGCAATCAGCGCTGCCGGCCGGAATAGTTTCTTCATGGTGTTTTTGTAAATGTATAAGCGAAAATACGGAATACTTTTGAACAATCCAAGGCTTTTGTAGCTGGCTCCATGTTGAAATAGTATCAAAAATAGACTATATTTGTGGCGTATAAACCGATACTATTATGTCCAACGTACTGCGGGAAACCCCTCCTATTTCCGAGAAAGACTGCTTCTACATTGTGGAGCGGCACAAGAGTGAATTCAATTACCCCATCCACTCCCACGAGGAGTTTGAACTCAACTTTATCGAGCACTGCGCCGGTGTGCACCGGGTGGTGGGGGATAGCATCGAGGAGGTGGGGGACTATGACCTGGTCCTGGTGGCAGGGGACGGTCTGGAGCATGCCTGGCAGCAGGGAAACTGCACCTCTCCCGACGTGCGGGAAATCACCATCCAGTTTTCCTCGACGCTGCTGGATGAACGCCTGCTGGACCGCAATCAGTTCTCATCCATCCGGAAGATGTTCGAGAGGGCCCGTCTGGGGGTGGCCTTCTCCATGGGCGCTATCATGAAGGTGTATAGCGTCATGGATGGCATCGCTCAGCAGAAAAGCGGCTTTGAGCAGTTCCTGGCTATGCTTCGTGTCCTGTATGAACTGTCCCTGGATCCTGGTGCCAGAACGCTTGCGTCCAGCTCGTTTGCACAGAAAGAGACCGGCCGGGAGAGCCGCCGCGTGTCCAAGGTGAAGGAATACATATCGGCCCATTTTGCCGACGACTTGCGCCTCGAGGATCTCGCGGCGCTGGTGGGGATGACGCCCAGCGCGTTCAGCCGCTTCTTCAAGCAGCACACCAGCCGCACGCTGTCGGATTATATCATCGACATCCGGCTGGGAAAGGCGGCCCGCATGCTGGTGGATACTTCCCGGAGCATCGGCGAGATCAGCTTTGCCTGCGGCTTCAACAACCTGTCCAATTTCAACCGTATTTTCAAGGCTCGCCGCGGCTGTACCCCGCGCGATTTCAGGACGTTGTTCACCAAGAGTCGCGTCTATGTTTAAGGAATGTTAAAAAAGTATCATATTTAGTTAAATATTTTCTTTTTGTGCTGGTCGCTATCGCTTAACTTTGCGATGGATAACATATATGTCGGCCAACATAATGAAATATTCACTGAAACTTTTTTTCGCGGGGCTTTCCAGCCTCATCCTCCTCTCTTGTGCAAAACCGGGTTTCGTTACCGTCGAGAACGGCCAGTTTGTCCGTGACGGAAAGCCCTTTACTTATATAGGAACCAATTTCTGGTATGGACCCATCCTGGCCTCGGAAGGCCGCGGCGGGGATATCGACCGTCTCACGCGGGAACTGGATTACTTGCAGGCTGCGGGCCTCAGAAACCTGCGTGTGCTGGTTGGGGCCGATGGCGCAGACGGCGTCTTCTCCCGCGTGGAACCCACCCTCCAGACGGCCCCCGGCGTGTATAACGACACCCTTCTGGTGGGCCTGGACCGCTTCCTGGTGGAACTGGGCAAGCGCGATATGCAGGCCGTCCTGTATCTGAACAACTCCTGGGAATGGAGCGGCGGCTATGGCCAGTACCTCGAGTGGGCGACCGGCGAAAAGGCGCTCATCCCGCTGGAGGCTGGTTACTGGCCCTTCATGCAGCAAATGCGCAAGTTCCAGACTTCGGCAGAAAGCCAGGAACTCTTCTATAACCATGTGAAGGCCATCGTCGGCCGCACCAACAGCATCACCGGCAAGGCTTATGCCGATGATCCCGCCATCTTCGCCTGGCAGATCGGCAACGAGCCCCGCTGCTTCTCCGACGATCCCGCAGTCCGCGACGGCTTCATTGGCTGGATGACTCAGACTGCGAGAATCATCAAGGAGATAGACCGGAACCATCTTCTGTCCACCGGCAACGAAGGCCTGATGGGCAGCGAAAACGACCCCGACCTGCTGCGGCGCATCAACAGCATCCCCGGCGTGGACTACATGACCATCCATATCTGGCCCTACAACTGGACCTGGGCAGACCCGGCCGACCTCGAAGGCACGGTAAACGACGCCATTGACCGTACGGAAGAATATATCATCGGCCATGCAAAGATGGCCCGTGAGCTGGGGCTTCCGCTGGTGTGCGAGGAGTTCGGTTTCCCGCGCGACGGCTTTTCCCCGCAGCGGACGGCCACAACGCGTGCGCGCGACCGCTATTATAAGTATGTTTTCTCCCAGGTGGGCGTCAATCTGCAGGGCGCCAACTTCTGGGGCTGGAGCGGATTCGCCCAGCCGCTTCACGAGCAGTGGCAGAGCGGAGATCCCTACACCGGGGATCCGGCCCAGGAAGCCCAGGGCCTGAACGGCGTCTATGTGACGGACACGACGCTCGACCTCATTGTCAATGCGATTAATAACTCACACAATTACAATAACTAACCATTAACCAAACTCAAGTAGCATGAAACAAAAATTTGTGACCTTCATGCTGGCACTCCTCGCCACCGCGGCCCTGTTCGCCCAGAACAAGACCGTCCGGGGAAACGTCTCTGACGCTCAGGGACCGGCGATCGGCGTGTCCGTAATGGAGAAGGGCACCCGGAACGGTGTCATCACAGACCTCGATGGAAACTACGCGATCACGGTGAAGCCCGGCGCTACGCTCGTGTTCACGTCCATCGGTTATGCAGCTCAGGAAATCGCCGTTGACGGCCAGTCCGTCATCAACGTAATCCTGAAAGAGGATGCCGAATTCCTCGACGAAGTTGTCGTCGTGGGTTACGGTACCATGAAAAAGAGCGACCTCGCCGGCGCTTCCGTTTCCATGAAGGAAGACGCCATCAAGGGCTCTATCATCACCAACATCGACCAGTCCCTGCAGGGCCGCGCCGCCGGTGTTACCGCCGTGCAGACCTCGGGTGCTCCTGGTTCTTCCTCTTCCATCCGCGTCCGTGGTCAGGCGACCATCAACGCCAACGCAGAACCTTTGTATGTGATTGACGGCGTTATTATGCAGGGCGGCGGCTCGTCCGGAGCCGACTTCGGCCTGGGTGACGCCCTGGGCAACGGTGCGGTTTCCACCGTATCCCCCCTCTCCACCATCAACCCTTCCGACATCGTGTCGATGGAAATCCTGAAGGATGCCTCGGCAACCGCCATCTACGGTGCGCAGGGTGCCAACGGTGTCGTGCTCATCACCACCAAGCGCGGTAAGAGCGGAGACGCCAAGTTCTCTTACGACGGTATGGTCGCCGTCCAGCGCCAGACCAAACGGATCGGCCTCCTGAATCTGCGTGAGTTCGCAGAGTATTACAATGACCTGGCCGCCGTAGGACAGGTGACGGAGAACGATTACTATTCCGATCCTTCCATCCTGGGCAAGGGTACCAACTGGCAGGACGCCATCTTCCGTACTGCTCTCCAGCACCAGCATCAGGTGAGTGCCCAGGGCGGTACCGAGAAGGTCCAGTACTATGTGTCCGGTTCCTTCATGGACCAGCAGGGTACCATCATCGGCTCCGAGTTCAAGCGTTTCGGCCTCCGTGCCAACCTGGACGCCCAGCTCAAGGAATGGTGGAAGATCGGCCTCAGCGCCGCTTATTCCAACACCGATGAGAACATGAAGCTGGCCGATTCCGACGAAGGTATCATCGGCTACTCCCTCACTTCGCTGCCTTCCGCCCCTATCTACGACCAGGACGGAAACTACTACAGCATTACCATGAAGAACTACTCCATCATCAACCCCGTGGCTATGGCCATGCTGGAGCAGATTCTCCTCAAACGTCAGAAAATCAACGGTAATATCTTCTCAGACATTACCTTCCCCTTCTTCAGGGATCTCACCTGGCACGCCGAACTGGACTATGACCTGTCCTATTCGAAGGCCGACACCTTCAACCCTTCGGTGAGCTTCGGTTCCTACCAGCGCGACGCCAACGAGGTTCGCTCCCAGAAGAACAACTCCATCTACTGGTCGGTGAAGAACTACCTCACCTACAGCAAGACTTTCGGCAAGCACAGCATTTCCGCCATGGCTGGCCAGGAAGCCTGGGAAAGCCGCTGGGACTACATGAGCGTGTTCAATACCGCCCTCCCGTCCAACGACGTGGTGAACCCTTACCTGGGTTCCGGAACGCCCACCATCGGCTACGGTTTCGGTTCGTCCGCCATGGCCTCTTTCTTCACCCGTGAGACTTACAACTACGACAACCGCTATATCGGTACTTACACTTTCCGTTACGACGGCTCGTCCAATTTCGGTCCCAACAAGCGCTGGGCTCCGTTCCACTCTTTCGCCCTCGCATGGCGCTTCACCAACGAGAAGTTCTTCCCGCAGGGTCTGAAGAATGTCGTCAACGACGGTAAGCTCCGTCTGGGCTGGGGCCAGACCGGCAACTCCGGAATCGGCTCCTACAAGTGGGGCGCGTCCATGACCAAGGTGGCCACCGGCCTGGGCGCCGGCTACCGCCAGAGCAACATCCCCAACCTGGACATCATGTGGGAAAAGCAGGAACAGCTCAACGTGGGCCTGGACCTGAGTCTGTTCAACAACCGCCTGTCCCTTGTGGCCGAGTGGTACGACAAAAAGTCCAACGATATGCTCATGCCGCTGCAGCTGCCCTCCTACATGGGTACGATGGGCAACGTTTCCTCTGCCCTGGCCGCTCCCTGGGGTAACTACGGTTACATTGACAATACCGGTTTCGAACTCACCCTCTCGGCCCATCCCGTTGCAGGCAAGGACTTCCACTGGAGCAGTGAAGGACAGATTTCCTTCAACCGTAACAAACTGGTCGCCCTGGCCGGTACGGCATCGGCCGCCATCGTGGGCTACGGCCAGTGGAACGACGTAGTGTCCGTCTCCAATATCGGCGAGCCCCTCTACAGTTTCTATGGATTCGTCACCGACGGCATCTATCAGAACATCGAGGAAGTGATGGCCGGTCCCGTCACCGAAAGCATGAAGAACACCACCGTCGATGCCGACGGCGTCGCGCATCCTTCCCAGAATATGGCCGATTACAACCAGTACAACACCACCTGGGTGGGTGATATCCGTTTCAAGGATATCAACGGCGACGGCAAGATCACCGAGAGCGACCGTACCAACATCGGCTCTCCCATGCCCAAGTTCACCTTCGGCTGGACCAATACGTTCACCTACAAGAACTGGGACCTGAGCATCTTCATCAACGGTTCCTATGGCAACAAGGTATTCAATTACCTGAACATGCGCGTGGGCAACATGAAGAACGCCTGGGCCAACCAGCCCACCTCCGTCTTGGACCGCACCCGGCTGGAGGCCATCGACCCCGGAAAGACCTACGACGGAACCAACAAGATCTGGAACTGGTATGAGGATCCGGAGAATGTCCAGGTGAAGAACCCCGGCGCCACGCTGCCGCGTGCCACCACGGGTGATCCCAACAACAACTCCCGTATGAGCGACCGTTACATCGAAGACGGCTCCTACCTGCGTGTCAAGAACATCACCCTGGGTTACACCTTCCCCAAGAAGGCCCTGGAAAAGATGAAGATCGAGAATCTGCGCATCCAGATGAACATCCAGAATCTGCTCACTTTCACCAAGTACAGCGGATATGATCCCGAAATCGGCGCGAGCACCGCTTCCGTGAACGTGATGGGCCTGGATAACGGCCGTTATCCTTCTCCTACCGTATATTCTCTTGGTGTCAATGTCACATTCTAATCAAGGGAGGAAAAGAAAATGAAAAATACTTTGAAATATATTGCTCTGGCCGCTGTACTGGTAATGGGCGCTTCTTCCTGCGAGAAATTCCTGGACCGCCCTGCCGAGGACAACTACAATTCCCAGAACTTCTACCAGGATGCCGACCAGTGCATCCAGGGCGTGAACTATCTGTACAACTCTCCCTGGTACGACGCCATCCGCGGCTTCTACCGCGTGGGTGAGTGTTTTGCCGGCAACTACTACATGGGGGACAAGAACCCCTACATGCAGTTCACGGTAAACGGCTCCAACGACGAGCTGCGCGACATGAGTTATTCCCTGTGGGGCGTGAACGCGCACGCCACTACGGTTTACAACCGTCTCAAGCAGACCACCGGCGTGGACAAGGCTGTCGTTGACATGTGCATGGGTGAAGCCCTCACCTGGAAAGCGTTTGCCTATTTCTTCCTGGTGCGCAGCTTCGGTGACGTTCCCATCATCCATGACATGAACAGCCTCATTGCGAACAACTCCTACAATTCTGTTCCCAAGGCCCCCAAGGAGGATGTTTACAAATACATTGTGATGACCTTGGAAAAGGCCCTCACGCTTCTTCCGAAGAAAGTGGCCAACAAGGACGGCCGCATTGACTACTACAGCGCCGAAGCCCTCCTCGCCAAGGTTTACCTGCAGAAGGCCGGTGTCACCGGCACGCTCAACCAGGAAGACCTGGACAAGGCGGCTTTCTATGCCAAGGATGTCATCCAGAACTCCGGCCGCGAGCTGCTGGAAGTGTATTCCGACAATTTCCGCATGCAGAACAACAAGAACCTGGAGGCTCTCATCTCCTGGCACTGGGATGCATCGTGCCAGCCCTGGACCACCCAGAACTCTTTCCAGTGCGATATCGCCCCGAAGGGATTCGACGAGTTTGCCGATACCTGGGGACAGTGGGCAGGCCCCACCATCGCCCTGCAGGACCAGTTCCACGTGAGCGCCCTGGAGAACCCGGCCGACCGGCACGACATCGATACCCGCCGCAAGGCCACCATGCTCCTTCCCGGCGATGTGTGTGAATACTTGTGGACCACCAACGGCGGTTTTGACTACCTCCGTTTCTTCTACGACGAGAACTACGGCCCCTCCGGCGGCTCCAACGCCTCGGAAGGCAGCTTGAACAGCCCTACCGGCGCCATGTGCGTGAAGTTCCTCTATGGAGACGGTGAAGATCACAAGGCCGCCCTGGGCGTGAGCGCCGGCCGTATGGCCAATGGCCTTGCCACCCATGTGCTGCGCCTTTCCGACGTGTATCTGGTGTACTGCGAGGCCAAGCTCAACGGCCCCGGGACCAGCACGACGGACGCTCTCGCCCTTGAATGCTTCAACGCCGTGCGCCGCCGCGCCATCCCTTCCTGGACCGACAAGACCTCCATCACCTTCGAGGATGTGTTCAAAGAGCGCAACCTGGAGCTGGCTCTGGAAGGAGACCGCTGGTACGACTACGTGCGCGTAGGCTATTACAACACGGCCTTCGCGGTGAACGACATCATGAACCAGCGCCGCAATGCCTGGGACAAGTCCCTGGACGATGCCTGCAAGGCATACTACAACGGCGGAGCCTGGGACATGAGCGACATCCAGTACGATGAGGACGAGTTTGCCCCTACGGAGGCCGCAATCATTTCCAAGCTGGGGTCCCTCCCGTTCCCGTCCGAGGACGTCGTCTATAACCAGAAACTGGACCAGGATGTCGAGCCCTTCGACTTCAGCACCGTCGAGTTTTAATCCTTAACACAGTAAGCAATGAAAAAGATCGTAAATAAAATAAGCATCTATGCGGTAGCCGCTCTCAGTGCAGCCGTCTGCTTCACTGCGTGCCAGGATGACCCGGACCGCTTCCGTCTTACCGACGGCAAGCCTACGGTTTACTATGTGCGCCCCGTGAAGGCTTCCGCGGCAGATTCCCTGCTCACCAGCGCCTATATGGGCAACAGCGTTTGCCTGGTGGGTGAAAATCTCACCAGCGTATATAAGCTCCTGTTCAATGACCAGGAGGCCGTTCTCAATAACAGCTACATTACCCGGAACACCCTGCTGGTGGATGTCCCCAGCGAGATTCCCGGCATGGTGACCAACAAGATGTACCTGATTACCCGCGGCGCCGACACCGTGAAGGTGGACTTCAGCGTGCTGGTTCCCGGCCCTTCCATTACGGCCATGAAGAACGAGCATGCCGCTCCCGGCTCCGTCACCACCCTGTACGGAGACTTCTTCGTGGACGACCCCAGCGTCCCGCTTTCCATCAGCGTGGGCGACATTCCCGCCCGTATCAAGAGCTTCAGCAAGGGCACCATCGACTTCGAGGTACCCGCTGCGGCAGCGGCCGGCAGTCCCATCAAGGTGAAGACCATCTACGGCGAAGCCAAATCGGCCTTCTTCTACAAGGATACCCGCGGTCTGCTGTTCAACTTCGACACCGACCCGCATCCCGGCAACCATGGCTGGCATGCCCAGAAGATCGAGACCGACGACACCGCGCTGGACGGCAACTTCCTGCGCCTGGGAGATCCCGGCGTTACGATGAATGCCGAAGGTGGCTGGAATGACAGCAACTTCTCCTTCGAGTACTGGCCGGGCAACTGGGGCGATCCCGAGACCTATGAGGGCGGCGAACGCCTGACCGACTTTGCCGACTTCTCCGACTGGAAGAACATGGCCCTCAAGTTCGAACTCTTTGTCCCGTCCTCCAATCCCTGGAGCGCCGGTGCCATGCAGCTCATCGTGGGCGGCGTGGAGAAGATTTCCTACGGTGCCGCAGGCGCGAAGGATCTTGACGGAAAGACCCTCGCGGGCTGCAACAACACGTATTTCAACAACGATGAACTGCCCCGTGGACTGTATTCTCCCTGGACGGCTTCCGGCTCCTTTGACACGGCTGACGAATGGGTTACCGTAACGGTTCCTTACGCCAACTTCTCCTACGGATTCTCCGGCGGTGCCGCTACCGGCTCCCTCAATGCTGAAGATTTCACTTCCCTTACTATCTTTGTAGTCGAAGGCGGTGTGACCGGTACCGAATGCCAGCCCGTCATCAAGATTGACAACATCCGTGCTGTTCCCCTTAAATAATGACAAGCCTTATGAAAAAAATATTTCAACTGACTTCCATCCTGGCTGTGCTTTCCCTGCTGGTGCTCTCCTGCTCCCGCAAGGAACTCAGCACCGACCAGTATGACAGTGCGAAGGTTGTTCTGCAGGCCTATGGCCCCCAGCCGGTTGTGCGTGGCGGAACCCTCCGCTTCGTGGGCTCCAACCTGGACCAGGTGGCCACTGTCACCATTCCCGGCGTTGAGCCCCTCGCCCCCGAGGTGGTCACCTCCGGTGTCCATTCCGAGATCCGCGTCACCGTCCCCAAAGACGGACCCGTTCCGGGTTTCCCGGTCCTGACCCTCCAGGACGGCACCACCCTCACCGGTAAGACCCAGATCACGTTCGACGAGCCCATCTCCATCGAAGAGTTTACATCCGGCACCATCTATCCCGGAGAGACGCTCACCATCAAGGGCGACTACTTCAACCTCATCCATGAGATTGTCTTCGCCAGCAAGGTGAAGGTCTCCGAGGACGAATTCATCTCCCATTCCCGTTACGAGATCAAGGTGGCCGTTCCCGAAGAAGCCCAGACCGGAAAGTTCTCCCTGGGCACGGTGGACGAGACCAAGATCGATGCCGAGAGTGCCGATGACAAGGCCCTCCTGGCCACTCTGAACCTCATCGAGTCCGAGACCGACCTTACCGTGGGCACGGCCGCAGGTGTTTTCCCGGAAGAGGCCATCAAGGCGTACGAGGAGATTGCCATCAGCGGCTCCCATCTGCTCCTGGTGGAGGATATCACCATCGGCGGCAACTACTCGGTCCCCGAGTTCGAGGCCACCGACAGTGAAATCACCTTCGAACTTTCCGCACTTGCCCCGGATGGCGAGGTGGCCCTGGTGATGGCTTCCGGCGTGAGCGTTCCCATCGGCACGCTTACTACCGTGGCTCCTTCCGAGCTGGCCGTGAGCCCCGCTCCCATCAAGGCCGGCGCCGTCCTCACCGTTACCGGTAAGGACCTGGATCTGGTGGACAACATCGTCGTGGGCGGCGAGGGCCTCTCGGACTTTGACCGTGAGGCCACCGGCACGGAGATCAGCTTCCCCGTTCCCGAAAAGGCTGTCGAAGGAGATGTGGTTCTGATCATGGTGAACCGCAAGCAGGTAAGCGTTCCCTTCACCCTGGTCAAGCCCGAGGTGACCGGTTTCAGCGCCAATCCTGCCGCTGCCGGCTCTCCCATCACCATTGAAGGTACGGACCTGGACCTGGTGGCCGCGGTTACCTTCGGCGGCGGTGTCAAGGTGAATGTCGAGGCTACGGAAACGGCGATCACTGTCTCCGTACCCACCACGGCCGAAAGCGGTGACCTCATCCTCAACCTCAAGAACGGCACTACGCTCAGCGCCGGCAAACTGGAGGTGGACAAGCCCGTAGCCTGCTATATCCTCACCGATCTTTCCGAAATGGAAATCCACGGCGGTTCCGTCGTGACGGTGGAAGTAGCTAACGAGTCGGTCCTGACCGGCGTCCAGGTCAACGGCGAGGCAGTCCAGTATATACTTAACGGAAATGCCCTGTTCATCTGCATGCCTGCCATGGCCGGTTCCGGTACGGTCATCCGCCTGGAGTCCTCCAACGGTGCCGTCGAATATACGGTGGAAGCTATTCCTGCGACCATTATCGAAACGGTGGTGATGAATCAGGAACGGAACCTGGGCAGCTGGGCCAACGAGGAAGCCGGCGGTGCCTTCCGCCTGTATAAGGCCGACCTTACTGCGGCCGGATTTGCCGAGGGCGTGATTCTCCGCTTCTACGTTTCCCAGTTCGCCTACGCCCAGCTTCAGATCAACGATGCCAACTGGGGCCAGATAGCCATACCTAAGTTCGGCGAAGGCGAAGCTCCCGAGACGATTGATGTGGAGGTGGATGCCGCCTTCTATGCCAAAGTCATGGAGACGAGCGACGGATGGGGCGACACGGGTATGGTCGTCCAGGGTGAAGGCCTTGTGGTGAAGAAAGTTTCCGTCGTTGTGGACAACTCCGAGACCGTCCTGATGAACCAGGAGAGAAACCTGGGCAGTTGGGCCAACGAGGAAGCCGGCGGTGCCTTCCGCATCTATAAAGCAGACCTTGCCGCAGCCGGAATCAAACCCGGCAAGACACTCCGCTTCTACGTTTCCCAGTTTGCCTTTGCCCAGCTCCAGATCAATGATGCCAACTGGGGCCAGATAGCCTGCCCTAAGTTCGATGAGGGGGCTGCTCCCGCCATCATTGATGTGGTCATGGATGCCGACTTCTGTACTACCGTCATGGAAACAAGTGACGGGTGGGGAGATACGGCCATGGTAGTCCAGGGCGAGGGCCTGATAGTGACCAAGGTAACGCTTAAATAATCCTTTTCTAATCCGGGGGGACCTGACCGTCCCTCCGGGTTCCCATTAACAAAGCCCCTCTAAAACTGTAAAACTATGAGATTGTTAACTCGAACTATTATTCTCTTCACAGCCATCTTGGCATGTGCATGCAATAAGGCAGGTGCAGGCGGTTCCACGGACCCCAAGGCGCCTGCCGCCATCACTCTAAGCCCGGAGTCCATTACCCTTGCGGCTTCGGAGTCAAGCCAGGAGGTCATTATCCTGAGCCCGGAGCGTCCCGTCGTGGGCATCCCGTCGGCGGCCCGAAGCTGGCTCAGCTTCTCGGAAAAAGGAGTGTACAAGGGCTACAAGCTCACCGTTACGCTGAAGGCTGCCCCCAACGAAAAGTTCGAGGACCGCACGGCGGAAGTGACCATCACGGCCAAAGGTGTGGCCGCCAAAACCATCACCGTGGTTCAGAAGGCCAAGGAAGTGATTCCGGATCCGGAACTGGTGGATAACGATGCCGTGGCCATGAGCCGTACCCTGGCCCTTGGCTGGAATATGGGCAATCATTTCGACGGTTATTACAACGGACCCTGGGCCGGCGAAAACGAAGGTTATCCCAGCGAGACCGCCTGGCAGGCACAGGTGGCTACCCCGGCCCTGTTCACCGCCGTGAAGGCTGCCGGTTTCACCAGCGTCCGCATTCCCGTCTCCTGGCTCAGGATGATCGGCCCCGCTCCGGAGTACACCATAGACGAAGCCTGGATCAACCGCGTTTACGAGGTGGTTCAGTATGCCCACGCCGAGGGATTCAAGGTCATCATCAACATGCACCATGACGAGAACCACGGCTCCGACAACACTTACCAGTGGCAGGACATCAAAAATGCAGTGAACGATCCCGCCCTGAACGAGGCCATCAAGGCGAAGATTGCCGGTGCATGGACCAACATCGCCAACAAGTTCAAGGACTGCGGCACCGACTGGCTCATCATGGAGGGCTTCAATGAAATCAACGACGGCGGCTGGGGATGGAGTGCCGATTTTCGCGCCGACCCTACCCGCCAGTGCAACATCCTCAACGAGTGGAACCAGGTTTTCGTGACCGCTGTCCGCGCTACCGGAGGCAATAACGCCACCCGCTGGCTGGGGGTGCCCTCCTACGCCGCCAACCCGGCCTATGTCCGTTACATGACCCTGCCCGAAGATCCCGCCGGCAAACTCATGATATCCGTCCACTTCTACGACCCCTCCGAATACACCATCGGAGAAACCCAGTACAGCGACTGGGGCCACACCGGCGCAGTAGGGAAGAAGGCCCCTGGCAGCGACGAGGATCATGTGCAGGAAGTATTCAATAACCTCTATACCAACTATGTAGCCAAGAATATCCCCGTCTATATAGGAGAGTTCGGCTGCTCTTCACGCAGCAAGACTGACACGCGCGCGTGGAAATTCTACCTCTATTACATGGAGTATGTGGTGAAGGCCGCCAAGGTCTTCGGCATGCCCTGCTTCCTGTGGGACAACGGCGCCGAGGGCACCGGACGGGAACAGCACGGTTACTTCAATCATGGGGACGGCAGTTACATCGGAGCCAGCCGGGAACCCGTGGAAGTGATGGTCCGCGCCCGTACCAGCGAAGATCCCACTTATACCCTTCAGTCTGTTTTTGATTCAGCACCTGTTTTTTAATGAAAAAGATTAGTTTTATATTTGTAGCTGTGACCCTTATGGCCTGCAGCAGTGAAATGGATTCACCCAAGAACCAATTGACGGCGCGCCTTTCTTCCCTGGCGGAAAATGGCCGGATAGCCTATGCCCATCAGGACGACCTTGCCTACGGCCACGCCTGGTGCGTGGAGGACTGGGAAAGTGACGCCCTGGAGCGTTCGGACGTCAAGGATGTCGCCGGCAAGTATCCCGCCATGGTGGGCTTCGACCTCGGAGACATCGAGCACGGCAGCGAGAAGAACCTGGACGGTGTCCCCTTCGGGCTCATGCGGAAGGCAGCCCTCCAGCACATCGCGCGCGGGGGTATGGTCACCTTCTCCTGGCACCCGGACAACCTCGTTACTGGTGGAGACGCTTGGGACGTTTCCTCGGACCAGGTGGTGAAATCCATCCTTCCCGGAGGGGAAAAGCACGACGAATTCATGGTATGGCTGCAGCGTGCGGCCGATTTTATCGAGAGCCTCGGAGACGTGGCCGTCATCTTCCGGCCCTGGCACGAGAATCTTGCCAGCTGGTTCTGGTGGGGCGGTAAACTTTGTACGCCTGAGGAGTACCAGGAACTCTATCGCATGACCTGGCGCTATTTCACCAAGGAGCGCGGCCTTTCCAACATCCTGTGGTGCTATTCCCCCAACGGACCTATTCCGGCCGGGGAATACATGTCCCGCTATCCCGGAGACGAATACGTGGATATCCTGGGAACCGACATTTATGAATTCGTTGCTCCCGGAGAATCGATGGCCGATGCCGGCGCACGCTTCGGCGCCGAGGTGAAGGACATGCTCTCGACACTGGTGACCCTTGGTGCCGGGCATAATAAACTCATATGCTTCAGCGAAACCGGCCTGGAGGGTATTCCGGATGCCAACTGGTGGTGCAATGCCCTGTATCCTGCCATTCAGGGTTTCCCCATCTCCTATGTTCTCACCTGGCGCAATGCGCATGACCGCCCCGGTCACTTCTACGGCCCCTGGAAAGGTTATGGGGGAGAGGAAGACTTCAAAGCATTCGCGGCTCAGGATAAAATACTTTTGTTAGACTAGATTTATGACTTTTGAAGAACGTCTGGAGTGGCTCAGACACAGCCACCGCCAGCTGATAGAGAAGAAGAACTTTCCTGTTGAAGGAAACGGCATATACGAGCGTTACGAGAATCCCATCCTCACGGCGGAGCATGCTCCCCTGGAATGGCGTTACGACTTGAACAAGGCGACGAATCCCTACCTGATGGAGCGCCTGGGCGTGCATGCCACGCTCAACAGCGGCGCCATCAAGTGGAAGGGCAAGTACGTGATGGTGGTCCGCGTGGAGGGCAATGACAGAAAATCCTTCTTTGCCGTGGCCGAGAGCCCGAACGGCGTGGACAACTTCCGCTTCTGGCCCCGTCCCGTCACCATGCCCGAGTGGGGAGAACCCGCCACCAATATCTATGACATGCGCCTTACCGCCCACGAGGACGGTTGGATCTACGGCATTTTCTGCGTAGAACGCAAGGACCATACGGCCGAGGGAGACCTCTCCGCCGCGACGGCCGCCGCCGGCATCGCCCGCACCCGGGACCTGGTGAACTGGGAGCGCCTGCCGGACCTGAAGGCCGCCAGCCAGCAGCGCAACGTGGTGCTGCACCCGGAGTTCGTGAACGGGAAATATGCCTTGTACACACGTCCGCAGGACGGCTTTATCGACGCCGGAAACGGCGGAGGAATCGGCTGGGCTCTGGTGGACAGCATGGAAAACGCTGTGGTGAAGGAAGAGAAAATCATCAACAGCCGTTTCTACCATACCATCAAGGAGGTGAAGAACGGCGAGGGCCCGCACCCCATCAAGACCCCGAAGGGCTGGCTTCACCTGGCCCACGGCGTACGGGGCTGCGCCAGTGGCCTGCGCTATGTTCTTTACCTGTACATGACTTCCCTGGAAGACCCCACGAAGGTCATCGCCCAGCCCGGCGGCTTCTTCATGGCCCCGGAGGGAGGGGAGTACATCGGCGACGTGATGAACGTGCTCTTTTCCAACGGCTGGATTGCCGACGAAGACGGCCGCGTGTTCATCTACTATGCTTCCTCCGACACCCGCATGCATGTAGCCACGTCCACGGTGGACCGTCTGGTGGATTACTGCATGAACACGCCCGAGGACGGGCTGCGTACCGGCCTGTCGGTGGAAACCCTGAACAGGCTTATCGACAGAAATCAATAAACTTATGTCCCGTTTCAAACCCTTTTGGACCGCCGCCCTTGCCCTTGCGCTGCTTGGTTGCCAGCGCAGCGAGGTCGTCGTCCGGACTGCCGGGGGACCGGCGGTCCGCCTGCAATTCGTGAACCCTGAAGTGGTGCGCGTGAGCGTTTCTCCGGACGGGAAGTTCCGTGACCGCGAAAGCCTGATGGTCCTTCCCCAGAAGGACTTCCACGACTTCAAGGTAAAAACCGTGGACGGATGGGTGTGCGTCACCACATCCTCCCTGCAGGTGAAGATTGCCCTTTCCGACGGTGAGACGGCCTTTTACCGGGCCGATGGAACGCCTCTCGCCCTGGATGGCCATGCTTCCTTTGAAGCCAATGGCGAGGCCTGGAGCACCACGGTGAGCTACGCCTCCGCCGAGGACGAGGCCTTTTACGGCCTGGGCCAGCATCAGGCAGGGGAGTTCGACCACAAGGGCCGCCGGGAGGAGCTGTATCAGTACAACACCAAGATCAGCGTCCCCGTCGTGGTTTCCAACAAGGGTTATGGCATGTTGTTCGACGCCTACTCCCAGGGCCGATGGGGATCGGCCCAGCCGTACCGCCAGCTGGGAGAGGTCTTCGACCTCGAGCTGAAGGGGACTTACCGGACGGCCTCCGGCACCACCCTGGTGCAGCGGGAAGACAGCCTTTTCTACGAAAACGAGTGGGCTATCCGGAATCTTCCTCAGATTCCGCTTTCCGGCGCCCGGGTGAGTTATGACGGTACCATCACCGCCCGTGAGAGCGGAGATTATCACTTCATCCAGTACTATGCCGGCTTCCAGTGCACGCTGGTAGGCGGCGAGGAGGTGATGAGCCGTCGCTGGCGTCCGGCCTGGAACCCCAACAGCTACAAGTTTACCGTGCATCTGGAGAAAGGCGTTCCCACGCCCGTGCACATCGATTGGGAGCCGGACGGGGGCGTCTCTTACATCGGCCTTCGCGTTGCACCGCTGGAGAGCCCTGCACAGGAGTCCCGCCTCACGTACTGGAGCGAATACGAACCCCAGGCCGACTATTACTTCATGGCCGGGGAGAACTATGACGCCGTTATCCGGGATTACCGTCTCCTTACCGGCAAGGCCCAGGTGATGCCCAAATGGGCACTGGGCTTCTGGCAGAGCCGCGAGCGTTACGCCACGCAGGAGGACCTGGTGGAAACCCTGCGGGAAATGCGCAACCGCCACATCCCCGTGGACAACATCGTCCAGGACTGGCAGTACTGGACGGAGGACCAGTGGGGAAGCCATGAATTTGACACTTCCCGTTACCCCGACCCCGAAAGGATGCTGGACGACGTGCACGACATGAGCGCGCACTTCATGATTTCCGTCTGGCCCAAGTTCTATACTAACACGGAGCACTACAGGGAACTGAAGGAGGCCGGCTTTGCCTACACCCACGCCGAGGAAGACAGCCTCGAAGACTGGCTGGGCCACCGGCAGAGTTTCTATGACGCCTATGCTCCCGGCGGCCGCCGGATGTTTTGGCGCCAGATGGACGAGTGCCTCTACTCCCGCTATGGCAGGAAAATCGACGCCTGGTGGATGGATGCCAGCGAACCCAATCTTCGCGACTGCCTTCCGCTGGAATACATGAAATGGCTGCTGGAACCCAACGCCCTTGGCTCCAGCCGTGAATACTTCAACGCCTACGCCCTGGTGAACGCCCAGGCTATTTACGAAGGACAACGCAGCGTGGACCCCGACAAACGGGTGTTCCTCCTTACGCGTAACGGATTCGGCGGCCTGCAGCGTTACAGCACCGCTTCCTGGAGCGGCGACATCGGCACCACCTGGACCGACATGCGCATGCAGATGGCAGCCGGCCTGAACTATTCCATGAGCGGCATCCCGTTCTGGGGAATGGATATCGGCGGCTTCTCGGTCCTCGGGAAATTCCACGACCCGGCGAATGCCGACGAGTGGCGGGAACTCCAGACCCGCTGGCACCAGCTGGGTGCCTTCGTGCCGCTGTTCCGCACCCACGGACAGTATCCCCGCCGCGAGCTGTGGAACATTGCGCCGGAGGGATCATCGGCCTACAACAGCATCCTGTGGTACATGCAGCTGCGTTATCGCCTGATGCCTTATCTGTATTCCCTCGCCGGGGCCGTCCACTTCGAGGACGCCACCATGATGCGCGGCCTGCCGATGGACTATCCCGACGATCCCGAGGTTCGCGACCTCTCGGACCAGTGGCTCCTGGGCCCGTCCCTGATGCCGTGCCCGGTGTATGAGTACAAGGCCCGTTCGCGCAGCGTCTATCTTCCCGCAGGCGGATGGTATGATTTCTACAACGGCACTTACTATCCCGGCGGCGGCCGCATCACCGCGGAGGCTCCCTTCGAGCGCATGCCGCTGTTCGTGAAGGCGGGAAGCATCATCCCCTTCGGCCCGTCCATCGAATATACGGACCAGAAGCCGGCCGACGAGATTCTCCTGGTCATATTCGCCGGGGCCGACGCTTCGTTTACCCTCTATGAGGACGACGGCGTAAGCTACGCCTACGAGAAGGGCCGGTACAGCACCATCGATTTCACCTGGGACGACGAAGCCCGCCAGCTGCTGATCGGCGCGCGGAAGGGCTCCTACCCCGGATTCCTGAAAAGCCGGACTTTCCGTGTCTGCGTGGTGGATCCGGAGCATCCGCACCCGTACGACCCGGACGGATACGCCGCCATGAACGTGGTCTATGACGGCCGTTCCTACTCAGTAAAACTGTAACCAAGTACTATATGAAGAATTACCTAATCCCCGTTGCAATGCTATCTGCTGTTTGTTCCTGTAACGCGCCCAAGACCGCACCTGCCATTCCCTCCGACAAAGCCGTCGAGGCCCAGGTGGAACGTGTGCTGGGAAAGATGACCCTGGAAGAGAAGGCTGGGCAGCTGGTACAGCTGAATATCTCCACCCTTGAGGACGACACCCACGAGGCAATCGATACCGCCAAACTGAACCTGATTATCGGCCACTACAAGGTGGGCTCCATCCTGAACGTGATGCACGACGCTGCGCATTCCCGCGAACACACCTCCGCCATGGTCCGCCAGATCCAGGAAAAGTCCATGAAGGAGATTGGAATCCCCTGCATCTATGGCCTGGACATGATCCACGGTGCTTCCTATATCAACGAAGGCTCCCTGTATCCCCAGGAAATCAACCTGGCCGCCACTTTCAACCGCGACTTCGCCCGTCAGATGGGCGAGGCCATGGCTTACGAGACCCGCGCCACGCAGGTGCCGTGGGTGTTCTCTCCGGTGATGGACCTGGGCCGCGACCCGCGCTGGCCGCGTATCTGGGAGAGTTACGGTGAAGACCCTTACCTCCAGGCCGAGATGGCCCGCGAGGAAACCCTGGCCCTCCAGGGTACGGATCCGAACCACATCGACCTGCAGCATGTGGCCGTTTCCATCAAGCACTTCATGGGCTACGGCGTGCCGGCTTCCGGTAAGGACCGTACGCCTGCCTATATCGCGGAGAACGACCTCCGCGAGAAGTTCTTCGCCCCGTTCCTCGCGTGCTTCCGTGCCGGCGCCCTCACCGCTATGGTGAACTCGGCCTCCATCAACGGCATTCCCACCCACGCCAACGCCATGCTGCTCTCCGGATGGGTGAAGGAACAGCTGAACTGGGACGGTATGCTGGTAACCGACTGGGCCGATATAGACAACCTCTATGTGCGTGATCACGTGGCTGCCGACAAGAAGGAGGCCGTCGCCATGGGTATCAACGCCGGTATCGACATGATTATGGACCCCTATGATCCCGCCTGCTGCGATGTCATCGTGGAACTGGTGAAGGAAGGCCGGATTTCCGAGGCCCGCCTCAATGACGCCGTGCGCCGCGTGCTGCGCCTGAAAGTCCGTCTGGGCCTGTTCGAGAATCCCCTCTGGGAAGAGCAGGAGTATCCGGAATTCGCCTGCGAACGCTTCGCCAGGGAGTCTTATGCCGCCGCCCTCGAATCCGAGGTGCTCCTCAAGAACGACGGCATCCTGCCCATCCCTGAGCATAAGAAGATTTTCGTAACCGGTCCCAATGCCAACAGTCTTCGCGCTCTCAACGGCGGTTGGAGCTATCGCTGGCAGGGTGCCGCCGACGAATATGTCCCTCAGTACAACACCATTCTGGAGGCCCTGCAGGCCCGTTTCCCGCATGTGACCTATGCCCCCGGCGTCGTGTATGACGAGACGCCCATGGCCTGGGAGAAGGAAGACGCTTCCGGCATTGCCAAGGCTGTCGCCGCCGCCCGCGGAGCCGACATCATCATCGCCTGCGTAGGTGAAAACTCCTACTGCGAGACGCCCGGCAACATGGACGACCTCAACCTGTCCGGAAACCAGAAGAGACTGGTCCGTGAACTGGCCGCCCTTGGAAAGCCCGTCGTGCTGGTGCTTAACGAAGGCCGTCCCCGCCTCATCGGCGATATCGAGCCTTTGGCCGCCGCGGTGGTGGACGTGATGCTGCCCTCCAACCATGGCGCCGACGCCCTGGCCGCCCTGCTTTCCGGCGACGAGAACTTCTCCGGCAAGCTGCCCTTTACCTATTCCAAGCACATCAACGCCCTGCATACCTACGACTACAAGGTGTCCGAGCACCGCGAGACCATGGGAGGCTCCTACAACTATGACGCGGTCATGGATGTGCAGTGGCCCTTCGGCCATGGCCTCAGCTATACCACCTTTGCCTACTCCAACCTGCAGGTCACTTGTCATTCTGAGCGTAGCGAAGAATCTGTTTCCTTCAAGGACGGCGATGTCCTGAAGGTGAGCGTGGATGTGACCAATACCGGCAAGCGTGCCGGCAAGGAGGCCGTGCTGCTGTACAGCTCCGACCTCGTGGCTTCCCTCATCCCGGACGTGAAGCGCCTCCGCGGCTTCGAAAAAATCGCCCTGGAACCGGGTGAGACCAGGACCGTCACCTTCGAGCTGCCCGCTTCCGACCTGGCATTCGTCGGGGCCGACGGCCGATGGCGCCTGGAGGCCGGCGAGTTCCGCATCGGCGCCGGCGGTCTTGGCAAACTGGTGAAGTGCACCGAGACCAAGATTTGGGATACCCCTAATAAATAACACATATGGAGACCAAAACCGATCTGTTTCTGATGGAGGTCAGGGATAACCTGACCTCCAATATTCTGCCTTTCTGGCTCAAGCTCAAAGACCCGCGCGGTGGCTTCTATGGAGAAGTGTCGGCCGACGGGTCTGTTTTTTATGACGCCCCCCGCGGCGTCATCCTCAACGCCCGGCTCATCTGGAGCTTCGCGGCCGCTTACGGCGCCCTCCAGAATACGGAATACCTGGTGGCGGCCATGCATGCGCGCGACTGGTTCCTGGACCATTTCTGTGACCACAAGAACGGCGGCGTGTACTGGAGCGTCACCGCGGAAGGGGAGCGTCTGGATACCAAGAAGCAGCTCTATGCCCAGGGTTTTGCCATCTATGCCCTGGCCGAACTGTACCGCGTAAGCGGAGACGAGGAATCCCTGAAAAACGCCATCAACCTGTACAGGGTGGTGGAAACCTATTTCAAGGATACGGTGAACGGCGGATACATTGAGGCGCTGGCGCGGGACTTCTCCCCGCTGGAGGATATGTCCCTGAGCGCCCATGACATCAACGCCGACAAAACCATGAATTCCCACCTTCACATCCTGGAGGCCTACTCCAACCTTTATCAGGTGTGGCCGGATGAAGGCCTGAAGGCTGCGCTGGAGGCGCTGCTGGAGATCATGGGTACCCGTATCATGGGACCGGACGGCCATCTGCAGCTCTACTTTAAGAAAGACTGGACGGTGCTTCCCGGTGCGGTTTCGTATGGCCACGACATCGAGACCTCCTGGCTCCTTCTGGAAGCCGCTTTCGCCCTGCGTGACGCAGACCTTGTGAACCGCGTGCGGCCGTGGGCGGCTCGGATCGGCCAGGCCGGAAACGAGGGCCTCCTGCCCGACGGCTCCCTCCGTTACGAGAAACTGCCGGACGGGCACTGCGACGATTCCCGCCAGTGGTGGGTGCAGGCCGAGACCGTCGTCGGCAACCTCTGGCTCTGGAAGTATCATGCCGAGGCCCGGGGCTGGGACCGCGCCCTCGGCGCCTGGAGTTACATCAAGGACCATCTGGTGGATCCCCTCTCCGGAGAGTGGTGGTGGGCAATCCTGCCCGACGGTTCCCGGGACGCTTCCCAGCCCAAGGCGGGCTTTTGGAAATGCCCCTATCACAACACCCGTATGTGCCTCCAGGTCTTGTCTGTGTTGTAACTTTTTTGTAATTTTGAAGCGTTAACCACAATCGTAGATGTCTGCAAAACTATCCGAGAAAATAGGCTATGGACTGGGGGATTTCGCCTCCTCCATGTTCTGGAAAATCTTTTCTTACTACCTTCCCATTTTCTATTCCGACGTGTTCGGCCTCAGGCCGGCCCATGCGGCTACCTTGCTGCTGGTGACCAAACTCTATGACGCCATCTCAGATCCCGTGATGGGCCTTGTGGCAGACCGTACGGATACCAAATGGGGCAAGTATCGGCCCTATCTTCTGTGGATGGCCATCCCGTTCGCCGTCATCGGCATCCTGTCCTTCTATGTGCCGGGCGGTTCCTATGAGCTCAAGCACGTGTATGCTTACCTCATGTATATCCTCATGATGACCGCTTACACGGCGGTGAACGTCCCCTATGGCGCCATGCTGGGCGTCGTGTCGGACGACTCGCGTGAAAAGAGCGTCTTCTCCAGTTTCCGCATGTTCTTCGCGTACGTGGGAAGCTTCATCGCCATGGGCATCTTCTGGCTGTTCGAGAAGTCGGTCATCGGCACGGAAAATTCTGCCGGAAAGGTTATCCGCGGCGTCGGAGATGCAGACCCCATCCAGTGGACGCTGGTGGTGTCGATTGTGGCGGCGATGTGCGCCGTGCTCTTCGTGGGCTGCTTCCTGCTCACCCGCGAGCATGTGAAGGTGGAAAAGAAGGAAAGCCAGGGCCTGTCTTCCATCCGGGAGGACCTCCGCGCCCTCGGCAAGAACGGTCCCTGGTGGCTCCTGCTGGGCGCTTCCATCGGCCAGCTGCTGTGCGGTTCCATTCGCGGCGGCGCGGCGGCCTATTACTTCGCCAACATCCTCGATACCGGAATTGTCCTCACCTGCGCCATCTATCTCACCATCGGAGAGATCGCGCAGATGATCGGCGTCACTTTCTCCGTGGGGCTGTCGGAACGCTTCGGCAAGCGGGATACTTTCATCGGGTCCCTGGCCGCCGTCGTCCTGTTCAGCTGCGCCGTATGGTTCGTGCCCGTCCATGCCGCCTCCGGCGTGTGGGTGCTGCTGGCGCTCCAGGTGCTGGTTTCCCTGGCATTCGGCGTGGCGGCTCCTCTGACCTGGAGCATGTTCGCCGACGTGGCCGACTACTCTGAGCTTCAGCACGGCGCCTCCTCCACCGGCCTCATCTTCTCCTCCTCTTCCATGGCGCAGAAGTTTGGCGGTGCCATCGGCGGGTTCCTCCTGCTGGCGCTTCTGGGGGTCTTCGGTTACGACAAGGCCCTGGACGTGCAGGCTCCCCAGACGCTGAATGCCATCAAGGCCATGATGAGCTTCGTGCCCGCCGTCGGCGCGGCCATCGGCATTCTCTTCCTTTGCTTCTATCCCCTTACCACGGCCCGTATGAAGGAGATTTCGCTCCAACTGCAGGCCCGCCGTCAGGGGATCCAATAACCAATCAATAACCAACAAAAAGAGGCCAACTCCCATGGGGGTTGGCCTCTTCGTTATTTTTCTTGGGTGCAAGACTACCAGCGGTCCTCGCTGGATACGGTGAGTTTCTTGCGGGCGTGACGACGGCGGGCGTTCAGAACGCGGCGACCGTTGGCGGAAGCCATTCTTGCGCGGAAGCCGTGCTTGTTCACACGCTTGCGACGGGAAGGTTGAAATGTTCTTTTCATGATATATCTTTTTTATATTTTCGCGTAATGGACTGCAAAGGTAGTAATTTCCAGCGAAACAGCAAAATTATTTTTCGATATGTATGACGAGTTTTCCGTCATAATACGGGTCCCGGAGCCAGGAAGAAACGGGCCAGGTGTGCACGGAACCGCGGGGAAGCTTGTGCCTGGCCATCACTTCCGCGATTTCTTCCACGACGTCTCCACCTTTGAGGTAGAGGATGCCGCCGGAGTACTTTCCCTTCACCCAGGGGTAAAAATCCGGAAGGGAGGCGACCGCGCGGGATACCACGAAGTCGAAGGTCTCCGGAAGGCTCTCGGCCCGGGCGTTCACCACCTTCACGTTGGGCAGTTTCAGGGCCGATGCCACGGCCTGCGCCACGATGGTCTTCTTGCCCACGGAGTCGCACAGGGTGAACCGTGCCTCGGGAAAGAGGATGGCCAGCGGGATGCCGGGGAAGCCGCCGCCGGTGCCAAGGTCCAGTACGGAGGCATGGGCGAACTTTTCGGACAACCCCTCCACCGTGAGAAGGTACCGGGCGATAGAGAGCGAGTGCAGTACATGGTGGTCATACAGCCCGTCGATATCTTTGCGGGAGATGACGTTGATCTGTGCGTTCCACTCCCTGTACAGCGCATCCAACGCCTCGAAAGAGGCCTCCTGCGCGGGTGTAAGCGGGAAGTCCTCCCGCACAAAACTGAGAAATTCGCTTGCGTTCATTCTACTTCTCCCCTTAACATCATTTCCGAGAGATGCTGCTTGCCGCGACGGATACGCGTGCGCACCGTATTCAGCTCCAG
>JAEEXZ010000062.1 GCA_016288055.1 Bacteroidales bacterium
TGGCGGCGATGCCGGGCTTGTGGCCGCAGACGGCGCGGGCCGCACCCAGCATGTCGGAGGCATATTCAATCTCCGCGCCGGGGAACCATCGGCCGAAATCCACCGCAGGCTTCTCCAGCAGGCCGGCGGCATACAGGTGGATATCCTCCACGCCGGAGCCGATCTGGGCGGCCGCTTCTCCGATGATTTCCCCCAGAAGTTCTTCGGAGGTCTGGAAAAGATTGAAGCCCCGGGTACGGACGGTCCGGGTAGTTTTATTCTCGAGGACGCACCAATCGGCCTTGGTCGCGCCGCAGTCTATAATCAGTTGTTTCACGGTTATCGGATTAATCTTTCAAAGGTAAGTATTTTCCCTTGCTTTTCCAATGGAAATACCCATAGACCGCGCTGCCGATATAGATGAGATACAGGGCAGCCATCCAGTACTGGCCGGTGGTCAGGCACAGCGTCGTCGTGAGGATATCGGCCACGATCCAGAGGAACCACTGCTGCAGATAGCTCTGGGCCAGCCACCAGGTTCCAACGACGCTGAGCATCACGGCTACTGCGTCCAGGAAGGGGGCGGGGTCGCCGGTGGCCATCAGGATGCTTGTCATGACAGCGCTGCCGGCCGTGAAGACCACGGCGCTGAGGATGCCGGTTTTGAGGGGGACCTTCTGGAGGTGGATTTCGCCTTCGGCCACCTGGCCGCTGGCTTTCTTCCACTGGATGAGGCCCACCACGGACATAACTACATAATAGAGATTCAGGGCCATCGAAGCCCAGACGTGGGTGACGGCGAATTCAAATGCGCAGGCGGCACCCGTAAGGATGCCGACTACCCACATAGTGTTCTTCTGCAAGATCTCCAGCACCACATAGATGATACCGGTGACCAGCGCGAAGATCTCGATGGCCTGAATGATTGTCTCCATTCCGTCATTCCCGGCTTGACCGGGAATCTCTTCTCGTCATTCCCGGCTTGACCGGGAATCTCCTATCTTACCTCAATAAGTTCCACCACGAACTTCAACGCGCTGCACGGAGGGATGCCATGGGTGCCAGTCTCACCGTAAGCGAGGTGATAGGGCAGGTACAGTTCGTACTTGGCGCCTTCGCTCATCAGCTGCAGGCCTTCGGTCCAACCCTTGATGACCTGGTTCAGGCCGAACTCGATGGGTTCTCCTCTCTTGTAGGAGCTGTCGAACACCTGACCGTTGGGGAAGGTGCCCTCGTAGTGGCAATATACCTTGTCGGTGGCCTTCGGCTTCTTGCCGGTGCCTTCCTTGATTACTTTGTACATGAGGCCGCTGCCGGTGGCTTTCACCTCAGGGTCCTTGGCCATCTGGGCCAGGAACTTCTCGCCTTCTTCCTTGGCGGCGGCGCCTGCAACGGCGGCACGCTCGGAAGCCTCGTCCTCGAGCTCCTTGTAGAAGGCCTCCAGGGCCTCACCAGCCTCTTCCATGCTGATCTCCGGCTTGGTACCGGTAAGCATATCTTTCAATCCCTTGAGGAAGTCCTCAACGTTATTGACGTGGATCCCCTGCTGATAGAAGCTGGATGCCACGCTCATTCCAAATGCATATGATTTTTTGTCCATGATATTTTTTTGTTCTTAAAACATGCAAAGATACGAAAAAAAACACTATCTTGGACGGTCAGTTTTGAACTGGCAAACCATAACCCCAATCATTAACCTTTTGGAAAAATGAAACGACTTATTGCGACCTTCATCGCGCTGCTTCTGCTTTCCACATCACTGGCATGGTCCCAGACCTTCACCTTGTCCGGTATCATTACGGACAGGGAGAACGGTAAACCCGTGGATTATGCCACCGTGGTACTGGAATCGTCGGAGCAATGGGCGATTGCCGATGCACAAGGTGTCTTCACCTTGAAAAACGTTCCGGAAGGCAAGAACGTGCTTTCCGTTTCCTGCCTCGGTTACGTGACCTTCACCAAGGAGATTACCGTCAGCGGTGACATGACCGATCTGCACATCTACCTGGTCCTGGACAACTTGAGACTGGAGAGTGCCGTCATCACGGCCAAGGAAAACACCAATTCCGCCGCCACCTCCCGAACCATCGACAAGGTGGCGCTGGAACATGTGCAGGTGATGAATGTCACAGACATCGGCGGCCTGCTTCCCGGTGGTAAAACCGGAGCAGCCACGCTCACCAGCACCCAGACCTTCTCCATCCGTGGAGGCGGATCCTTCAGTACGGCCGTGGAAGTGGACGGTGTCCGTCTAACCAACAACGCGTCCTTTACCAGCGTATCCGGTGTAGCCACCAATAACATCGCTTCCTCCAACGTAGAGTCAGTGGAAGTCGTCACCGGTGTTCCCTCCGTGGAATACGGAGACATGACTTCCGGCGTGGTGAAAATCAACACCCAGCGTGGTAAGACCCCCTGGACTGTCACCATGTCCACCAGCCCGCTCACCAAGCAGGTTTCCCTGAACAAGGGCTTCAGCCTCGGGACAACCCGTTCCGGCGAATCCCGCGGCATCCTCAATTCCACGGTGGAATACACGCGCTCCATCAGCAATAAGATGTCTCCCTTCTCTTCCTACGACCGCAAGCAGCTGGGCCTGACCTACAGCCGCCAGTTCACCCGCGGCGCCTTCGCCGATATGCCTCTGCGTTTATCGGCCAATGTCACCGGCAACCTGGGCGGTTACAATGACAAGGCAGACCCTGACCGTATGCTGGAGACCTTCTCCGTCGGAAAGGACAATGCGCTTCGCGGCAGCCTCTCCCTCAACTGGCTGCTCAACAAGTCCTGGATCACCAACGTAGAGATGAAGGCATCGGCCGTGTATAGCGACAAGCGTTCCAGAGGCCGCAGCCGTTATTCCGAGTCCATCAGCAGCGTGAGCATGCACGCCCAGAAAGAGGGTTATTACATGGGCGCTCCCTGGCAGGAAGGCGGCGACAACCTGGCCGTCCTGCTTCCTCCCGGAATCTGGTATAACACCATGGCCCACGACGACCGTCCTCTGAACACCCGCGTTTCCCTCAAGGCAAACTGGGCCAAGAATATCGGCAAGATCAACAATAAAGTAAAGGTGGGCGCCGAATGGTCTGCAGACAAGAACTTCGGTATCGGCACCTGGGCCGAGGAACCCGAAACCGCCCCTTCCTGGCGCGAGTACCGCTACTGCGACATCCCCACGATGTCCAATGTGGCGGTGTACATCGAGGACAGCTTCCTCTATCGCCTCCCCAATGACGGCAGCATCAACGTCATCGCCGGTATCCGTAACGACAATACGGTCATCCCTGGATCGGCCTACGGCGTCACGTCCAGCATTTCTCCCCGCTTCAACCTGAAGTGGACCGTTCTCTCGGGTAAAGGCCGCGGAGACCGATTCCTGCGTGAACTTTCCTTCCGCGGAGGCTGGGGTGTCGCGTCCAAGCAGCCCTCCTTCGCCGTGCTGTATCCCGCACCCGGCTACTTCGACCTGGAAGTCTTCCGCGGCACCGCAGCGTCCGACAACACTGTCTACCAGGCCTACTACCTGATGCCCCAGTCCATCCAGTACAACCCCAACCTGCGCTGGCAGCGGGACCACCAGGCCGAAATCGGCATGGATATGAACCTGGGCGGTGCGCACATCTCCCTGGCCGGCTACTATACCAGGACCATCGGCGCCTACCGCGAGATTGAGACTTACAACCGTTTCTCCTACAACTTCACCGGTCCCAACGCCGTACAGGGCCTTCCCATTCCGGCCGAGGACCGCACCTACACCATTGACGGGGACGGCATCGTGACGGTCCATGACAAGACCGGCGCACATGAAGACATTACGGTTCCGGGCACCCTCCGCAACCAGTTCCTCGCCGGTTATATGGAGGACAACGACGACAATCCTGTCACCCGCGCCGGTCTGGAATGGGTGATTGACTTCCCCCGCATCAAGCCCCTCAACACCACCATCCGCTTCGACGGCAGCTACTTTGTCACGCGTTCCGTCTATTCAGACTACCTCCCTTATTATCTGAACAACAGAATGTCGGCCGATGGCAGCGATCTGCTCAAGTACATGGGCTGGTATTATGGCGGCCACAATACGTCCAACGGCTCCGAGAGCAGCAGCGTAAAGGCAAACCTCACCTTCACCACCAACATTCCCAAGGTGGGTATGATTCTTTCCCTCAAGTTGGAAGGCAATCTCTACACCTACTCCCGCACCCTGAGCGAGCGCGCCGACGGATCGGCCCGCAGCTATGTCCTCACTGACAAGACAGACCCGCTCTCCTTCGTCACGGACAAGTCCATCTACGACGAAGAGGGTTACACCGTGTTCTTCCCGGACGCCTACTCCACCTTTGACGATCCGCTCACCCAGATCCCCTATCTGGAGACACTCATCTGGGCTAAGGAGAACGATCCGGAGATGTACACAGACCTCTCTAACCTGTTGATCACCAACACATCTGAGAACTACACCTACATGAAGGAATACCTGACGCCTTCTTTCAACGCGCACTTCAGCGTGACGAAGGAAATCGGCAAGGTGGCTTCCATCTCTTTCTACGCCAACAACTTCATCAACATGCAGAACCGAGTGTATTCTTCCCGTACGAAGAGCTGGCTCACCATGAGTCCCTCCGTCTATTACGGCCTTACGCTCAGGTTATTCTTTTAACGCACTGCGATTATGAAAAGATTATTCGTTTTACTTATGATAGCGGGAACGATTGTTTCCTGCCAGTGGGCAAAATGGCAGGTTCCCGTGAATATCGGCGTCCAACTGCAGTATGAAGACAGCAACTTCTACGTCGAAGGAATCAAGATTGTCCTGAGCGACGCCAGCGGCATCGTGGACTACACTGCCACCACCGATGCAACCGGCTATGCGGAATTCCACGTTCCCCCCGGACAGTACACTGCAACGGCCATCTATAAGATTAAGAAAATCACGGCGGAGGGTGAAAGAATCTCCTATAACGGCACTAAGTCCGGTATTGAAGCGGGCTCTAAAAAAAACGCGCGCTTTAATATCGACCTCCTGAAGGCCGTGAGCCAGCAGGTGATCATCAAGGAGCTCTACAACGGCGGCTGCCTTTCCGCAGACGGTCTGGGCGCCTACCAGAACGACCAGTATTTCACCATCTACAATAACTCTGCAGAGCCGGCCGACATCTCCGACCTCGTTTTCGGCATCGGCTGCCCTTATGAGAGTTATACCAATAACCTCTACTATGGAGAAGACGGCGTACTGATCTATGAAAAGGAAGACTGGATACCCGCCGGCGGTGCCATCTGGTGGTTCAAGGCAGAATCCGTCACGCTCGATCCCTATACATCTTTGACTGTTGCGGTTGCATCGGCCACGGACCATACCTCCGTGAATCCCAATTCCGTAGACCTGAGCAAAGAGGAATACTACTGGATGTGCAATGTCGGCCTGGGACAGATGTACGACAGAGCCAGGAAGTATGCCGTTTCCGAAAACATTCCGCAGTCGCATTACCTCACCGGCAAAGCGTTCGCCATGACGCCCACCGGCTGGCCCCTGTCCACGGGCTCACCTACTTTCTTTACCGGGAAGATGCCCCGTGAACAGGCCCTGGCCCTGTGCTCGGATACGCCGGCGCTGGACAAGACGCAGGGCGCCATGTTCGCCTGCGTGAAGTTCCCTAAGGCCAACGTCTATGATGCCGTTGAGATCTGGACCAAGGGCAACGAGGCCACCAGCCATGTGCGTTTCTCGGCCGATATCAACTCCAACTATGTCCTTCTCACTCCGAAGCTGGGTTACAGCGTGTACCGCAATGTGGACAAGGAAGCCACCGAGGAACTCCCGGAAAATGCCGGCAAGCTTGTCTACGGCTATACGGGCGGCACCGATGACGTCGAAGGCACCACCGATCCTTCGGGCATCGACGCCGAGGCTTCCATCGCCAATGGCGCGCACATCATCTATTCGGATACCAACAATTCATTTGTGGACTTCCACCAGCGGAAAGTTATCTCCCTTAAGAAATGAATGCCATGAGATTACGTTTACTCACTTTATATATGCTCACGCTGGGCTGCGCTTTCTCCGCCGGCGCTCAGCAGAAGCGGGAGGTCGTGCGGGACTATGACTTTGTGAAGTCTGTCACGCCGGTTCTGAACCTCTCCAACCCGGCCGCCCTTGCGGGATGGGACGGAAAGATTGCTCAGGCCTCCGCGGGCTTTGAAAAAGCGAACGGCGGACTGATTCCCCTCACCCAGTCCAAGAACAGCTACGAGGTATCGGCCAGCACCGAATCCTACTACCGTGTATCCGACAAGATTGCCTTCTTCGGCCATATCGACTGGTCTTATTTCGAGGGCAAAGAGATGGGCGGTCCCATCTTGCTGGATCCCGAATACAATCCCGTGAACTTCTATGAGAACGACGCCACCACCGTCGGCACCAAGCAGCGGGAGTCCTATTCGCTGAAGGGGGGCATCAGTTACAACTTCACCGACAAGTGGGCGGCAGGCATCTCCGTGAAGTTCGACGGCCGCGACCAGACCAAACTCAAGGACCCGCGCTCGCTCACCTACTGGACAGACCTCGCCTTTGACGCCGGCGTTTCCTATCGGCCTTCCTCTTCCACGCTCGTGGGGGCATCGGCCTTCTACAGGAATACGCTGGAGGCCATCCAGGGCGGCATCTACGGTAAGACGGACCAGTCCTACTTCTACCAGATTGACCGTGGATGTTACTTAGGCACCGTTTCCGAGCTGGTTGGGACCCGCGGCGTGCTTTCTCCTTCAGACAAGCGCAACATGAACAACAACCTGTTCGGCGGCGCCATTCAGTTTGCCACCAACGAGAGTTTCTTCACCGAGATTACGTTCACCGGCCGCGACGGTTACTACGGTCGCAAATCCAGCGGTTCGGCGGTGTTCTTCGAGTTCGCGGGCTATGATATGCGCTTCAACACGGCTTACCTCATCTGCCCTTCCGCGAAGAGCATCCACCGTATCGGTTTTTCCGTCGGCTACGCCTATCTGGCGAACGAGGAGAACGACTTTGAATACGTCACGCCTACCGGCGGTGTTACCCGCGTAGACTACATCGGCAAGAAGTACATCATGGACCGCACTGTCGTGGACTGCAAGTTAAGCTACCGCTGGTTCTATGGAATGAAAGACCAGCGTCCTTCCCTCACGGTAGGAGCCGACTTCACTGTCTCCTCCAAGCAGCAGCAGACGGAAATCTATCCCTTCTACCGCAACCAGCAGATCACCCGCTTCGATGCCGATGTGTTTGCCACGAAGGACATCTGCCTTGGCGGCAAGTCCATTCTGAACATCGGCGCCCACGGCCTTTTCCATACCGGTTCCGGTACGGCAAGAAAGGATTCCCACTACGCCCAAGCCACCTCGTCCGTGCTCAAGAGCTTCGACATGTGGCTGGACCCGCAGTTCGAGTATGATACTACGCCCCATGCCGGCATCTTGCTATCTGCCGAATGGCTGCTGTGCCTGGAGAAGATTACGCCTTATGTACGCGTATCAAACGAATACACGACACTCTTTAAGAATGCCGTGTACATGCAAGGTATATATAGAAATTGCGCTAATGTAACGCTGGGAATTTACTTCTAAAGCGCTGCATTATTTCTTCAGAAGGGGGGAAAGGGTCTGAATGATCATTTCTCCCCTTAATTCTCTTGCAACGATGCGGCCGTCAGGGCCGAAGAGGATGATGTGCGGAATGGCATTGATGCCATAGATTTCCGTGGGAATCTCCTGTGCATCGTAGATGAGGGGCCAGGTGATGCCCAGCTGCGGGACGATGGCTTCCGTTGCTTCGCGCTTGTCCATGACAGCTACGCCCAGCATTTCGAAATTCTTCCCTTTGAAACGCTTGTAAACTTCCTTGAGCACAGGCATTTCGGCCTTGCAGGGGGCGCACCAGCTGGCCCAGAAATCTACCAGGACGTATTTGCCTTTGCCCACATAATCGGAGAGGCTCACGGAACTGCCGTCGGCGTTGCCGTGCTCAATGGTGAAGTCGGTGAACATGGCGCCGATGGCCGTTCTTTCCAGCTGCTCCAAGCGTTCGTGCTCCCGTACCACGTCGGGGTGATTCTTCACGAAATCGCCGGCGGCCGCATAAAGGGAGTCAAAGACCGGCTTGTTGCCGCGGCCCATCACCATCAGCGGGCCTACACCCAGGATGTCGTTGGGATGGGCGGCAAATAGTTCGCTGTAATTGCCCCGCAGGCGGTTCAGGTCGTCGTTCAGCGGAGTACCGGCAATGTCGATGGCATTGTCTGCGTTGAACGTCACCTTGATGG
The DNA here is from genome assembly GCA_016288055.1 of Bacteroidales bacterium. GTDB lineage: Bacteria > Bacteroidota > Bacteroidia > Bacteroidales > UBA932 > Cryptobacteroides. The sequence goes on from JAEEXZ010000062.1 coordinate 8,277, forward strand.
TACCCGGCTCAAGCACCACCGGGGCATTGGGCTTGGGATTGCCCTGGCTGAACAAGATGATGTGAGCTACTGCGGGCTCCTGGACAGTTCCTTCAAAACGGAAGTGGCCGTTCTTCACCACCGACGTGTCCGTGGTGCGGCCATAGCGGAGATACACCTCGCAGCCCTCGCTGTCCGGGCCAAGTACAGTGCCTTTCATTACATAGGCATCGGGGTTCTGATTGCATGCACACAGCATCGTGATGCACGCGGCAATGGGGGTTAGAATACGTTTCATATCAGTGTTGTTTCTATTGAATAGCCTTTGCTGCGCTTTCGCCAGCGAGATAGCCGGTAGAGAAAGCCATCTGCAGGTTGTAGCCGCCCGTGTCACAGTCCATATCCAGTACCTCGCCGGCGAAGTAGAGGCCGGGCTGCTTCTTGGATTCCAGGGTCTTGGCGGTGATTTCGTCCGTGGAGATGCCGCCGGCGGTGACCACACAGCGCTCGAAGCCCACGAAGCCGGCAATGTCCAGTTTCCAGTCCTTCATGGCCTGGGCCAGGGAGTCCACGCTTACCTTGGGATTGGTCTTGAGGAAAGCCAGGGTGGCATTCCAGGGCATGAGTTTGCCCAGCATGATGCGGAACAGGCGCTGGAAGCTCTGGCCCTTGGAGCGTTCATCGTTAATGACTTCCTCCCACTTGGCATGGATATCGGCATCCAGTTTTTCCAGTTCCACGGCGGGTTTGAGGTCGATGGAGACGGAGACTTTCTGGCCGTCGTTGAGGGCCTTGACGGCCTTGCGGCTTACCATAAAGCCAAGGGGGCCTTCCAGACCGCCGTCGGTAAATTCGATGTCTCCGAACTCCTGCTGTGCCTCCTGCCCGTTGATATAGAGAGTGAGCTGCACATTGTCCAGGTTGTTGCCGTTGAAGAGTTCGCCCAGTTCGGAGAGCGGCGTCACGCGTTCGATATGCTTTTCAAAGGTGGGATACCACTTGGGGAGGGGTGCAATCCTGCGCTCCTTGGTCTTGCCATAGACCGTCCGGCCACGGAAGGCCTGCTTGATTTCACCGGCCAGGGGGTTGGCGTCCTTGTAGCCCACCGGAACAAGGGCGGTGAGGGACGGGAAGCAGGATTCCACGCTGTGGCCCAGTTCCTCGGCCCACATATAGCCGTCTCCGGTACTGCCGGTGCCGGGATAGGACAGGCCGCCGGTGGCTATGATGAGCTTTTTGCAGTTGTATTCGACGGGTTCGATAGTGATTTCCTCGCGGGTGGGGGCGGGCTTGCCGGGACGGAGTTTGGCCGGATCCACGGGGATGCGCACGTTCTTGCGGCTGGTCTGGACACAGTCCAGGCTGAAGCCGCGGGGTGTCACGTCGATGGTCTTGACTTCGCAGTCCGTCACCACCTTCACTCCCATGAGCGTGCAGGCTCTCAGGAGCGTATCCACAACATCACCGGCCATGTGACTCTGCGGGTAGGCGCGATCGCCGCGCTCCACCACGGAACGAAGACCGTTCTGCCTGAGGAGTTCAATCATGCCTTCCGGCGTCAGGTTGTGCCAGGCCGGGCTTGCGAAGTTATTGTCTGTACGGATGTGGGTGCTGAAGTCCTGCCAATCCTTTACATTGGTAAAATTGCATCGGCCCTTGCCGGTGATCATTACTTTTCGGCCCGCTTTGGGCATCTTTTCGAGTACGGTAACAGTGCCGCCGTTTTCACTTTCCGACAACACTTTTGCAGCGCCGATGGCTGCCACGAGCCCCGCGGCTCCTCCACCAATGATTACTATATCAGACTTCATACAAAGAAATTTGTTGCAAAATTACGAAAAAAGTTTGTATATTTGCAGTCCCGATTCACCACAATCGGCGTTGCCACTTTAGCTCAGTCGGTAGAGCAGCGCATTCGTAACGC
>JAEEXZ010000015.1 GCA_016288055.1 Bacteroidales bacterium
AAGATGGCACCTTCGAGAAGCTCGCCAAGCGTGAGCGTCTCCAGGTAGAGCGTCAGCGTGCCAAGCTGGAGAAGAACCTCGGTTCCATCCGCGACATGTCCCGTCTGCCCAGCGCCCTCTTCGTGGTTGACGTTCAGAAAGAGGCCAACGCCGTGAAGGAAGCCGCCCGCCTGAACATTCCGGTAATCGCTATGGTTGACACTTGTTGCGATCCTACCCCTATTGATTACGTGATTCCCGCCAACGACGACGCCACGAAGTCCATCGAACTCATCATGGATGTGATGTGCCAGGCCATCAACGAGGGTCTGGAAGAGCGCAAGCTGGAGAAGGAAAAGGAAGCCCCCGAGGCCGAGGCTGCTGAAGCCGCCGCCACCGAGGCTCCTGCCAAGAAGCTCCGCGCCCGCCGTACCCCCAAGGCTGAAGCCGCCGAAGAGGCCGCTCCCGCCGCCGAGGCCGAAACTCCCGCTGCTGAGTAATTAACCTTTAAAGCAAGTAAACGATTATGGCTATCGCATTAGCAGACATCAAGAAGCTGCGTGACATGACCAGCGCCGGCATGATGGATTGCAAAAAGGCCCTCGAAGAAGCCGAAGGCGACTTCAAGCGTGCTGTTGAAATCCTTCGTGAGAAAGGTAAATCCACCCTCGCAAAGCGCGGTGAGAACGAAACCACCCAGGGTGCCGTCCTCAGCCGTATCAACGGTGGAAAGGCTGTTCTCGTATGCCTGGGCTGCGAAACCGACTTCGTAGCTGCCACCCCCGACTTCAAAGCCCTCGCCGGCAGCATCGCCGACGCCGCCATCGCCGCTTTCCCCGCCGATGTGGAGGCTCTGAAGGCTGTGAAACTTGCAGATGGTTACTCCATCGAGGAAGACGTTACCAACCAGGCCGGTAAGACCGGTGAGAAGCACGTCCTCGCTTTCTACGGCGCCCTCGAGGCTCCCTTCGTGAGCGAATATGTGCACTTCAACGGCAAACTGGGCGCCATCGTGTCCTTCAACAAGGCCGTCGCCCCCGAGATTGCCCGCGGTATCGCCATGCAGGTGGCTTCCATGAACCCCGTGGCCGTGGATCCCGCTTCCGTCCCCGCCGATGTCATCGAGTCTGAAAAGACCGTTGCCATCCAGAAGACCAAGGACGAGCAGGTTCAGAAGGCTGTTGACAACGCCCTCAAGAAGGCCGGTATCAACCCCGCCCACGTGGACAGCGAAGACCACATCGAATCCAACACCGCCAAGGGCTGGCTCACTCCCGAGCAGGCTCAGCAGGCCCGTGAGATCATCGCCAAGGTTAGCGAAGAGACCCTCGCTTCCCTCGCTCAGAAGGAGCAGATGATCAACGGTATCGTGAACGGCCGTATCCAGAAGTTCCTGAAGGAAAACACCCTCATGGAGCAGGAATACCAGCTGTCCGAAGACAAGGCTACCGTCGCCGCCGCCCTCAAGGCCGTGGACGCCGAGGCCAAGGTTCTTGGATTCAAGCGCTTCTCCCTCTCCGACTAATCATCGAAGGTTCTCTTATAAAACCGGTCCCGTTCAGGGGCCGGTTTTTTTGTTATTAAAAAATGTGTATCTTTGCACCTGCGAATTTTGAATATAAAGAGTTGATTATATGAAAAAAGCTATTCGTTTGATGATTCTCGTGCTGGCGGTCTTCTCCCTGTCCGCCTGCAGCAAAACCACCATGAACTCCATTGCCATTACCGGCAGCTGGGAACACTACAAGACTGAGAAGTATATCGACGGCGTCGCCGCCGGTTCCTGGTATCCCACAACCGATGGATACCGCATTTTCTATAATTTTAACTCGGAAGGGCTCTTCGTGCAGACCAAGGAATCCATCAGCAACCCCGCCGCAGCCTCCACCGAGGAAGGTACCTGGCTGGTAGATGGGGATCTGCTGCTCCTTACTTACATCGACGGAACCGACCGCTATTACATCGAGCATGCCGGCCTGCTGGAGCTCACCCTGAAGTATGTTTACAGGGATGGCGGACACAACTGCGTCGATTATCTCACGCTGAAGAAATAATTCGCTAAATAATATGCTAAAAATGCCTTCGGACCGCCTGGTCCGGGGGCTTTTTATTTTAGTATCTGCGAATTAATGTGTATATTTGTAAATCTTTTGAAAATCTACTCTTATGGCACATGCATTAGGACACATCGCACAGGTCGTGGGACCGGTTGTGGATGTGCATTTTGATATATCGGCGCGCAGTGCAGAGACGGAACTTCCCCGAATCGACGACGCCCTTACCGTCAAACGCCCGGACGGAAAGCGGGTGGTGCTGGAAGTGCAGCAGCATATCGGCGAAGACACCGTGCGCTGCGTGGCCATGGACTCCACGGACGGCCTTAGCCGTGGCCTGGAGGTAGAGAATACTTTCCGCCCCATCTCCATGCCTGTCGGCTCCCAGATCCGCGGCCGCGTGATGAATGTCACCGGAGACGTGATAGACGGCATGCAGGAACTCTCCCGCGAAAGCTCGCTGCCCATCCATCGGGATCCGCCCAAGTTTGAGGATCTCACCACCAGCCAGGAAGTGCTGTTTACCGGCATCAAGGTCATCGACCTGCTGGAGCCCTATCTCAAAGGCGGTAAAATCGGCCTGTTCGGCGGCGCCGGCGTGGGAAAGACGGTGCTCATCAAGGAGCTTATCAACAACATTGCAAAAGCACATAACGGTTTCTCCGTATTCGCCGGTGTGGGTGAGCGTACCCGTGAGGGTAACGACCTCCTCCGCGAAATGATCGAATCCAACGTCATCCGTTACGGAGAGGCATTCAATAAGGCAATGGAAGAGGGCAAGTGGGACCTCTCCCTCGTAGATCCCAAGGAGCTGGAAAAGAGCCAGGTGTCCATGGTCTTCGGCCAGATGAACGAACCCCCGGGAGCCCGTCAGAGCGTGGCCCTGAGCGGCCTTACCCTGGCAGAGAGTTTCCGTGACTCCGACACCGGTGCCGGCCCCCGCGACATCCTCTTCTTTATCGACAACATCTTCCGTTTCACCCAGGCGGGTTCGGAAGTATCGGCCCTGCTGGGACGTATGCCCTCCGCCGTGGGTTATCAGCCCACCCTGGCCACGGAAATGGGTAAGATGCAGGAGCGCATCACTTCCACCAAGAACGGCTCCATCACCTCGGTGCAGGCCGTGTATGTGCCGGCCGACGACTTGACGGACCCGGCGCCTGCCACAACCTTCTCCCACCTGGATGCCACCACGGTGCTCAGCCGTAAGATTACGGCCCTGGGTATCTACCCGGCCGTGGATCCGCTGGAATCCACTTCCCGTATCCTGGATCCCAACATCGTGGGCCAGGCCCATTACGACACGGCCCAGCGCGTGAAGCAGATCCTCCAGCGCAACCAGGAACTGCAGGACATCATCGCCATCCTGGGTATGGACGAACTCTCCGACGAAGACAAGACCACCGTCAACCGCGCCCGCCGCGTACAGCGTTTCCTGTCCCAGCCCTTCTTCGTGGCGGAACAGTTCACGGGCGTGAAAGGCGTGATGGTTTCCATCGAAGATACCATCAAAGGCTTCAATATGATTCTGGACGGCGAGGTGGACTACCTCCCTGAACAGGCCTTCCTGAACGTGGGCACCATCGAAGATGCCATCGCCAAGGGAGAAGCCATCCTTGCATCTGCCAAATAGATTCTTCGCTTCGCTCAGAATGACAATCGCGCTTCATATCCTGAGTCCTGAGGGAACGTTGGTAAAGGCCGATGTCTCCCTGGTGACGCTGCCGGGCCTGCTGGCCCCGTTTACCGTGCTGCCGGGCCATGCCGCCCTGGTCACAGCCCTGGAAGCCGGGGATGTCCGCTATGTGGAAAGCGGCGCCGAAAAGCGCATCCACATCAAGGAAGGCTTCGCCGAGGTCAAAGATAATGTTGTAACCGTCTGTGTAGAAGCATGATCCTGACATTCCTCATATCACTGCTGCTTCTCTTCTGGCCTGCGGCTGCGCCGGAGGCCGTCATGCCCGGCGGCGAAGAGGAACTGAACGTCGCGGAAATCATCTTCGAGCACATCGGCGACGAATACGAGTGGCATATCACCGAGTGGAAGGGAAAGCCCATTGCCATTCCGCTGCCCTGCATCGTGTTCGAGAATGGCCTGCACTTCTTTACGGCCCATCACGCAGAGGACCACGGGTACACCTTCAACGAAGACGGAAAGCTGGTGAACGCCCTCACAGGGGAGCGTCCGCTGGATTTCTCCATTACGAAAAATGTTCTGGCCGTGATGATGAGCACCCTGCTGCTGCTTGTTATCGTCCTCTCCACAGCCCGCTGGTACAGGAAACACGACGCCCTCAAAGAGGCGCCTACGGGCCTTGCGGCCATTGTGGAGCCCCTCGTCATGATGGTGCACGACATGGCGAAGGAAAACATCGGAGCGGATTATAAAAGGTTCTCGCCGTTCCTTTGCATGGCGTTCCTGTGGATTCTGCTTAACAACTTCCTGGGCATCCTGCCCTTCTTCCCGGGAGGCGCCAACCTCACCGGCAACATCGCCATTACCCTGGTGCTGGCCCTGTGCACCTTCTTCACGGTGAACCTGCACGGCACAAAGCACTATTACAAGGAAATCTTTACCCCGGATGTTCCGGGCTTCCTCAAGCCCATCATGCCGGTGATCGAGGTGTTCAGCGCCCTGATGAAACCGGTGTCTCTGACCATCCGTCTTTTCGCCAACATGCTGGCCGGCCATATCATGATTCTGTCCATGGTGTGCATCATCTTCATCGTGGCCAAGTACGGCCCGCTCATGACAGGCAGCATGACGGTGGTGTCGGTCCTCTTCGGCGTATTCCTGGATGCGCTGGAGTGCCTGGTGGCCTTTATCCAGGCCTACGTATTTACCATGCTCAGCTCCATCTACATCGGGCTGGCAAGGGCAAAAGAAGAATAAACTTTAAATTATTGATATTATGATTCTTTCTACTATCCTTCTTCAGGCTGCCGCCGGTGCAATGCTCGGCAAGGCCGGTGCTGCACTGGGTGCTGCTATTGCTGCTATCGCTGCCGCTTTCGGTATCGGTAAAATCGGCAAATCTACCATGGAAGCCATCGCCCGTCAGCCGGAGAGCGCCGGTAACCTGCGTACGTCCATGATCATCGCCGCCGGTATGGTGGAAGGCGCTGCCCTGTTCGCCATCATCGTCGCCCTGCTGGCCATCCTGATCAAGTAATTATGAATCTGGTAACGCCTGAATTCGGCCTCCTTTTCTGGATGGTCGTCATCTTCGGCATCGTGTTCTTCCTCCTGGCCAAATTCGGTTTTCCCGTGATTACCGGCATGGTGGACGAGCGCAGTGCCAAGATTGCCCAGTCCCTCAGGGACGCCGAGGAAATCCAGGCGCGCATGGAGCAGTGGAACAAGGATCACGCGCAGATGCTGGAGGAAGTCCGCAAGGAACAGTCCGCCATCCTGCGCGAGGCCGCCGACACCAAATCCAGGATCATCGCCGATGCCCGCGAGGCCGCCAAGGCCGAGGCCGACAAGATCATGGCCGATGCCCGGCTGCAGATCGCAGCCGAGAAGGAGAGCGCCCTCCGCGACGTGCGGAAGGAAGTGGCCCTCCTCAGCGTCCAGGTGGCCGAAAAAGTGCTCCGCCACGAGCTGCAGGAAGAAGGGAATGACCGTGCCTTCATTGACCAGCTGGTCGATGAAGCCACACAGGCAGAAATCCGCTCATGAACCGCAGCATCGTCGTTTCCCGCTACGCCACCGCGCTGGTGAAATATGCCATTGAGAGTGGGCACGGAGCCGTCATTTGCTCCGAGGCCGAGGCCCTGGAGAAAGCCCTCTTCGGTGTCCCGGACCTGCGTCGCATGATGCGGGCGGCGGACGATGTGGTGAGCGCCTTCGACAAGAAGAAACTCCTGCAGAGCGCCCTGGGAAACAAAGTCTCTCCGGAGCTGAGCCGTTTTCTTACGCTGCTCAACCGCAACGGCCGCATGGCTTATGTGGAGGATATCCTCCGGGACTTCGTGGATATGTACCGCCGCAGCGTGGGCATCCGCAAGGCGCATCTGGTTACGGTGAACGAACCGTCCGAACGCCTGCTGCAGCGCCTGAAAGACCTGGTGAAGCAGAAAACAGGGGACGACGTGGTCATAGAAGTGGAAGTGGATCCTTCCATCGTGGGCGGCTTTGTCTTCGACATTGACACCTACATGATGGACGCCAGCGTAAAACGGCAGCTGGATTTGATCCGTGAACAGTTTATAGAGAATAACAGAAGAATAATCTAACGATGGCAACTAGCTTGAAACCCTCGGAAGTGAGCGATATCCTGCTGGGACAGCTCAAAGATATGAACAACGACCTCCACTTCGAGGAGATCGGAAAGGCCTTGCAGGTGAGTGACGGCGTGGTGCGAGTTTACGGACTGGACCACGCGGAAGCCGGTGAACTGCTGGACTGCGGAAACGGTATCATGGCCGTTGTGATGAATCTGGAGCTGGACAATGTAGGTGCCGTGCTCATGGGTCCCACGGACCAGTTGAAGGAAGGCATGGTCGTGCGCCGTACCGGGCGTATCGCTTCCATCGGTGTCTGCGACCAGCTGCTCGGCCGCGTGGTGGATCCGCTGGGCAATCCGCTGGACGGCCTGGGCCCCATTGAGGGGGAGAAGATAGACATGCCCCTGGAACGCAAGGCTCCGGGCGTCATCTACCGTCAGCCGGTTTCCGAGCCGCTGCAGACGGGTCTCAAGGCCATCGATGCCATGATCCCCATCGGCCGCGGTCAGCGTGAGCTCATCATCGGAGACCGCCAGACTGGCAAGACAGCCATCGCCATCGATACCATCATCAACCAGCGCAAGGAGTACGAGGCCGGCAAACCGGTGTTCTGCATCTATGTCGCCATCGGCCAGAAGGGCTCTACCGTGGCTTCCATCGTGAAGACGCTCCGCGAGCACGGTGCCATGGACTACACGGTCGTGGTGGCCGCGACGGCTGCGGATCCGGCCGCCCTCCAGTACTACGCTCCTTTCGCGGGTGCCGCTATCGGCGAGTATTTCCGCGACACCGGGCGTCACGCGCTTGTCGTTTACGACGACCTTTCCAAGCAGGCCGTCGCTTATCGTGAAGTCTCCCTGATCCTGAAGCGTCCTTCCGGCCGCGAAGCCTATCCGGGCGACATCTTCTACCTGCACAGCCGTCTGCTGGAGCGTGCAGCCCGTATCATCAACCAGCAGGAGGTGGCAGCGGCCATGAACGACCTTCCCGCGGCCCTGAAAGACAAGGTGAAGGGAGGCGGTTCCCTCACGGCCCTGCCCATCATCGAGACGCAGGCCGGTGACGTGTCGGCCTACATCCCCACCAACGTGATTTCCATTACCGACGGTCAGATTTACCTGGAGCAGGCCCTGTTCAACCAGGGTGTGCGCCCGGCCATCAACGTGGGTATCTCCGTGTCCCGTGTGGGCGGCAGCGCCCAGGTCAAGTCCATGAAGAAGGTGGCCGGCACCCTTAAGATTGACCAGGCCCAGTGGACGGAGCTGGAGGCTTTCTCCAAGTTCTCCTCCGATATGGACAAGGTGACGGAAATGGCCCTCGACAAGGGCCGCAAGAACAATCAGCTGCTCATCCAGCCCCAGTACAGCCCCATGCCCGTGGGCGAGCAGGTGGCTATCCTTTACTGCGGAACGCACGCTTTGATGAAGGATATCGCTATCGGGGAGGTACAGGCTTTCCAGGCGGCCTTCCTGGAGCGTCTTCGCGCCACGCACGCGGCCGACGTGCTGGAACCGCTGGGCGAAGGCAAACTCACGCCCGAAATTGAAAAGATCCTTACGGACACCGCCGCGTCGGTGATCCTGTCCATGAAGTAATGCCCTTTTTGTCATTCTGAGCGAAGCGAAGAATCTATGCCTACTCTGAAGGAAATAAAGGGCCGCATCGGCTCGGTCAAAAGTACGTTGAAGATAACGTCGGCTATGAAGCTGGTGTCGTCGGCCAAACTGCGCAAGGCGCAGAAGGCCATCGAGGCCATGCGCCCGTATGAGGAGCAGCTGCAGTGCATGCTCCTGCAACTGCGAGGCCCCCAGGCGGCGGAAGAATCATCCATCTCCAGCCTTCCGCAGGCCATCGTTGCCATCGCCTCGAACTCTTCCCTCTGCGGCGGGTTCAACGCCAACGTCATTGCCAAAGTGCGGGAAGTGAGGAAAGCCGGGGATACAGTGTACTCCGTGGGCCGCAAGATGGCCGATGCCATGCGCAAGGACGGTTTTGCCTCTCCGGCCGATTTCACCGCCCTGGCCGAGCATCCGGAATACGCTTCGGCGGCCGCCCTCGTGGAGAAGCTCTGCGAGGAAGTCGCCGCCGGGCGCTTCGGCCAAATCCTTCTGGTCTATAACCATTTTGTCTCCACGGCAAAACAGGTTCCCACCGTGGATGTTTTACTGGCTACTCAGACAACGGAGGGAAAGGACTCACCGTCCGGAGCATTTACCCGGACAGGGTCGCGAAGCGACGCGGAGGACGGTGAGTCCTTTTCCTCCGATGCCATCATCGAACCGGGCAAGAAGGAACTGCTTTCCATCCTGGAGCCGAAACTCCTGAAGCTGAAACTCTACGCCGCCCTGCTGGACAGTGCCGCCGCCGAACATGCAGCCCGTACCGTGGCCATGCAGACGGCAACCGATAACGGCGAGAACCTTCTCTCCGAGCTCACGTTACAGTACAACAAGGGCCGCCAGCAAAAGATAACCGCCGAGATTCTCGATCTCGCCGGAGGTCAGACCCAGGAATAATCTGATTTATTTACGCAGATACTTCCAGCCGACAACCGGCAGGGAGAAGGCCAGGAAACAGGCCACAATCCAGAAGATGGAGACGGGCAGGAAATTGTACAGCCCGTCGGAGGTGAAGCCGTCAATCAGGAAGCCGCTCGCGACAGACTGCAAGCCGGCGGCTACATAACTGGAGATGCCCACGATGCCCAGGGCGGCACCGGTAGCCCTTCTGGGTACGAAATCCAGGGCCATGAGGCCGGCCACAATACAGAACACCACCGAGAAAGAGCAGCTGAACACGGCGACGAAGGCCATGTTCAGGCCGAATCCGCCTCCCAGGAAAAGAAATCCCGCCAGAGACAGCACGGCCATTATGCCGGCGATGACGACAGGCCGCACGCGGTTGCCGCGGAACAGGACGTCGGACAGCCATCCGGCCGCCAGGTTGCCAGCTACGCCGAAGACCTCGGCCAGGCCGATTACCTGCGTCGCCCGTTCCAGGTTGAAGTCCTTCTGCTTCTGCAGGAAAAGCACGCCCCAGTCGCTCACGGCATGCTGGGTGATGTAAAGGAACGCCGTGGAGATGGCGATAACCCAGATGCCGGGATGTTTGAAAACCCATTTCTGAAGCTCGGAGGTGGGCTTTTTCTCCTGGACGGGTTCCCCGGAGAGCTCCTCGACGGAAGGAAGTCCTTCGCTTTCGGGCGTATCCGAGATGAATGCCAGCGCGACCACAAGGCCGATGACGCCCGCCACCGCCGCCGCCAGGAATCCCCACTGCCAGCCGGCCGCCGCCACGATGAAGCCCGTCATGATCATGGAGACGGACTTGCCCAGCTGCGGCGTGGAACTGAAGATGCTGTACATGGTGCCACGGCTCTTCAAGGGAAACCAGCGGCTGAGGGAGATGGTCCCGGGCGGCGAGCCCATGGACTGCACCCATCCGTTCATCCCCCACAGGATGGAGAAAGCGGCCATCATCAATCCGGCGGGCCAGCTCCAGAGCCCCGTCATCCCCAGCAGAAGATTGACCAGGGCCGATATGCCCACTCCCACCGCCATGAACCGGCGGATGTTGCAGTAGTCCGCGATAAAGCCGTTGAGGAACTTCCCCAGCGCATACACAAAGTAAAAGGCAGAGCCGATGATACCCAGTTGCCCGGCGGTGAGGACCCCGCCGTCGATGAGCGGTTGCTTCACCACGCCGAGCGTCATGCGGCAGACGTAGTAGAGAGTATATGCCACCGTTACGCCCCAGAAGGTGCGGGAGCGCAGGCGGCGGTACGTTCCTTCCACCTCCGCGGCAGGGACTTTCTCTGCGCGGGGTTTGCTGATTCGGAAGAAAGTGTAAAGGGAAAACATGGTCAGCAGTCGGCCAGAAGCTGGGACAGCTTTATTCCGGGGGTAAACAGGCGTGCCTGCATACCGGCCTCACGGGCTGCCGTCACGTTGGTTTCGTTGTCGTCAATGAACAGAATCTCCCCGGCGGGAAGACCCGTGCGGCGCACGGATTCCTCGTAAATCTCACGGGAAGGTTTCTGAAGCTTCATATCGCTGGATATGAACTGGTCCCGGAAAGTGGTCTCCGGTTCCAGGCCGTTTTCCCGGAACATCTCCAGGATGCGTTTCATGGCGATGGGATTGTTATTGGAGAGCAGATACAGCGGATAGCGGCCGCGCAGGGCCTTTACCGTTTCCACCGTATCCGGGTCCATGCCTTCGAGGAGCGAATACATGCAGCGGTCCACGTCCTCGGGCCTGCAGCCCGGGCGGGACTCGCGCAGGACCTCGGCACGGAATCCGTCGGCAGAGAGGTTCCCGGCTTCCATTTCCCCGTAAATCCCCTTCTGGTGATAGGGATCCAGCAGTTCCGTAATGCGCCGGTATCCCAGGACTTCCTGGAAAGTCCGGATGCAACGGTCCAGGTTGAGGCCGATGAGCACGCCCCCGATATCAAATACAATCGCTTTTATCATAACCGAATGCAAAGTTACTGAAAAAAATCATTACCTTTACGTACCCAATTTGAAACAAAATGAAAGAACTCCTGCAAACGCTCGGGACCTGGAAGTTCTGGAAGGAACTCATCATAATGACAGTAGCCATGCTCATCGCCGCGGCTGCTGTTTATTACTTCCTCATGCCCAGCAACCTGATTATCGGCTCCATTACCGGCCTTTCCATGGTGATCTCGAGTCTGTTCGGGGTCTTCGGTCTCACGGTGAAAGTGTCGCTGGTGGTCACAATCATCAATGCCATCCTCCTGGTTATGGCGTGGCTGATGATTGGCCATGAGTTCGGGGCCAAGACGGTGTACACCGCCCTCATTCTGGGTCCTTTCATTGAATTCTGGGAAAAGGTCCTTCCGGTGGAACGCATCATGGAGGCGGGCTCCAAGTCCGTGATGGGAGACCCCTGGTTCGACCTGCTGTGCTTCGTACTCATCCTCAGCGCTTCCCAGACCATCCTTTTCCACATCAATGCTTCTACCGGCGGCCTGGACATCCTGGCCAAGATTGTCAACAAATACTTCCATCTGGATATCGGCACATCCGTCACGGTGGCGGGCGCCCTCATCTGTGCCACCGCCTTCGCCGTGAATCCTTTCCGGCTGGTGGTCATCGGCCTTATCGGAACCTGGATCAACGGCCTTGCGCTGGACTACTTTACGGCTGGCCTCAATAGGCGCAAGCGCGTATGCATCATCTCGAAGGATTACGAGATCATCCGGAAGTACATCATCGAGGATCTGGTACGCGGCTGCTCCCTATATGAGGTAACCGGCGGTTTCAGCGGAAACAAATCCATGGAAATCCAGGCCCTCCTCACCCAGGACGAATTCGCCAACCTGATGAATTTCCTGAAGGACAAAGACATCCACGGCTTCATCACGGCCGGCAACGTAAGCGAAGTCTATGGCCTCTGGAACGAAAAGAAGAGGCATAAACGTTAATTTGGCACGGTATTGGAATAAACAGGTATCGGACATAAATATTGATACCTTACCATACGCCCCGCCGCCCATTGTGATAATGCGCGCGCGGGGCAATTCTTTTGTAGCCTTACGGGAGGGGGCGTAAGATGACGGGGCGGGCGCGAAGCGTCAGATAGACGGTCCTGACGGCAAGATGGACGAAGTAAGCCCCCATCAGGAGATGGATGGCGGCAGAGGGCGTGTGGGTAAAGCCGATGCCGGCGAACCAGACGGCGAAAAAGCCCGCGGCGCACAGGAGGGTGCTGTTGCGCAGGTCCTTCGACGCGGTGGCGCCGATGTAAATGCCGTCCCAGAGGAAGGCGGCGCAGCCGATGGGCGGCATCAGCAGCAGCCAGGGGAGAAACCGGCGGCCGGCGTCGATGACGGCCGCGTCGGTGGTCATCAGGCGGAACATGGGCACGCCGCCGGCTCCGTAGAGGAGCATGAACAGGGCTGCCACACCGGCGCTCCAGGCAAAAGTCTGGCGCACGGTGGAGCGTACGCCGTCGGCCGAACCTTCTCCGATGAAGCGGCCCGTGAGCGCCTCGCCGGCATAGGCGAATCCGTCGGTAAAATAACTGAAGATCATCAGGAACTTCATCAGGATAGCGCTCACAGCCAGCATGAGGTCCCCGTACCGCGCGCTCAGGACAGTGAAGCCGATGTAAACGGCGATGAGCCCCACCGACCGCAGGAACAGGTCCCGGTTAAGCGCGAAGAAGTTCCCGGCGGGCGCCTGCCCGTCCCGGGAGAACAGATGCCGATAACGCCGCACCGTCGTGCCCACGCAGTAGAGGCACCCCGCCCACTGGGCGATCGCCGTTCCCAGCGCCACCCCGGCGAAGCCCATCGTGAGCCCCAGGCCGATGGAAAGCCCGATGTTGAGCCCGTTCACCAGAAGGTCGGCCGTCATGGGCCGCACGGAATCCTGCATGCCGATAAACCATCCCTTGAAGGCAAAGAGCGAAAGGGTGGCCGGGGCTGCCCAGATGCGGATGTGGAAATACTGCGTAGCCAGTTCCCGCACCTCGGGAGAGCAATCCACCACCAGGAAAGCCAGCCACACCACCGCCCACTGCAGCGCGATGAGAACCAGCCCGGAAACCACGGCAATGCGCAGCGCCCGTATCAGGATGCCGCCGGTGGCCTCCCCGCGCCCGTAGGCCTGGGCCGTGAGGCCGCCCGTTCCGGCCCTGAGGAAACCGAAGTTCCAGTACAGCAGGTCGAAGAGCATGGCGCCGATGGAGATTCCGCCGATGAGCGCCGCCGCCGAAGTGGCCGGCAGATGTCCCGCCACGGCGATATCCACCATGCCCACGAGGGGAACAGTGATGTTGGCCAGGATGCTGGGAAGCGCCAGGCGCAGGATTTCTCGGCTGAGTTTCATCGGAACTTCTTATCCTCCTCCAGCATGCCCAGGTAGGAGTTGTAGCGCTCGGGAGAGATGATGCCTTCGTCCACGGCGGCCTTGACGGCGCAGCCGGGCTCATGGGTATGGGTGCAGGGGGTGAAGCGGCAGTCCGCCGCCGCCTTGAGCATTTCAGGGAAGTAGCGGGCGATTTCCTCCTTCTCTACATCCACCAGGCCGAAGCCGCGGATTCCGGGAGAGTCGATGACGTAGCCGCCGGAGGAAAGCGGATACATCTCGTAAAGGGACGTCGTGTGCTTCCCCTGCAGATGGGCGGCCGATATGGCCCCGATTTTCGGATCCAGGGAAGGGTCCAGCGCCTTGATGAGCGAGGATTTTCCCACGCCCGATTCTCCGGAGAACAGGTTCACGCAGCCCCGGCAGGCCTCGCGGATGGCCTCAATGCCTTCTCCCGTTTGTACGGAAGTTTCGATAACCGGATAGCCGGCGCCCTCGTAGATGTCTTTGAAACGGGCGATCTCCCCGGATCCCAGTTCCCGGTACATGTCCGTCTTGGAAAGGACGATGGTGGCGGGAATGCCGTACAGCTCGCACGTGACGAGAATCCTGTCCAGGAAGGGGAGTTTCACTTCCGGGAAGTAGAGGGAGACCACCAGGTAGGCCCGGTCCACGTTGGCGGCGATGATGTGCGCCTGCCGCGAGAGGTTGGTGCTGCGCCGGATGACATAGTTGCGGCGCGGAAGGATGTCCGTGATGACGGCCGATTCTCCGTCCATCTCGTACTCCACCCGGTCTCCCACGGCGATGGGGTTGGTAATGGCGCTGCCCTTGAGCCGGATCTTGCCGCGCAGCACGGCCGGGAACACCTCCCAGCGGGGGAGTTGCGAAAGCAGGTAATGACTGCCTGCGTTTTTGACGACCGTGGCCTGCATGTTACAAGAGGGACTCGAGAAGGGGAGCGAGATAGTCTGCATAATGGACCATGCCCTGGTCCGTGAAATGGATTCCGTCCACGAAGTCCTCGGGCTGTGTCATGCCCTGGGCCGGGAGGTAGTAGATATTCTTCTCGCCGGCGGCCTGCAGTTTCTCGAACAGGGCACGCTGGGCGGCATTCTTGGAGGTGACTTCCGCAGCGATCTTCCCGTCCACTACGGTGTGGGGAAAAATGGGATCTTCCACAAAAACGATGGGCGTGGAAGGATGTTTTTCGCGGAGGGTGCGGTAGAAAGTCTCCCCTTTTTCTTCGATGCGTTCCGGCTTGGCGTTGGGTACGTAGTCCAGGACATAGACGGCGGGATTCTCCACATCTGCCATCAGGGCGGCGATTTCATCGTCCAGGAAGGCGTTGCCGCTGAACCCCAGGTTGATGACGGTCCGGTCCAGCCGGCGGGAGAGGATGTTGGAGTGGGCCATGCCCGGCCGCGATGCGCTGCAGCCCTGCAGGATGGAGGTTCCGTACATGACCACGGGGGAGTCCGGAACCGGCTTGTTAAGGACGGGCTGCTCCAGGGTATAGCCCTCGGGGACGCCCAGCTCCAGGGACTTCACCTCGTCGTACAGGGAGAGGTAAAGCATGTATTCGCGTTCTGCGGGTTGCATGTTGTCCACAATCTTGCGGGTATGTTCCGTCTGGCCGGCGGTCCAGTCAAAGGCGGAGCCCACGAAGCACCACTTGCCGTCCAGCCAGGTGTAAAGGTCCAGTCCGCCCACGCCGCAGTCGGTCATGTGGGGCATGTGGTAGGCGGTATTGGTCCACTTGGCGTAGATGGTGGGGGCGTCGCTGCGGAAACGGATATACAGGCCGGCGGAGTTGGTGCCCAGTTTCCAGACGGGCTGGCGGACTACGCCGTCAAGTCTTTCGGGCAGGCGGCGGTAGCGGGGCCCGTCTTCCTGGTGAGCCTTCCCGTAGAGGGGAAAAGCGGCGGCATCCGTGTATTGGCAGCCGTCCTGGCCGTGGGCCGCGAGGCATGCGGCCAGCAGGGAAACAAGCAACAGGATTCTTTTCATGGAAATGGTTTTATCGAGTACAAAAATACGAATTAATTCGTTATATTTGTAAAAACCTGGACTATGACTACCAATATCCAATTGCAGTATATCACCCAGTGGGGAGAAACCATACAGCTGCGAGTGGGGAAACGCCGCATACCCATGGAATATTCCTTTGGCGGCCTCTGGCAGATCATGCTCACCGGCCGGGATATCCATGACGGAGATCCCTTCACCTTCGAGCTTGTCCGCGACGGAAAGGTTGTCAGGCGCGAATGGCGCGGGCACCATTATAAATCACCCTCTCCCGGCAAGAACATCATTGTCCGTTCCAGCTGGATGGACAGGCCTTCCAACTCGGCCTTTTACTCATCGGCCTTCTGCGACGTCATCTTCCGGCGTCCGGACGGGGCGTCTTTCCGCCATCCTCAGCCGGAGGCGGGGGCGCGCGGCAACCTGAGCCTGCAGGTGGCCGTCCCCGAAGTCCGCAGCGGGGAGTCCGTGGCGCTGGTGGGCTGCGGGGATAAACTGGGAAACTGGGACCGCGTCCATCTGTTGCAGGACAATCTTTTTCCCTGGTGGTTCATCACCATGGATATCCGGGAACCCATCGAATACAAACTCGTCATCGTAGATACGCACACCCTCGCCATCAAGCACTGGGAGGAAGGCCCCAACCATTTCTTCGCCGAGGTGCCTCCGAAGGATACGCAGGTTGTCATCGCAGACCTGCACCCCCGGTTCGCCACGGAACCGTGGCGCGGCGCCGGCGTGGCGGTGCCGGTATTCTCCCTCCGTTCGGAAGAGAGCTTCGGCGTGGGAGAGTTCAACGACATCAAACTCCTGGTGGACTGGGCCGTCAAAACCGGCCAGAGCATCATCCAGCTGCTGCCCGTCAACGACACCACCCTCACCCATACCTGGCAGGACTCATACCCCTACAACGCGGTGAGTTCCTTCGCCCTGCACCCGCAGTACCTGCATCTGCCGTCGGCCGGGGTGCCGGAAGATGCGGCCTACAAGGCCCGGAAAGCGGCCCTGGAGGAACTGCCCGCCCTGGACTACGAGGCGGTGAATGCAGCCAAGCGTTCCTTCCTGAAGCAGCTGTATCAAGGCCCCGTGGGAAAGAAGACCATGTCGTCGGCCCCTTACAAGGCCTTCGCGGAGGCCAATCATGAGTGGCTGCTCCCGTATGCGGTCTTCAGCGTGCTCCGGGATGTCAGCGGTACGCCCGATTTCAGCACCTGGGGCAAGTGGGCGGAATACAGCCCCGACAAAGCAGCTTCCTTTGCCGCCGAGAACCCGGAAAAGGTGGGCTATTACTGTTTTGTCCAGTACCTGCTGGATGCCCAGCTCAAGGAGGCGGTGCGCTATGCCCATGAGCACGGCGTCGCCCTCAAGGGAGACCTTCCCATCGGCGTGTCCCGCACCAGCGTGGACACCTGGCAGCATCCGGAGCTGTTCCACATGGACAGCAGCGCCGGCGCCCCGCCGGACGCCTTCTCGGAGGACGGACAGAACTGGGGCTTCCCTACCTACAACTGGGAGGAGATGGCACGTGACAATTATGCCTGGTGGCGTGCCCGCATGGCAAAGATGGCCTGCTACTTCGACGCTTTCCGCATCGACCATATCCTCGGGTTCTTCCGCATCTGGGAGATTCCGTCGGCCTGTAAAAGCGGTCTCATGGGCCACTTCAGCCCCGCTCTTCCCTATCCGGAAGAGGAGCTCCGCGCCATGGGTTTCACTCCCGGGGACGGCGAGGGGACAGACACGCTCTTCCTGGAAGATCCGCGCCGGAAAGGTTTCTGGCATCCGCGTATCTGCGGGGAGAAGACGCAGCGTTTCGCCGCGCTTCCGCTGGGCCTGAAGAAACGGTATCTGCGCCTTTCGGAGGATTTCTTCTGGCATCGGCACGAGGAATTCTGGAAGGAAAGCGCCCTTCGCAAGCTCCCGGCCCTGCTTCGCTCCACGGACATGCTTGCCTGCGGCGAGGACCTGGGCATGATTCCCGCCTGCGTCCCTTCCGTCATGGAGCAGCTCAATATCCTGAGCCTGGAGATCCAGCGCATGCCCAAGGAAGCATTCGCCAGCTTCGGTCATCCGGAACGGTATGCCTACTGGAGCGTCTGCTCCACCGGCACGCACGACACTTCGCCGCTACGCGCATGGTGGGAGGAGGACCGCGCCCTTACCCAGCGCTATTACAACGAAGTGCTGGGCTGCGAAGGGGACGCCCCCTATTTCTGTGAGCCTTCCCTGGCAGACCTGGTCATCGCCCAGCACATGCGTTCGCCCGCCATGCTCTCCATCCTGCCCCTGCAGGACTGGCTCGCCGTCGATGGCGACGTGCGCTATGCGGGCAACCCGGCCGACGAGCGCATCAACATCCCCGCAATCGTGCGCCACTACTGGCGGTACCGCATGCACTGCACGCTGGAGAGCCTGGTGGCCGATGACAAACTGAACGCCCACCTGCGCTCGCTGGTGGAGGCGTCATCCCGTAATCATTGATCCCTTATGGAAAACGACTGGAAAGCAAGACTTGGCGTGGTTTACTCCACCAACCCCGACTTTGAATACAAAACCGAATCTTCCCTCGAGGCAGAGACGCTTCCTCCCGGGAAACAGCGCCTTATCGTGGGCATCGACCGGCGCAACCGCGGCGGCAAGCAGGTGACGCTCGTCACCGGATTCGTGGGTGGGGCCGATGACCTGAAGGAACTCTCCCGCGTCCTTAAAACCAAACTGGGCGTGGGCGGAAGCGCGAAAGACGGGGAAATCACCATTCAGGGGGATTTCAGGGATAAAGTGGTATCTATTTTGCAGCAACTCGGCTACAACGCCAAAAGAGGAAATTAATGTTGTTGGAAGGGCCTTTCACAAGCGGGCGTTTACTGCTTGAAAATACACCGTCGGACCATGCTCCCATCCTTGCGGAGAGCTATCCTTTTCTGTTTACCGTCCTGGCGGTGCTCTTCGTGCTGGCTTCCATCCTCTTCCTCCCGCGCTTCCTGAGCCTGGCCCCCCTGCTGTTCGACAGCCTCTTCCGTGCGCGGGGCAGCGTCTCCCTGGAAAACAGCGTCCGTTACAGCAACGACCGTCGCCTGCTGGCCACCGTGTGCCTGCTGCCGGCTTCGCTCATGGTCTATCGCTACCAGCTGTGGGATGCGGCCTTCCTGCACGAGATGTCCGACGGGTGGCATCTGCTGTGTGTCATTGGCGTGTTTACGCTGTTCTTTCTGCTCCGCCTTGCGATGTATGCGCTGTTCAAGCCGCGCCGGAAGGTGGACTTTTACCGCCTTGCCCGACGCACCGGATACACCTATTTCATCCTGCTTGTTTTAATTGCGCTCGTCACCGTCGGCGTGTTAGCACTATTCGGGTGTAATGACTTGACGGTCAAGAAGGTGCTTATTCTTGAATCGGGCTTTATCTATGCGGTGTTTTTCGCCCGCCGTGCGCAAATTTTAGCATTATCTTGCAATCCTTTCCGAACTTTTTTGTATCTTTGCGCGCTCGAAATACTGCCTGTTGGGGCGCTTGTTGTTTCGGCAATCGTACTGTAGAGAGAAGAAGTTTGTAAAAATGAGCATCCAAAAGATCTTGGTTTCCCAGAGCGCTCCGCGCGTTCTTACACAATATCAGACTGTTACGGAGAAGTTCGGTGCCCAGTTTCAGTTCACTCCTTTTTTCCGGATTGAACCCCTGACTTCCCGCGAGTTCCGTGCACAGCGCATCAATTTCCTGGAGTACACGGCCATCGTTTTCTCCTCCCGTCACGTCATCGACGCCTTTTTCTCCCTGGCGGAGGAACTTCGCGTCAAGATTCCCGAAACCATGAAGTACTTCTGCACCACGGAGGTCGTGGCCATGTATCTGCAGAAGCACATCGTTTACCGCAAGCGCAAGATTTTCTTCGGCAACGGCACCCCCGAAAGCGTGGTGGACCTCATCGGCCCCAAGCACAAAGGGGAGAAGTTCCTCATTACCATGACCGAGGGTTCCTCCGTGGATGCCCTGGCCAAGCTTTTCGAGGAGCGCAAACTCGAGTACTCCACCGGTGTATTCGTCAAGCCCGTGAGCAACGACCTCTCCGAGCTCCAGCCCAAGGACTATGACATGATTGTCTTCTATAATCCCGCTGACGTGAAGTCCCTTCAGGAGAACTTCCCTGGCTTCGAGCAGGGGGATATCAAGATGGTTTCCTACGGCCGTTCCATCGTGAAGGCCATGGAGGAAGCCGGTCTGCGCATTGATGTCAAGGCCCCCTCTCCCGAGGCTCCGTCCGTGGCACGCGCTATCGAGCTGTATCTGGAAAGCCTGTAACTGCATGGCCGATGAAACCCTCTCCAAAAGCGAACGCCTCTGCGGTGCAACTGCCGTCGCAGAAGTATTCGAACATGGCAAGGGCGTAACGGCAGGCTGTCTCCGCTGCAAATATCTGGTGCACGAGGGCTCCGAAGAGCCTTCCCGCATCGTCGTATCCGTCCCCAAACGCAACTTCAAGCGCGCCGTCAGGCGCAACCTTCTCAAACGCCGCATCCGCGAAAGCTACCGCCGGCAGAAATCCCTGCTGGGTCCCGGTGTGGACGTCCTGTTCATCTATACCTTGAAGGAGGTTCTCCCCTACGAGGCTATCTATGCAGACATGACCGCCGTCCTTAATGCCATTGCCCATGCATCCTGCAGTTAAGAAGGTGCTCATCGCCCCGGCCGTTCTGCTGATCAAGTTCTATCAGCTGTGCATCAGCCCGCTGAAGCCGCCGTCCTGCCGGTTTACCCCCACATGCTCCCAGTATGCCCTGGAGGCGTTCCGCAAATACGGCCCCTTCAAGGGACTGTATCTGAGTGTAAGACGTATTCTCCGCTGTCACCCCTGGGGTGGAAGCGGCTATGATCCGGTACCTTAGAGGGGGGCTCCGCCCCCCTATTATCCCCCTGCGGCCTTTTCACCCTCTACGATTTTTCTGCGAAAAATCCCGGGCCCGGCCGGCGACCTGATGGTCGCTTTAAGTCACTTCGAATCAAGCACATGCCTAAAAAAGAGAAAATTCAGGAAATGTTCGACGGGATTGCTCCGTCTTACGACAAGTTGAACCACGTGATGTCCCTGAACGTGGACAGGCTCTGGCGCAAGTATGCGCTCCGGGAGATTGTGGACGGCACGCCCCAGCAAATCCTGGATGTAGCCTGCGGCACCGGCGACAGCACCATCTCCATCGCCGCCGCCGCGAACCCCGGCTCGCGGGTAATCGGGGCCGATATCTCCGAGGGCATGATGGCCCTCGTAATGGAAAAAGCCGCGCATGAGGGAGTACACGACCGTATTCGCCTGCAGGTGGCCGACGGCGAAAACCTTCCCTACGAAGAAGGATCCTTCCACCGGGTAACCTGCGCCTTCGGTATCCGGAACTTCGAGCACAAGGACAGGGGACTCAGCGAATTCTACCGTGTATTGAAGCCGCGTGGAAAGGCTGTCATCCTGGAACTGTCCGTTCCCCGGAACAAGACGGTCCGGTGGTTCTATGACCTGTATTTCATGCATGTCCTGCCTTGGATCGGGGGACTTGTTTCCGGCAACAAGGCGGCTTACCAGTATCTCCCCGCCTCCGTGCACGCCTTTCCGCCCCCGCAGGTGTTCTGCGCCATGATGGCAGCCGCCGGCTTCACCCATGTCCGCTGCAAAAGCTTTACCCTCGGCCTCTGCCGCATGTATGTCGGAGAAAAATAGTACCTTTGTATGGTACTAAACAAAACGTAATGCTAGACCTGACCATTGTTCCCGTAAAAGGGAAGCGCATGCTGCGGCAGTTTATCCAGTTTCCGCTGGACCTTTATAAAGATTGTGACAAGTGGGTGCCCGCCTTCGAGGATGACGAATACAAGTCCCTGGGCCCCGATAACCCTTCCCTCGCGTTCTGCGAAAGGGAACTCTACCTTGCCCTGCGCGGAGAAAAGGTCGTAGGCAGGGTGGCCGCCATCATCAACCACAACGCCAACAAAAAGTGGGGAGAAGAGGTGGTGCGCTTCGGCTGGATAGACTTCATCGAAGACTTCGACGTGGCCAAAGCCCTTGTGGACCAGGTGGCCGGTTGGGGCAAGGCCCGCGGCTGCACCAGGATCAAAGGCCCCCTGGGCTTCACCGACATGGACCGCGAAGGCCTGCTGGTGGAGGGCTTCGAAAACGAAAGCCCGTTTACGGTTATCTACAACTATCCCTACTACGGCGAGTATCTGGAGCGCCTGGGCTTCACCAAGGACGCCGACTGGACCCAGCGTTTCATTGATTTTTCCGGCCCCCTTCCGGCCATGTTCCAGTATGCCTCCCTGGTGGAGAAACGCTATGGCCTTCGCATCTACAGGGCCGACAGCCTGCGGAAGATGTCCCGCCGCGGCCGGGAGATGTTCCATGTTCTGAACGACGCCTTCGCCGGCCTGTACGAGTACAGCCAGCTTTCCGAAGAGCAGATTGACGGCTACGTGAAGCAGTACGTCCCCGTGCTGCACAAGGACATGGTGGCCCTGGTGGTGAACGAGGAGGACAAGCTGGTCGCGTTCACCGTGACCATGCCCCATATCAGCGCCGGCGTACGCAAGGCCAAGGGACGTATCTTCCCCTTCGGCTGGCTGCACATCCTGCCCTGGCTCAACCCCCGGAAGAACCACATGGCGGAGGGCCTTCTCATCGGCGTCCTTCCCGAGTATCAGGCCAAGGGGGCGGCCCTGCTGATGTTCAAATACCTGCACGAGAACTTTATCCGTCTGGGAATCAAGCGCATGCTGCTGAATCCCCAGCTGGAAGACAACCATAAGGTACAGACGCTCTTCGGAGACTATAATCCGCAGCCTTACCAGCGTCGGCGTTCCTATGCAAAAGAAATCTAAACCCCTGTAATAATGACGAATCAAGAGTATTTTTTCAACATGCTCCCCAAGGAGGAATTCGAAAGGATTCCTTACCTTCCTACGATGGGCGCATTTGTAGAGTGGTTTACAAAGGAGTACGCCACCATGCCGGCCTTGTCCGACACGGTGAATACCCTCACTTATAAAGAGCTGGGCCAGCGTGTAGCCCGCCGCCGCGCCTTCATCGAGGGCCTGGGCCTTCCCAAGGGTGCGCATATCGCCATCTTCGACCGCAACAGCCAGGATGCCATCGAGCTGTTCCTGGCCATTACCAGCGCGGGTTACGTGGCCATGAATTTCCCCTCGGCCCTTCCCGAGATGGCCGTCGTGGGCTCCTGCATGAAGTTTGACATATCGGCCCTCTTCGTGCGCGAAGAGTTCATGCCTCTCACCGCCAAGCTGCAGGGCGTGAAGGTCCTTCCCGCCGCCAGTATTGCCGATACGGAGGCTCCCGTGGCCGATATCGACCCGGACAGCACCGCCGCCATCTTCTTCACCGGCGGCACCACAGGCCAGCCCAAGGGCGCCGTCCTGAGCCACCGCGCCCTGATGCGGGGCAACTACAACGCCATCTTCAAGCCCGGAAAGGTCATCGGCGTGCACCGCTATATCGCCCTGCTGCCCCTGAGCCATGTGTTCGGCCTCATCGCCGGCACCATGGGCTGCTTCTATACCGGTAACCTCATTTACACCTGCGAGGATATGAAGGCCACCATCGGCAAGCTTCCCGCCCTCAAGCCCACCATCCTGGTGATTGTTCCGGGCATCTGCGACATCCTCAGCGGGCTTGTCAAGATGTACGGCCCCCAGTTCCTGGGAGGCGAGCTCCGCATGATCATCTCCGGCGCCGCCAATGTCCCGCCCCGCCTGGTGGACATCTTCACCAAGCTGGGTGTCGAGTTCTGCTTCGGCTACGGCCTCACGGAGACGGCCAACCTTACCAGCGCCAACGCCAACGCCGTTGAGAAGCCTACTTCCATCGGCCGCATCTATCCCGGTCAGGAGACGAAGGTGGTGGACGGCGAGCTGTGGGTGAAAGGAGACAATGTCTTCTCCGGCTACTACAAGGATCCCGAGAAGACGGCCGAGGCTCTCACCCCCGACGGCTGGCTGCGCACCGGAGACCTGGTGCACTTTGACGAGGAAGGTTTCCTCTACATCACCGGCCGCATCAAGAACCTCATCATCCTCTCCAACGGAGAGAACGTGAGCCCCGAATCCCTGGAAGAGCCCTTCTATGCCGATCCTTGCGTGCGCGACGCCATGGTGAAGGAGGACGAGCTCAACGGCAGCCCCGTAATTGCCGTGGAAATCCTGCCCCTGATGCCGGCCTTCGACGGCAAGCCCTGGGAGGAGGTTGAGGCTTATATGAACGAGCTGGTAAGGAAGATCAATGCAACCCTTCCCAGCACCCATCAGATTAGAAAAGTAACCGTGCGCACGGAAGATTTCAAGCGCACCGGAAGTATGAAAGTAGCACGTGTATGACAAACGAAGAAGTATTCAACGGCCTTAAGGAAATCATTGCCGTCATCCGCCCCAATACAGACCTGAGCAACGTTGGCATGGAGACCGAACTGGTCCGCGAACTGGGGATTGACTCGCTCACCATGCTGCTGCTCTCCCTGGCGGCCGAGGAGAAGTTCGGGATGCATTTCCCGGACGGCGCTCCGGCTCCCGTCACGGTGGGCCAGGTGTGTGATGCCGTCCTGGCGGCGAAGTAAGCAATTCCCGGAAATTGCTTATCTTTGTAAACTATGGATAAAAAGACCTTTGACAGGTGGAACTGGATTGTGGCCCTGGCCGTGCTGGTCATTTCGTCGGCCACCTATCTGTCCACGATAGAGCCTACCGCGTCGTTCTGGGACTGCGGAGAATTCATTGCATCGTCCTATAAGCTGGAAGTGGGCCATCCTCCGGGAAACCCTGTGTTCCAGCTCATCGCCCGCTTCTTTACCATCCCGGTAAGCGCGGAGCATGCGGCCGTGGCGGTGAATGCGATGAACGCGCTCCTGAGCGCGCTCACCATCTTCTTCCTGTACCTGACCATCGTTTTCTTCGCCCGTCGCGTGGTGAAGAATCCGATCGCCGTCCTGGGCGCGGGTGCCGTGGGTGCGCTGGCGTACTGCTTCTCCGATACCTTCTGGTTCAGTGCGGTGGAGGGAGAAGTGTATGCGATGTCGTCCCTGTTCACGGCGCTGGTCTTCTGGGCCATGTGCCGCTGGTACGAGACGGCCGATGAGCCGCACGCCAATCGCTGGATTGTGCTCATCACCTTCCTTATGGGTCTTTCCATCGGCGTCCATCTGCTGAACCTGCTCACCATCCCGGCCTTCGTGTTCATGTACTATTACCGCATGAACGAGGACAAGAAGCTGTCCTTCAAGAAACTGGCCGGCATTTTTGCCATCGGCGTGGTGATCGAGTTCCTGCTGGTTTACCTGTTCATCCCGTACCTTCCCAAACTGGCGGCCTTCTTTGACCGCATCTTCGTGAACGGATTCGGCCTGCCGTACAACAGCGGCGCCGTGTTCTTCCTGGTGGGGCTGCTGGCCCTGTGCTTCTGGGCGCTGTTCGCTACGCTGAAGAAGGGGAAGGTCTTCTGGAATACCGTTACCCTGTGCGTTACTACGCTGGTGATCGGCTTTTCGCTGTTCTCCATCGTCATCATCCGTTCCAGCGTGAAGACGCCCACCAACGAGTATCAGCCCGACAACCCCTACACGCTGGTGCGTTACCTCAGCCGTGAGCAGTACGGCTCCACGCCGCTGCTGTACGGCCAGTATTTCGACGCCCCCTACGACCTTAAGCAGGACAAGTACTGGGCTCCGCTGGACGGAAAGTACGTAAAGGCCGAGGCTCCCGCCGACGCGGCATATCGGCCGGAGGGAAAGATGCTCTTCCCGCGCATGTGGTCTTCGGCAGATCCGCGTTACGTGGACTTCTACGAGTCCTATACCCAGGGCAAGGGAACCCGCGTGAAGGGCGCCAAGCACCGCAAGCCCAGCTTCGGTGCCAACATGGCATATTTCTTTGACTATCAGCTGAACTGGATGTACTGGCGTTATTTCATGTGGAATTTCGTCGGCCGCCAGAACGATATTCATTCCCCGCTTCCCGGCAACGTGTTCTACGGCAACTGGGAAAGCGGAATCGCCTTCCTGGACGCCGTGCGCCTGGGAGACCAGTCGGACGCCCCGGAGCCCCTTTCCGGCAACAAGGGCAAGAACCATTACTTCTTCCTGCCGCTGCTGCTGGGCCTGCTGGGCCTGTTCTTCCAGTTTGACAAAGACAAACGCGGCAGCTGGCTGGTATTCCTCATGTTCTTCATGACGGGTATCGCCATCGTGCTGTACCTGAACCAGCCGCCCTACCAGGTGCGTGAACGGGATTACGCCTACGCGGGTTCGTTCTATATGTTCGCTATCTGGATCGGCCTGGGTGTGGCGGCGCTTTACTCCTGGCTCAGCGAGGCGGCCTTCCTGAAGAAGGTCCCCGCGAAGGCACTGGCGACGGGTGTTTCCGTGCTGTGCCTGGGCGTCCCGGCCCTGATGGCTGCCCAAAACTGGGACGACCATGACCGCTCCCACCGTTATACCGCCCCGGAAATGGCTCACAATTACCTGAATTCCGTGGGGCAGAACGGCCTCCTTGTGACGCACGGGGACAATGACACCTTCCCGCTGTGGTATGCGCAGGAAATCGGCGGCATCCGCACGGACGTGCGCGTGGTGAATACCTCCCTGCTGGGAACGGACTGGTACATCGACCAGATGAAGTGGGCCTGCAACGAGAGCAAACCGCTCCCGCTCACCGTGCCTGCCTCCCAGTACCTCTACGGCACCAACGAGTTCGTATATATTGCCTACGACGACGGCTCTCCCATGCTGCTGTCGGACGTGATGAACGTGTTCAAGGATCCGAAGATGAAAGTGACGCTGGAGAACGGCCAGAAGCTGGATTTCATCTGCGCCCGCAACTTCGTGATTCCGGTGAACAAGGAGAACTGCATCAAGTACGGCATTGTTCCCGAGAAGTACGCTTCCCAGATTCCGGACTCCATCATGCTCTCCATGCCCAAGGAAAAGAACTATGTCTCCAAACCGGAGCTGTTCATGCTGGATCTTCTGTCCAACTATCAGTGGGACCGTCCGCTGAGCGTGCTCAACATGGGCGGTGACCTGAACGTGGGCATCAAGGACTACCTGATGTACGACGGCTTCTCCTACCGCTTCACGCCCATCCGCAACAAGCCCGCTTCGACCGACGCCGGTAAAGTGGATGCCCTGGCCCTGTACGACCGCATGAAGAACGACTATCGGTTCGACGCCCTCAAGCGTACAGACTACTTCGTGGACTACCAGAACATGTACACTTTCCTGGGCGTGCTGTCCCAGCGCCAGATGTTCGTGACGGTGGCGAATGCCCTTATCGACGCCGGCGAAGCGGAGAAGGCCGTGGAGATGCTGGATATGTGTCAGGAAGTGTTCCCGGAGCAGAACTTCCCGCTGGAAACCATTCCGCTGGGTTTCTCCGGCAACGACTACATGGTGGCCCAGATGGTCGAGAACTACTATTACCTGGGAGAAACCGCGAAAGCCCGCGAACTCTCCGCCCGTATGGGTGAGGCCCTGATCAAGACGGCCCGCTTCTTCCTGGAGTGGGGTTCCCTCGGTCAGGCAGAGTTCGAGACCGCCAGCCGCGTCCTCCTGTATATGGCCGATGTATGCAAGCAGTACGGAGACAAGGACCTGGGAGAATCCATGATCGATTCCCTGGAAGCCCTCCTGCACGCTGCTACGGGGTCCCATTACGGGCTTGAGCGCAGTGAGGCGGACAGCATCGATATCCAATAAGACCGACATATGAGAAAGTCCCTTTTCCTTATCGCCTGCATGGTCATGAGCCTGAATGTGTGGGCCCAGCCTGCCAAACCCGAAAAGAAAGAGGCGCCCGAGAAGAAAGAATGGTATCTGGATATCCCCGATACCCTGCTGGGCCGCCGCTTCCTGGCCATTACCCGCTTCGTAAGCAATACTCCGGGTGCACGGGAGTATGGCGGAGAACAGGTGAACGAGTCCATGCTGTATTGGGAAAAGGCGGTGAACGGCAACCTGCTGCTGCGCTCCGACGTGCTCAGCATTGCCGGTGCTGCGGGCAGTGCCATTGACAAGGCCGTCAAAGTGAGTTCCGAAAATCCCATCGTCGCTTCCTTCAAACCGGAAAAGAACGCGGCCGATGGAGTTACCCGCGTCAAGGTCAACAGTCTTTTCGAGGGGGATACGCAGGTCTTTTCCTTTGACGCCAGGACCAAGAAGCAGTACAACCTGGGCGGTATCAAGGCCGATGCCAGCTTCATCAACAGCATCCGCACCTATCCCATCAATACGGAAGTGACGGTCACAAAGACTTATGCGTATAACCAGCCGTCCGGTGGCCCCGCATCCGGCCCGGCGGCCCGTTCCGGGTCCCTTCCCGCCGGAGCCGAAACCGGCGTGGTGACGGTGGTGCTCAACACCTCCATGATCCTTCTTCCCGAGGTCCCCATGCAGCAGCGCTGGTTCGACGCCCGCGTGGGCTACTTCGCCAGCGGATACCGTTTCTTTTCCGACGAACAACAGGCGGTGGAAAGCCTCCGCTTCATCACCCGCTGGCGCCTGGAAGCCCGTCCCGAGGACGTGGAGAAGCAGAAGAGGGGAGAGCTCGTAGAGCCCGTCAAGCCCATTGTCTATTATATCGATCCCGCTACGCCCAAGCAGTGGCGCCCTTACCTCATTGCCGGCGTCAACGACTGGCAGGCCGCCTTTGAGCAGGCCGGCTGGAAGAATGCCATCCGGGCCGAGGAATGGCCGGAGAACGCCGATGAACTGGGCATGAGCCTGGAAGACGCCCGCTTCTCCGTCATCCGCTACCTGGCCTCTCCTGTCGCCAACGCTTACGGCCCCAATGTGCACGACCCCCGCAGCGGCGAGATTATCGAGAGCCACATCGGCTGGTATCACAATGTGATGACCCTGGTCCACGACTGGTATCAGGTACAGGCGGGTGCCATCGACCCCCGCGCCCGTTCCTTCAAGTTCAGCGAGGAACTCATGGGAGACCTCATCCGCTTCGTGTCTTCCCACGAAGTGGGCCATACGCTGGGCCTTCGCCACAACAAGGGCTCATCCAGCTTCACGCCCGTGGAGAAACTCCGCGACAAAGCCTGGGTGGAGGCCAACGGCCACACCGTTAGCATCATGGACTATGCCCGTTTCAATTACGTGGCACAGCCGGAGGACGGCATCTCCAAGGAGGGAATCTATCCCCGCATCAACCTCTACGACAAATGGGCCATCGAGTACGGCTACAAGCCCACGTATATTGATGATCCCAGGGAGGACCACCTGTGGTGGAACAAGGAAATCATCGCCCGTCTGGGGGCGGAACCCCGTCTGTGGTTTGGAGGAGAAGGCAACGACCAGGATCCCCGCGCCCAGAGCGAGGACCTAGGGGACGATGCAGTGGCCGCCAGCGAATACGGAATCCTGAACCTTCAGCGCATCATCGGCCAGCTTCCTGAGTGGAACGCCGAGGAAGCCAATATGTACACGAACCTGGACCGCATGTACAGTGCCGTGGTCTCCCAGTATGGCCGATACATGGGCCATGTGGCGCAGAATATCGGCGGTCGCTATATCACCATAAAGAGCGTGGAGCAGGCGGGTCCCAAGTATGTCCCCGTGCCCCGTGAGCACCAGAAGAAGTGTCTCGCCTTTCTGAACGAGCGCGTATTCACCCGTCCCGCCTGGCTGGTGGAGCAGCCCTACATCTTCAACCTTACCGACACGCCCGACAAGCAACTCTACCCGGTGGTGAACAATGTCGTCAGCGCCAGCCTCCTGCTGAGCCTCGACCGTCTGGACCGCATGGACCAGTTTGCTCGGGCCGATGCCTCCAACTACACGCCTCAGGAGTACCTGAAGGATCTCCATGGCATGATCTTCACCGAACTGGACAGGGGTAAGAAAGTGGACAGCTACCGTCGCTCCCTGCAGACTCGCTTTGTGACTGTTGCCCTGGATGTAGTCAACAGCGCCCGCGCCAAGACTTCCCCCAGCGCCGACCTCCTCAGGGGCGAACTCTTCGCCATCCAGAAAAAAGCATCCAAGGCCAGATCCTCCGACCCGGCCACCGTTGCGCACTGGCGGTCCATCGCCGCACAGATTGCCAAGGCTCTGGAAAAAAATTAGCGCTTCAAGCGGACGAAAATACTCAGTGGCAGGATTTTGCCATAGGAGTCATTGAAGGCCAGTTCCCCGGAAGTCATTTCGCGGAACTGGTTTTTGAATGCTTCGCGGACGACCGTTTCACCGAGGGCCGCGCTGTAGCCGTTGGAATAAAGGTTGAGGACCATGAACGCGTCGCGTTCACACAGGATGGCCGACACATTCTGCAGCAGGCCGAACAGAAGCTCGTCCAGTTTCCACTTCTCGCCGTCCGGTCCGTGGCCGTAAGCGGGCGGGTCCAGGATGATGCCGTCGTATTTGTTGCCACGTTTGGCTTCGCGCTTAGCGAACTTGAGGGCATCTTCCACTACCCAGCGAACGCCGTCCAGGCCGCTTTTCTCCATGTTCTCGCGGGCCCAGGTGACAACCTGGCGGACAGAGTCCAGATGGGTGACATCGGCCCCGGCGCACTTGGCGGCGAGGGAGGCGGCGCCCGTATAGGCGAACAGGTTCAGCACCTTCGGGGCGGGAAGGCCGTTGGCTTTGTGGATGCGGGCGAGGCGGGAGGTCTCCTTGTAGATGAATTCCCAGTTGGGCGCCTGTTCGGGAAATACGCCCACGTGCTTGAAGGAAGTCAGGCCCAGCCGGAGGGCGATGTGAAGGTCGCTGGCGGCGTGGGTATCGGCATCCTGCGCACCGTTATAGACGATGCTCCACTGGTCATCCATCTTTTTGGATTTGTTCCAGGTGCCGCTGTCCTCCTTGCCGGCCTTGCCGAAACCGGCTCCGGGCTGGAAGGTGACGTGGGAGAGGCGCTTCCACTCGGCCTCGCTCATGGACGGGGTCCACAGGGCCTTGGGCTCCGGCCTGCGGAGCACATACTTGCCGAAGCGCTCCAGCTTTTCGCCGTTGCCGCTGTCCAGAAGCTCATAGTCTTTCCAATAGCTTGCGGGGAATTCAACTGCCATACCAAGTGATTTTCTGCAAAGATACGGAAATAATTGTTAACTTTGCAGGCTCGAAAGTTATTACATCTAATATACGTTATGCAACAATTCATTGACAAGTACGACTTCAAAGGCAAGAAAGCCATCGTACGCGTAGACTTCAACGTTCCGCTGAACGAGAACTTCGAAATCACCGATGACACCCGCATCCGCCGTGCCATGCCCACCCTTAAGAAGGTGCTCGCCGAGGGCGGTTCCCTTATCATCATGTCCCACCTGGGACGTCCCAAGAAAGTGGATCCCAAGTTCAGCCTCAAGCACATCGTCGCCCGCGTGAGCGAGTGCCTGGGCGTTCCCGTCCAGTTCGCCGATGACTGCCAGAAGGCAAAGGCCCAGGCCGATGCCCTGAAGCCCGGCGAGGTCCTCCTCCTGGAGAACCTGCGTTAC
Organism: Bacteroidales bacterium; assembly: GCA_016288055.1. GTDB lineage: Bacteria > Bacteroidota > Bacteroidia > Bacteroidales > UBA932 > Cryptobacteroides. Next base: position 30,605 of record JAEEXZ010000015.1, read on the forward strand.
TACGCCGAGGAAGAAGGCAAACCCCGCGGCCTGGCCGAGGATGCCTCCGAAGAGGAAAAGAAGGCTGCCAAGGCTGCCGTGAAGGCCTCCCAGAAGGAGTTCGTCAAGACCCTCGCCAGCTACGCCGACTGCTACATCAACGACGCCTTCGGTACGGCTCACCGTGCACACGGTTCCACCGCCCTCATCGCCGAGTATTTCCCCAACGACAAGATGTTCGGCTACCTCATGGAAGGCGAGATCAAAGCTATCGATAACGTCCTCAAGAACGCCCAGCGTCCCCTTACCGCCATCATCGGCGGCTCCAAGGTGAGCTCCAAGCTGGCCGTCCTGAAGAACCTCGTCGGCAAGGTGGACAACCTCATCATCGGCGGTGGTATGGGTTATACCTTCATCAAGGCCCAGGGTGGCCAGATCGGCCTCTCCCTGCACGAGGATGAGCTCATCCCCGATGCACTCGAGATCTTGAAGACCGCCAAGGAGAAGGGTGTGAACGTGTCCCTGTCCATCGAGACCGTCGCCGGCCAGAAGTTCGACAACGATACGCCCCAGCGCATCTTCCCTACCAACAACATCGACCCCGAATGGGAAGGCATGGACGCCGCTCCCGCATCCCTGGAGAACTGGAAGAAGATCATCCTCTCCTCCAAGACCATCCTCTGGAACGGTCCCGTGGGTGTATTTGAGCTGCCCAACTTCGCCAAGGGTACCCTCCAGATCGCCGAAGACCTGGCCGAGGCCACCAAGAACGGCGCCTACACCCTCGTGGGCGGCGGTGACTCCGTGGCCGCTGTGACCCAGATGGGTTACGCCGACAAAGTGAGCTACGTCTCCACCGGCGGTGGCGCCATGCTCGAAGCCATCGAAGGAAAGATCCTCCCTGGCATCGCCGCTATCCAGGACTAAATTTTTATTGCTATATTTGTAGCCGGGCTTTCGTAAAGGCCCGGCTATTTTTATGGATATTCTGGCAGTCAATTGGAATGTGGATCCCGCCATCCTCCACATCGGCGGGTTTGAACTCAGATGGTATTCGCTTCTGTTTGTGAGCGGCTTCATCCTGGGATGGTTTATCATGCGCAGTTTCTTCCGCCGGGAGAAAATCAGCGAGAATCTGCTGGATCCCATGCTGTACATGCTCCTGATCTGCACCATCGTAGGCGCCCGTCTGGGACATGTCATCTTCTATCAGCCGGACTATTACTTTGGCAGCTGGCAGGGATTTCTGGAGATTTTCATGCCCTGGAAAGGCGGCCTGGCCAGCCATGGCGGCACCATCGCCCTCCTTATCGGCATTTGGTGGTACGCTAAAAAGTATGGCCCCAAGAACCACTTTGACTTTGTCTGGGTCCTGGACCACCTGGTGATCCCGGTGTCTTTCGCCGCCTGCTTCATCCGCCTGGGCAACCTCTTCAATTCCGAGATCTACGGCGGCCCCACCGACCTTCCCTGGGGTTTTGTCTTCCTGCGCAACGGGGAAACCGTTCCGGCCCATCCCACCCAGCTTTACGAGGCCGGCACTTACCTCCTTCTGGGCTTCCTGCTCATGTGGATGTACCGGTATCGTCTGGAGAAGATTTACCGCGGCACTTTCGTGGGCCTCTTCCTGGTGGTGTGCTTCGGCGCCCGCTTCCTTATCGAATTTGTCAAAAATGATCAAGTTGACTTCGAGGCCGACATGCTTCTGAACATGGGGCAGATCCTCAGTATCCCGTTCATTCTCATCGGCATCGGTTTCCTTGTGTACGCTTTTGTCAGGAAGCAACCGGCCATGAAGCAATAAATCGACTAATGGCGCGATTCTTGTATGATAAGCGCGTCTTATATTAGTTGGTTTATATGAACATTAGAAACGTGTTTATTGCGCTCACGTTGCTGCTTCCGTCAGCTGCCTGGGCGCAGTTTCAAGGGATGGAGCGCCCTCAGACAGACTCCACGCTGGTGATCAGCCTGGATGACGCTCTCAAGATTGCCCTTTCAGAAAATACATCCGTGAAGGTGGCCGATATGGAAATCCAGCGCACGAAGTATGCGCAGAAGGGTTCCTACAGCGCCTTGTTCCCCCAAATCAGTGCATCCGGCATGTACAGTTATGCCATCCAGAAGCAGAAAGTGTTCTTCGGCTCGGATGACGAGGACTCCGGTTCTTCCGGCGGCGGCATGGCCTCCATGTTTGCCAGTGCCTTCGAGCCCATCATGTACTACATTCAGCAGTTGTACACCGTAACGGGAACTCCTTTTGTCCCCTATGTGGCTCCCCAGCCGGATCCCAGCTCTACTCCTTCCTCTTCCAGCGACCCCATCGAGATGGGACGCCGCAATCAGGTCCAGCTGGGCCTGAGCGCCAGCATGCCGCTGGTGAACTTCCAGCTCTGGGAAAGCCTGCGCCTTACCGGCGACCAGGTGGAACTGGCCGTGGAGCAAGCCCGCGAGTCGCGTCTGGGAACGGTGGCTTCCGTCAAGCAGGCCTATTTCGCCGTCCTGATGGCCAAGGCTTCCTACGATGTGTACAATGCCGTGTACGAGAACGCTGTCCAGAACTGCAAGCTCACGGAGAGCCGGTATAACGTAAAGAAGGCGTCTGAGATGGATCTTGCCCGTGCCCGTAGCGCCGTCGCCGCGGCCATCCCCAACCTGTACAATGCAGAGAACGCCATCTACCTGGGCCTGTGGCAGTTGAAGGCCGTCATGGGCGTGGACCTGGACCGTGCCATCGACGTGCAGGGAAAGCTTGAGGACTATGCCACGCATATGTTCTACGACATCCACGAAGGCGCCGAGGCTTCCCTGGACCGCAACAGCCAGCTCCGCCAGCTTGCCACCCAGGCCGAGATGCTGGCCAAGCAGATCCGCATGCAGAAGTATGCCAGCCTTCCTTCGCTGGCCATGCAGGTGAGCTATAACTACTACACCCAGAGCGACAAGTTCAACCTGAGCCAGTGGAAATGGCTGCCTTCCAGCACCCTGGTCTTCTCCCTGAGCATCCCCATCTTCTCCGGCGGTCAGCGTTACCATGCCGTGAAACAGACCCGGGTTCAGGCCAGTCAGCTGGCCCTTCAGCGGGAGAACGTGGAGCGTCAGCTCCGTATCGGCATCCGTCAGAGCCTGTCCAACATGGATACGGCCATGAAGACCTACGACGCCGCCTCGTCGGCTGTCCGCAGCGCGGAGAAAGCCTACGACATCGCTTCCAAGAGCTTCGAGGTGGGCAAGAGTACGCTCACGGACCTCAACAACACAGAACTCACCCTCACGCAGACCCGCCTGCAGGCTGTCCAGGCCATATATAGCTTTGTAGTGGCAAAGGCAAGCCTGGAGCAGACGCTGGGTTACGATTTCACTGAAGAATAATACAAGAAATATGAAAACGACCGAATTGATAACGATTACCGCCCTGGCCCTGTTTGCCGTTTCCTGCGGCAGCAACAGCCAGAGCACCGGCGCCGCCGCCGGCGCTGCAGAAACGATCCCCAACGTGGAGGTCAGCAAGGCCATCGCCCGCGACGTTCCCCAGGAAAGCGCCTACGCTTCCACCGTCCAGGCCTGGGCCGTCAACAATATCATGCCCCAGCAGGGCGGCCGCATCCGCAAGATCAATGTGGAGGTGGGCGACTATGTGCAGAAAGGCCAGGTCCTCGCCGAGATGGACCGCCTGCAGCTGGACCAGCTGGAGCTCCAGATCCAGAACGACGAGCAGGAGTTCGAACGCCTGAAGAGCCTGTATGCCGAGGGCGGCGTCTCCCAGAGTGACTTCGAGGCCGCCGAACTGGCCTACAAAGTCCGCCGCTCCAATTACGACAACCTCAAGGAAAATACGATCCTGTGCAGCCCCATCACCGGTTATGTGACGGCCCGCAACTTCGACGCCGGCGACATGTTCGGCATGAGCGCCCCCCTGTTCGTAGTTCAGCAGGTGGTGCCCGTGAAACTGCTTGTCGGCATCAGTGAGAGCGAATACTCCAAGGTGAAGAAAGGAGACAGCGTCAAGCTCACCGCCGACGCCATCCCCGGCCGCGTGTTCACCGGCAAGGTGGAACGCCTGTATCCCACCATTGATGCCGCCACGCACACCTTCAAGGCGGAGGTGGCCGTAGCCAATGCCGACAAGGCTCTCCGCCCCGGCATGTACGCACGCGTGAGCGTGAACTTCGGCAACCGCCACAGCGTCATCGTTCCGGACCGTGCCATCGTCAAGCAGGAAGGTACCGGCACCCGCTTCATTTTCGTGCTGAAGGAAGACAATACCGTGAGCTACGTGCCTGTTACCGTCGGCCGTCACATCGGTGCCGAGTATGAGATTCTCTCCGGCATCGAGGAAGGCGCCACCGTCGTGGTCAAGGGCCAGACTCTGTTGAAGGACGGCGTTAAGGTGAACGTGCTATGAGCATTTACAGATCTTCCGTAGAACATCCGGTTACCACCGCGCTGGTTTTCCTGGCGCTGGCCATCCTGGGCGTCTTCTCCCTGGTGCAGCTCCCGGTGGACAATTTCCCGGACATTGAATCCAACACCATCATGGTGATGAGTTCCTATCCCGGCGCTTCGGCCGAGGATGTGGAAACCAACCTCACCAAGGTGCTGGAGAACTCCCTGAACGGTGTTCCCAACCTGAAGAACCTTACTTCCAATTCCCGTGAGAACATTGCCGTCCTCACCCTGGAATTCGAATACGGAACCCCTATCGACGAAGCCACCAATGACGTCCGCGACAAACTGGACATGGTGAGCCAGGCCCTCCCCGACGGAGCGTCCTCGCCCTTCATCTTCAAGTTCAGCGCCGACGACCTCCCCATCATGATCCTGTCGGCTACGGCCGACCAGAGCGTGAGTGCGCTGGACAAGATTCTGGACGAGCGCGTGGCTACGCCCCTTGCCCGTGTGACGGGCGTGGGTACCGTCTCTGTGGCGGGCGCCCCCAAGCGTGAAATCCAGGTCTATGTGGATCCTTCCAAGATGGAAGCCTACAACCTGAGCATCAGCGCCATCTCCTCCATCATAGCGGCCGAGAACCGCAACATCCCTTCCGGTAACATCGACATCGGCTCGGAAACCTATACCCTCCGTATCAAGAAGGAGTTTACCGACCCTTCCGAACTGCTGGACGTGGTGCTGGGCAGCTTCAACGGCGGCACCGTTTACCTGCGGGACGTGGCCCGTGTCATCGACACGGTCGAGGAACGCTCCCAGGAATCCTATACCAACGGTGAACGCGGCGCGCAGATCATCATCCAGAAGCAGTCCGGTTACAATACCGTGCAGGTCATCGAGAAAGTGAAGACCACCCTGGCCAAGCTGGAGCGCAACCTGCCCGCCGACGTGAAGATAACCACGGTCGTGGACAACTCCAGCAATATCCTCATGACCATCGGCTCCCTCAAGGAGACCATTCTCATCACCTTCCTGGTGGTGATGCTGGTGGTGTTCCTTTTCCTGGGCCGTCTGAAGGGAACCCTCATCGTGGTGCTGTCCATCCCGATCGCCCTGCTGGCGTCCCTGATGTACCTGTACTTTACGGGTAATACGCTGAACATCATCTCCATGAGCGCCCTGTCCATCGCCATCGGCATGGTCGTGGACGACGCCATCGTGGTCCTGGAAAATGTGACGTCGCACCTGGAGAGGGGAGAGAAGCCCCGCGAAGCCGCCGTACACGGAACGGCCGAGGTGGGTATTTCCGTTATCGCCTCCACGCTCACCATGCTGTGCGTGTTCCTGCCCCTCACCATGATGAGCGGCATGGCCGGCATCATGTTCCGCCAGCTGGGCTTCATCGTGTCCATCATCATGATCGTCTCCACCACGGCGGCCCTCACGCTGGTCCCTATGCTGTGCGCCCTCCTGATGAACAACGATCCCACCACCAACAAGCTTTACGTATGGGTGTTCAGCTATGTGAACAGGTTCCTTGACGGCGTATCGGCCGGCTACTCCCGCATGATCGCCTGGTGCATGAACCATAAGAAGCTCATCGTCCTGGGCGCCGTCGTCATCTTCGGCGTGGTGATGACCATCTATGTTCCCCGCATGAAGACCGAGTTCTTCCCGAACTCCGACGCCGGTCGTATCCGCGCCACCATCGAACTGCCCATCGGCACATCGCAGGACGTCACGCGCGATGTGGCCGCCCGCATCTACGAAAAGATTCAGGCCGATGTCAAGGAGATCGAGACGCTGAGCTACAGCTTCGGCCAGGCCGACTCCGAAAACGCCTTCGCGTCCATGCAGCAGAACGGAACCTACCTCATCTCCATGAACATCAACGTGGGCTCCATGGAAAACCGCAATCGCTCCGTTTCGGAGATTGCAGACGTTATCCGCGAAGACCTCAAGCTCTTCCCCGAACTGAACCGTTTCAACGTGTCTGAAGGTATGGGCTTCGGCGGCCGCGCATCGGTGCAGGTGGAAATCTACGGCTATGACTTCGGCGAGACGGAGCAGGCCGCCCGTGAGTTGCGTGCCAGTATGATGGAAAGCGGCATCTTTGCCCAGGCCATCCTCTCCCGCGACCAGTACACGCCCGAATACGAGGTGGACTTCGACCGCGAGAAACTGGCCCTGAACGGGCTCAATTCCGTTACCGCCGCCATGGCTGTTTCTTCCGCCATGTCCGGTTCGGTGGCTTCCTACTACCGTGAGGACGGTGAGGAATACAATATCCGGGTGCGTTACGCTCCGGAGTTCCGCACCAGTATCGAGGATATGGAGAACATTGTGATCACCAACACCCAGGGCCGCGCCCTCAAGGTAAAGGACCTGGGCCGTATCGTGGAATCCAAGGTTCCCCCGACCATCCAGCGCAAGAACCGCGACCGTTACATCTCCGTCAACGGAATCATGGCCAGCGGCAAGACGCTCAGCGAGGGTGTCGAGTTCGTGCAGGCTACCCTGGACAAGAATCCGCTTCCCCAGGGCCTCTCCTGGCTCATCGCAGGTGACTTCGAGGAGCAGCAGGAAATGTTCGGCTCCATGATTCTCCTGGCCCTCCTCATCATTATCCTGGTTTATATGGTGATGGCTTCCCAGTTCGAGAGTTTCCTCGGCCCCTTCGTGATCATGTTCTCCATTCCGTTCGCCTTTGTGGGTGTGGCGCTGGGCAACATGGCCGCCAACCTGGCCGTGGGCATGATGTCGGCCGTGGGTATCATCATCCTGCTGGGTATCGTGGTGAAGAACGGTATCGTGCTCATCGACTACACCATCCTGTTGCAGGAGAGGGGGTATTCGGTACGTGAGGCATCCGTTACGGCCGCCAAGGCCCGTCTGCGCCCGATCCTGATGACCACGCTCACCACCGTCCTGGGTATGCTGCCCATGGCGCTGGGCCGTGGTGAAGGTTCCGAGATGTGGAATGGCCTGGGTACCACCGTGGCCTGGGGTCTGTCCGTCTCCACCCTGATTACCCTGGTGCTCATTCCGGTCGTTTACTGCGCCCTCTGCGAGCACCGCGAGAAACGCCGCGCCCGTCGCCGCTAATGTCATTCTGAACGAACCCTTGTCATTCTGAACGAAGTGAAGAATCTATGAAAGCAATTTTTATAGCATACAATCAGGCCTACAATCAGGAGATTGTAGAGCTGCTGGAAGGACTGGGACAGCGCGGTTATACCGCTTGGGAAGAAATCGGCGGCCGCGGTTCCGTGAACGGTGAGCCCCATCTGGGCAACCACGCCTGGCCCACCCAGAACCACGCCCTGCTGAGCGTCGTGGAAGACAGCCTCGCCCCCAAGGTGATGGCCGCCCTCCGCGAGACCGACGCCGCCAACCCCGACCTCGGCCTCCGCGCCTACGTCCTCCCCGTCGAAGACGCCCTTTAGCGTCTCCCTCCCCATACACTCATAAAAGCCGGCCCAAAGGGGCTGGCTTTTTTTGGCTCACCGGGATTCTTCCGTGGGAACAAACTGTAAGCAGTTAAGTTGAGCCCTGAATGCCTTGATTTTGGTGTTCAGGGCTTCTGCTTGTGCTACTGTCCGTTTTTCTTTTCTACGTCGCCGGTCAAATGTAATTGTGTCGCCGGTCCGACGGAGTAGCGTCGCCGGTCCGCAAAAATCGCCTAACCCGCGACGTTAGAATGCACCAGAGGCCGATTTGCGTCCCCGTTCAGCCCAAAAACGCAGACCTGCGACGGTAATCACCTTCACCTGCGACACAAAACCACCTGACCTGCGCCATCGGGCCAATGACTGCCACCCCAACAAGGGTCATTCCCGTTTCTCAAATGCGTCATGCCCGACCTGATCGGGCATCTCTTTCCCTGCTGTATGTAAAGAAAAACGGCCTCACACTGCATTCCAACTGTACATACAGATTGGGTGTGGTGTGTTGAGTGTGGGGCAGATGGTTGTTTGTTTTGTTCTGGCGAAGACCGAAATCGCGGTTTTTGGTCCTGGACAGCATCACCCAGCACGTGGCGGGGAAAGATTTCGCCGTATTTTTGCCCGAGCACGTGCTCTAGCATCTACCGGGACAAGAAAATGCCATTATTTTGACCGGCCACGTGCTGGGTCCCCTAGCCAGGAGGCAACGGCAGCCAAGGATGTCTTTGCGATGATCAGAGGGTGCGGTGGGAATCTAGGCGCCATCAGGC
>JAEEXZ010000063.1 GCA_016288055.1 Bacteroidales bacterium
GAACTATGGCAAAGAAAGCAGTTGCAACCTTCGATGCTAAGGCTGGTGCCAAGCACATGGTGAAGGTCATCCGTATGGAAAAGAGCCCCAAGACCGGCGCCTACGTTTTCGTAGAGCAGCTCGTCGAGGAAGGCAAGGAGAAGGAATTCTTCAACAAGAAGTAATTTCTCCCGCATGAACTCAAAACCGTCCTTGCTAAAGGGCGGTTTTTTGTGTATATTTGCAGTCTATGGGAATATTTCAAAACGGCGTTAAGAAAACCAATCTCAACTTCTTCCAAAAGCTGGGGCGGGCCATTACCGGCAAGTCCCGCGTGGACGACGAAGTCCTGGATGCCCTGGAGGAAGCCCTGCTCTCCTCCGACATGGGCGTTGACACCACCCTCAAGGTCATCGAAAACATCGAGGACCGCGTGGAGAAGGACAAATACGTGGATATGGAGGAGCTCACCGCCATCATCCGGGACGAGATAGCCAACCTCATGGGAGAGGACGCGCCCGTCGTTCCCTTCGACTTCGGCAAGAAACCCTACGTCGTCCTGGTTGTCGGCGTAAACGGGGTGGGGAAGACCACCACCATCGGCAAGCTCGCCGCCATGCTCGCGAAGCAGGGCAAGAAAGTAGTGGTGGGAGCGGCCGATACCTTCCGCGCCGCCGCCGTGGACCAGCTCACTGTCTGGGCCCAGCGCACCGGGGCCGATATCGTCAAGCAGCCCATGGGCGCAGATCCCGCCGCCGTCGCCTTCGACACCGTCAAGAGCGCCGTCGCGAAGGGGGCCGATGTAGTCCTCATCGACACGGCCGGCCGCCTCCACAACCGCCTGGACCTGATGAACGAGCTCACCAAAATCCGCAACGTCATCAGACGCGTCGTCCCCGACGGTCCGCACGAGGTGCTCCTGGTCCTGGACGGATCCACCGGCCAGAACGCCTTCGTCCAGGCCAAAGAATTCGCCCGTGCCACGGATGTCACCGCCCTCGCCGTCACTAAACTGGACGGAAGCGCCAAGGGCGGCGTGGTCGTCGGCATTGTGGACCAGTTCAAATTCCCCATCAAATTCCTGGGAATCGGCGAAGGAGTAGAAGACCTGAAGGTCTTTGACAAAAAGGAATTTGTAGAAGATTTATTTAAACTCGAAGATATACAATGAAACTCAGTTACAATTGGTTAAAGGAGTATCTGAAGTGCGACCTCACCCCCGAGCAGGTGGCGGAGGCCATGACTTCCATCGGTATTGAAGTGGACTCCGTGGAAATGCAGGAAGTGATTCCCGGTGGCCTCAAAGGCGTCGTCGTGGCTCAGGTCCTGACCTGTGAGCCCCATCCGGACAGCGATCACCTGCACATCACCACCGTGAACGACGGCTCTCCCGAGCAGCCCGTGACGGTCGTGTGCGGCGCCCCCAACGTGGCGGCCGGCCAGAAGGTCCTCTTCGCCCGTATCGGCACGGTCCTTCCCGGTGACTTCAAGATCAAAAAGTCCAAGATCCGCGGCGTGGAGAGCTTCGGCATGATCTGCGCGGAGGACGAACTGGGAATCGGCGCCAGCCACGACGGCATCATGGTTCTTCCCGGGGAGGCCGTCATCGGCACGCCTGCCAAAGAATACCTGCAGCTCAAGGACGAGGCTGTCATTGAATACGAGATTACCGCCAACCGCATTGACGCCGCCTCCCATATCGGCGTCGCCCGCGACCTGTACGGCTACCTCCGCAGCCGCGACATCTCCTGCGAGCTAACCCTGCCCTCCGTGGAGGCCTTCCGCGAAGGCGAGGGAGAGTCCATGCCCGTGGATGTCCTGGACAGCAAGGGCGCCCCGCGCTACTGCGGTATCACCGTGAAGGGCGTCAAGGTGGCCCCCAGCCCCGAGTGGCTGCAGGAGCGCCTGCTCTCCATCGGCCTCAAGCCCATCAACAACGTGGTGGACATCTCCAACTTTGTGCTCTTCGAGACCGGTCAGCCGCTGCACACCTTCGATGCCGCCAAGGTTAAGGGCGGGAAGGTCATCGTGCGCCGCGCCGCCGAGGGCGAGACCATCAAGACCCTGGACGGTGTGGAGCGCAAGCTCGCCGCCTGCGATATGGTCATTGCCGATGCAGAAGGCCCCATGTGCATCGCCGGTGTGTTCGGCGGTGAGGATTCCGGCGTGACGGACAGCACGGTGGATGTGTTCATCGAAGGCGCCTACTTCGACCCCTGGGCCATCCGCAAGACCGCCAAGAGCCAGACGCTCTCCACCGACGCCAGCTTCCGCTTCGAGCGCGGAGCAGACCCCGAGGCCGCCCTCTACGCCGCCAAGCGTGCCGCCCTCCTCATCCAGGAGGTCGCCGGCGGCAAGGTCATCGGCAAGGTGCGTGAGATCTATCCCGAGAAGATCGAGCGCGCCCAGATCCGCCTGGACTACAAGCGCATCCAGCACTTCATCGGCAAGCAGATCGGGGAGAAGACCATCGAGAAAATCCTCGAAGGCCTCAATTACCAGTTCATTGAAAAGACAGCCGAAGGCGCCCTGGTGGCCGCTCCTACCTACATGGTGGACGTAACCCGCGAGTGCGACGTGGTGGAGGAGATCCTCCGCATCTACGGCTACAACAATATCGAGCTGCCGCAGAATCTGCGCATGAGCGTCAATCCTTCCCAGCAGCCGGATCCCGAAGCAACCCGCAACGCCATCTCCAACTGGCTGGCTGCCAACGGCTTTGTGGAAACCATGAGCAACTCCCTCACCAAAGAGGACTACTACACGCAGCTGGAGACCTTCCCGGTCGAAGCCTGCGTCCATATCGTGAACCCGCTCTCCAGCGACCTGAACGTCATGCGTCAGACCCTGCTGCTGAACGGTCTGGAGGTTGTGGCCTACAATCTCAACCGTCAGGCCACCTCCCTGAAGTTCTTCGAGTACGGCTCCGTGTACCGCCGTCTGGCCGGTAAAAGCGGAGAGACGCTGGAAGGCTACGAGGAGCATCGCTGCTTCTCCCTCTTCCTGAGCGGAACTCCGGAGAAGGTGTGGCGCACCCCTGCCGCCAAGTCCAGCTTCTTCCAGCTCAAGGGCTACGTGGAGGCGCTGATGGCCCGCTACCGCATCGATGTGAATACGCTCATCATGGGCAGCGCCCCCGCAGATTTGTTCTCCGAGGGCATCACCTACAGCCTCGCCGGCAAGGAGCCCGTGCTCCTGGCCACCCTGGGTACGGTGAATCCCGTGCTGTGCAAACGCCTGGGCGTGAAGCAGCCCGTCTTCGCCGCCGAGATCAACTGGGAAGTCCTGTTCAGCCTCATCAAGCGCGACAAATTCTCCTTCAAGGAGCTGCCCAGATTCCCCGAAGTGCGCCGCGACCTGGCCGTCCTCCTCGACGAGAAGGTTTCCTATGCCGATGTCCGCAAATGCGCCCTCCGTGCCGGCAAGAAGCTCATCAAGAACGTCACCCTCTTCGACGTATATCGCGGAGAGAAGATCCTTCTGGGCAAGAAGCAGTATGCCTTGAACTTCGTCCTGCAGGATGTGGAGCGCACCCTCACGGATTCCGACGTGGAGAACACCATGAACCGCGTCCTCGAAGCCCTCAAGAGCGAGCTCGGCGCTATCCTCCGCTAATATGCGCAAGTGGTTTCATATCGTGCTGTTGTTCCTTCTGGCGGTCTCCTGCGGCCCCCGGAAGATTTCCCGTGACGATATGGAACGGATCATGACGGACATCCTGGTCCAGGACCAGCAGATCAAGCAGGACCGCAACTTGAAGAAACAGGCCGACACCAGCCTCGTTTATGAAGGAATCCTTAATTCCTACGGCTACGACACCGACGACTTCCTCTACAGCCTGGAATACTACCTCTCGGACCCTTCCCGGATGGAAAAGATCATGGGCGATGTGGCCGAGAAACTGGAGGCGGAGACCAAGGTCGTCGCCGGTGAGATCGAACGCGAGCAGTGGAAGGCCCGTTTCATGCGCATTTACGCCCAGCGGCCGGATACCACCCTCCCGCGTCCGCGCGTACGTGCCGCGGACACCCTTTCCGTCCGCTTCGACGCAGACTCCGTCTGGTTTCATCATCCTACAGATACGTTATGAAGCGTTATACCGCCGAAACCGTATATACCCTCGCGGGTGAGCCTCTCCGCCACGCCTTCGTGGAAGTGGAGGAGGACGGCACCATCGCCCGGACCGGCATCTGCCCTCCTTCCGAAAAGGTGGATGAGGGCGTGCTGTGTCCCGGCTTCGTAAATGCCCACTGCCACGTGGAACTCTCCTACATGAAGGGCCTGTTCCGCAAAGGCACCGGCATGGCCGGGTTCATCGATCAGATCAATGCCCTGCGCGACACTTCCTCCATGGAAGACAAGCTGCAGGCCCTGAAAGAGGCGATGGACAGCATGTGGGACCAGGGCGTACAGGCCATGGCCGATATCTCCAACTGTGCCGATTCCTTCACCACGAAAGCCTCCCACCCCATGTACACCCGTACCTTCCTGGAAGTGTTCGGCGCCCAGCCCTCCGAATGTGAGGAGGTGATGGACGGGGTGCGGAAACTGCAGGCGCAGGCCCATGCCCTGGGGCTGGACGCGGCCCCCACGCCGCATTCCTGCTATACCATGAGCCCCGAGCTGGTCAGCGCTTCATCGGCCGCCGGCTTGCGGGATGGTTTCCTTTCCTTCCACAGTGAAGAATCCGACGAAGAGGAGCAGATGATGATGACCGGCAGCGGTCCCATGTGGGACAACCGTGTAGCCAACGGCATCCCTACTCCGCCCGTTACGGGCACTTCGTCCCTTGAATATTTCCTCATGCGCCTTCGTGCGGCCGGCCTTCCGGAACCTGTCCAGGGCCATGTGCTGCTGGTCCATGAGTGCTGCCTTACCGCCGAAGGTGCGGCCCTGGCCAAACGGGTGCTGGCCCAGCCTTTCCTGGCTGTGTGCCCGCTTTCCAACCTGTTCATCCACAAGATGCTGCCTCCCATCCCCGTGATGAAGGAGAGCGGCATTCCTATCTGTATCGGCACGGATTCCCTTTCCTCCAACGACGATCTCAATCTCCTGGCAGAGATGGAGTGCCTGCAGGAGGCCTTCGGCCTTTCCCTGGAGGAAGTGCTGGGCTGGGCATGTCTGAACGGCGCGCGCTTCCTGGGGAAGGAGGACGTGCTGGGTACTTTGGAACCGGGCAAGAAGCCTGGTGTGGTGCGCATCCTTAACCATAAGTCCATCCGCGTATGTTAAGGGAAGATACCGTATTCGGTCCCATCTTCAGCCGCCGGCTGGGGAGCTCGCTGGGCATCAATCTTTTGCCGCAGAAAGGAAAAATTTGTAACTTTGACTGCGTGTACTGCGAGTGCGGATGGAATGCGGAGGGCCTTTCAGATACCACGCTTCCTACGGCGGAAGACGTCCGTAAAGCATTGGAAACCAAGCTTGCAGCATGCGCCGCTGAAGGAACGCCCATCGATTCCATCACTTTCTCCGGAGACGGAGAACCTACGCTGAATCCGGCCTTCCCGGAGATCGTGGAACTTACGCTCTCTTTGCGGGACCGCTATTATCCCGCCGCCAGGGTCAGCGTGCTGTCCAATGCCACGCGCTGCGGAGAGCCCCGCATTTTCGAGGCCCTTAGGAAGGTGGACAATGCCATCCTCAAGCTGGATGCCCCCACCGATGAGCAGGTGGCGCTGGTGAATCGGCCTGTGGGGACGTATCACGTGAAAGAGGTGGTGGAGAACATGGCCCGTTTCGAGGGAGCGTTTGTCCTGCAGACGATGTTCCTGCGCGGCCCCGGCTGGGCTACCCAGGAGTGGGTGGACGGCTGGATGGAAATTGTAAGAAAACTCAGGCCCCGGGAAATCATGGTCTATACCATCGATCGCGAAACCCCGCTCAGCGGCCTTGGAAAATACACCGTAGAGGAAATGCGCAAGCTTGTGCAGCCTCTCATCGATGAAGGATTTGTTGTTCAAATTAAAGGATAAGCTTATGTCTATTGCAAGCAAATACGGCTACACGCCGGATGAAGAGGCTATCGCCCACAAACTGGAGCTAATTGCTGCCGGTCTGGAAGCCAGCGCCTCCCCTGAGGTTTACAAAGCCTGCTTCGGCCTGATGGACCAGACCACGCTGGCCAACGACGACACACCGGCCTCCGTGAAAGCGATGGTGGAGAAGGTGAACGCCCTTCCCAAAGCCTTCCCTGGCTTTCCGCTTCCCGCTTCCTGCTGCGTTTATCCCAATTTTGCCTCTGTCGTGGCCGAAACCCGTGCTACCAAGGACCTGCACGTCACTTGCGTGGCCGCCTGCTTCCCCACGTCGCAGAGCTTCCTGGAAGTAAAGCTGAAAGAAGTCGAACTCGCCGTTCGCGGCGGGGCCGATGAAATCGACATCGTGCTGGCTCTCAATAGTTTCCTTGCCGGAGACTATGATACTGCCGGCCATGAAATCAAGGCCGTGAGCACCCTTATCAAGGAGCTTTCCGCAGAGCTGGGACGCCCGGTCATCCTGAAGGTAATCCTGGAAACCGGCCTCCTGCCCGGCGCCCAGGCCATTGCCGACGCCTCCTTCCTGGCTATGGAAAACGGGGCTGATTTCATTAAGACATCTACCGGAAAAGTGAAGGTAAACGCTACTCCGCAGGCGGCCTATGTCATGTGCGAGTGCATTCGGAAGTATTATGAGACCACAGGCCGCAAGGTGGGCTTCAAGCCGGCCGGCGGCGTGTCCAGCGCCATGGATGCCGTGTGCTACTGGACCATCGTGAAGACCGTTCTCGGGCAGGAATGGCTCAACAAGCAGCTCTTCCGCTTCGGCGTGTCTTCGCTGGCCAACAAACTGTTGTCGGCAGTTGCCCAGACAACCATCACGCATTTTTAGCGGTTTCCGACTGCTTTTTTTGAAACGGATAATCGGCCTCCCACGCATGTGGGGGGCTTTTTTTGTGGCCTCCGGGAGGCGTCCTGCAGCGGTTTTCCGTTTCGGAGGGGGTTGAAAATCGGCCTCCTGTATGCGTGGAAGGCCGAAAATGCAGTTAAACGTTTCCCCCTCATGTGATACGGATAAGTTTTCCCAGATTTGCAGGGAAAACATACAGAGCTTATGAGAAAACTGCTATTGATCCCCGTCCTGCTGCTACTGGCAGCCTGCGACAAGACCGCCGTCGAGCCGGAGAACTCCCGTCTCCCCGAAGGCGAGGTTTATCACGAGATGATCCAGCTGGGAGATAAGCTGGAAGACCCCTACACGGTTGCCCATATGCAGGAGGCGCTTACCAAGGTGTATCCCACCAAGGCCGGGCGCGTGGAACTGTCGGCCACCGACTATTATGTCCGCTTCCTTCCCAAAAGTGACGACGAACTGCGCAAACTCCAGGACCGGGGCCTTTACCTGATGGACCACCCCATGGACTATACCATTGTGCGGGAAGGGGACTATTATCAGGACCCTTCCGTTCCCGCCGAGGCCATTACCTGGCAGTATGCCGTGGTGCCGAAAGAATTCGTCTTCCCTTCCGACGTGGAGTTCCAGCTGCTGGACGAGTGTTTCCTCTCGGACCATCTTCCGGAATCCAAGGCCATCGACGGTATAGACTGGGAGGCGGTGGAGGAGGAGTCCTTCCGCCTTACCGGCAACGAGGCGCTGTGGGAACCTGCTGCAAAGACCAAGGGAGGGACGGACAGGCCCCAGGGACGTATCACCATCGAAGATCCCAAATACGGTGCGGGCAAGCCTTTCGGTGTGTCGGGCGTCATGGTGGCATGCAATGTCTTCGTAAAGATTGCCACCACATATACAGACCGCGACGGCTACTACCAGATGGGGAAATCCTTCTCCGGGAAGCCCCGTTACCGCCTGGTGTTCAAGAATGAAAGGGGGTTCAACATCGGCTTCAACCTCATTCTCATTCCAGCTTCCGTGAGTACGCTGGGAAAGGGGAGTCCGGAGGGCATCGACTATCATGTTACGGAAGGGGACGGCGCCCTGTTCCGCCGCTGCGCGGTGAACAACGCGGCCTACGACTACTATTCCCGCTGCAACCGGGACGACCTTGACATCACTCCGCCGCCCTCGGACCTGCGCATCTGGATTCTCAACGGGCTCCGGGCGTCCTCCTGCAGCATGCTCCACCATGGGGCTTACCTGGAAAATTCGGTGCTGAAGGACTATCTGGGCATCTATCTGGGCCTTGTGGAGCTGTTCCTGCCGGACATTACCATCGGCTCGCGGGAAAAGGACTATGCGGCCATCTACAAGGCGGCCATGCACGAGCTGGCGCACGCCAGCCACTATGCCAAGGTGGGCAACGACTACTGGGCCCCCTATATCAAATATGTCGTGCTTTCCTTCCTGATGGAAGGCGGCAACCCCTACGGGAACGGCTCTCGAGACGGGGCCGACCAATGCCGCATTTCGGAGATGTGGGCCTATTTCCTGGAGGAATCCCTGTACAAGGACCGCTACGGCGGAACCATGGCCTCCTTCGGCAACCGCTTCTGGTTCCAGCCCGACGTGTTCACCTACCTGTATGAACGCGGTATGTCCCGCGGCCATATCTTCCGCTGCCTGAAGCCGGAAGTGACTTCCCTGGATGACCTGAGGGACGAGCTCATTTCCCAGAATCCCAGCCTGGAGAAGGTGATCGACCAGACTTTCAAATACTTCGAAATCTAATCCTTATGAACGCAGAGTGTGTGGGGCGGATGCTTTCCGTCGTCTTGTTAAGTATCGAGTTGACGTCCTGTAGTGCTGTGTGGGAAGACCGGAGTTCCTGCCCCTGCGCGCTCTCCGTTGAAATGAAGGATTTGCCTGAATACCCTGTCTGGCTGTATGTGAACGGCATGCCGGCAGGGGAAGCCACCCGCGACACAACCCTGCTGGTCCGGGTGGAGAAAGGCCCCGAAGCGGCAGTGCTCGGCCTTTCCGGTGCCCGTCCGGACGGGAACGGGCGGGTGCAGATCCCGTATGGCTCGCCCTGTCCGCCCCTCTATGCCTACCCGGCGAACGCGGACTGCCGTGGCGATACGGGCCTTCTCCCGTTATCTTTATTTGTAACCAGGCACTTCTCCACGCTCTCCCTGCGCTTTGGGGGAACGGAGGCAGGGGGGAGAGTGCCTTTTTTGGTCGATGTACGTGGCTGCGTGGCCGGTATCGCGTTGCCTGGCGGAACGCCTGTCGCGGGACCCTTCCGCTGCCGTTTCTCCCGGGACTATTCCTGCCGCCTGCCCCGGCAGAATCCGGAGGATCCGCTCTGGCTGGATGTCATGCTGGAGGACGGCGTGGTACGTAGCTTCCCGCTGGACGGCCTCCTGCGGGCATCGGCCTACGACTGGGCGGCCCCGATGCTGGCCGATATCTCCCTGCAGGTGAACCTCTCCGTGACGGATATCCACTTCACGTTGGGACAGTGGAAATCCTCCTTTCCGCTGCAGATTTCGATTTGAAAAAATTGGAAACAAAAGTTTGGAGATTCAAAAAAAGTGAGTATCTTTGCAGTCCCAAACGATGCGCGGATGGCGGAATTGGTAGACGCGCTACTCTCAGGAGGTAGTGTCCGAAAGGACGTGTCAGTTCGACTCTGATTTCGCGCACAGAAAGCAACTCGTTAAG
>JAEEXZ010000016.1 GCA_016288055.1 Bacteroidales bacterium
TTCTTGCTGCCGGACATCTGCCGGGCATAAAGGTATTCTCCCTTCGCATCCAGTTCCAGGAAAGAGACCGGAGACCAGCTCACCTGGGCTTCGAATCCGGTCCGGAAGACCTGTGCCTGGGTGTAGGCATACATCTGCAGGCCTTCGTAGTACTGCGAACCCGGATTCAGATAGATGTAATTGGGAAACCAGTTGACATAAGGGTCCAGCCGGAGGGAGAGCTTCTCTCCCAGCCAGTTAATGCCGGCGTCCACCTGATAGGATTCTTCGGGGGACAGGTCCGGCGCCCCTTTCTCGTAACGGAATATATGGTAGTTGACACCGTCGGCCCCCAGTTCTTTGGGAATGGGGACGCGGAAGCTCTTGCCCACGTTGAGTTTGAGCACCCATCGGCCCGGATTCCACGCCATTCCGGCCGACCATGTGAAGCTGTCGAAGCGGCGGAGAAGATCCTCCGAGCGTTGCTTATAGACAGGGTTTCCTTCCTCGTCGGGGGTGGTGAACCAGTCCCGGTAACTGTGGATGGAGGTATTCACGTGGTCGTAGCGGACTCCGGCGTTGAAATTGAGGACATCGGAAACCGTAAAGCGGTCCAGGACGAACACGCCCGTGGAGAAGGTCTCGAAATCCGGGATGATGAAGCCCCAGCCATCCCGCCGGTTATGCTGGAACTCGGCGTCCCATCCGGCCTGAAGCTGGTTGCGCGGGGAGAAGTCCACTTTCCCGCCCAGTTTCCCGCTCAGTGTATGCTTGCGGAAAACGCGCTCCTTCGAATCCGGAGGGATGGGCATGTAGCCGTGCGAAACCGGTTCGGAGCTTTCCTCGCGATGGTTCAGCTGCCAGGCCACGTCACCGTCCAGGGTAAAGCCGTTGCCATGGTAATGGGAATGGCTCTGCACCGTAAGATGGTTCACGCTCTGGCAGGGGAGATCGATATCCCGGCGGGAAGCGTCGTAGTCGATATCCGAAAGACGTACTTCCAGTCCGTGTGCATTGGCGAAGAAACCGCTTCTGGACCAGGAATCCGACAGCTTGAAATCTGTACGGAAACGCGGTCCCACAAAGCCGAAGGTAAGGGAAGCGTCCCTTTCGCGACCGGCGGTGTTGCGCAGCGTTCCGTCCTTGAGCGGAATCCGGTAGGAGTAATACTCGATTTCTTCCGCGGGGACCCGGTAGTCGGAGTAATCGGAGCCGGTCAGGTGCATTTTCCAGTAGAAATGGTTCTGGCGCCCCTGCAGACGGGCGGTAAGCCCGGCAGAGAGGTTGTTGCTGCGGCCGAAGAAACTCACGCGTCCCTCAAGAGGGTCAACGGGGAGATAGTTCGTATAGAGGCTTAGCACTCCGCCGATGGCGTCGGAGCCGAACTGCAGGGCACCGGGGCCCTTTATCACCTCTACACGGTCCACGGAGAATTGATCCACCTCCAGTCCGTGGTCATCTCCCCATTGTTGCCCTTCATGCTTGATACCATCCACCGCAACGGCAATACGGTTGAACCCCAGTCCGCGGATGGCGGGCTTGGACTGACCGGAGCCGATGGCGCGCGCCTGCACGCCGGGGATGGAGCTCAGGCTCTGCGAGAGCGAGGCAGAAAACTGATTTTCTATATAATTGCGGCCGACTTCCACGCTGGAAAGGGACATATGCATGAGTTCCTGCCGTTTGGACTCACCGTAAATGGTGGCCGGGCCGAGGACTTCTGTCGTATCCTGTACCTGACACAGCATGAGAGCAGCCAGAATGGTTGCCAACATATATTCCTGTGTTAAATAATGTATTCGGTCTTAGGCGGAATACAGCACAGGAGGGGCGCGGGGGGAGGATAAGCGCTGAAGGGCCGATATGAACGGCCTGCGCAGGGAAGAATATAAGGTTCTGATGAGGCGGGCCGACGGCAGAATGGCCAGGGCCAGCGAAACGACAAAGGGAAGGCCGATGAAATGGCACAGCACGCAGTCCGAAAGGCTGCCGTCATAGGAGGAAAGGTGACCGTTGTGCGGAAGATGGTGCACGCACTGGGCGCACGCGACCTCTGCCGCGTCGCTGACGGGATGCCTGTGCAGGGAAGACGTCATAAATGCCGACAGGAAAACTGCCAGCAGCAAAAAAGATATGATACGTCTTGCCTTTTCCATAAAGCGGTGCAAATATACAATTTATTTCCGTTATCTTTGTAACATGAATCCTGTATTTGCAGCTCTGATGATTCCGTTCCTGGGAACAGCCCTGGGATCGGCTTTCGTCTTCTTCATGAAGAAGGAGATGCCCGCCCTTTTACAGAAAGTCCTGCTGGGCTTCGCGTCCGGCGTTATGGTAGCGGCGTCCGTGTGGTCGCTGATCATCCCCGCCATCGAGATGGGAGAGGGGACCGGCGCCATCGTTCCGCCCACCATTGGCCTGCTGGCAGGTTTCGCCTTCCTGCTGCTGATCGACTACATCACGCCGCATATCCACCCCGTCGGCGGCCCCGAAGGCCCCGAGAGCAAGCTCTCCCGCACGGCCAAGCTGGCCCTCGCCGTCACCATCCACAACTTCCCGGAAGGCATGGCGGTCGGTGTGGCCATCGCAGGTGCCCTGACGGCCGATTTCAACATGGCCAGCGCCCTGGCTCTCTCCCTGGGTATCGCCATACAGAACGCGCCGGAAGGCGCCATCATTTCCATGCCGCTGAGGGCTGCCGGGAATACTCGGATGAAATCTTTTCTCATCGGTGCGCTAAGCGGCATAGTCGAGCCCATCGGCGGCGCACTGGTCTTGGTGCTCGCTACTTCCATCATCGGCATTATGCCTTATATGCTGGCCTTTGCGGCGGGCGCCATGCTCTATGTCGTCGTCGAGGAACTGGTCCCGGAGTATTCCGAAGGGAAGCACTCCAACGTGGGCACCATCGGCTTTGCGCTGGGATTCGCCCTCATGATGGTGCTGGACGTCGTCCTTGGATAATTTTTTCATAATATCGCTTGCGATATAAAATATAATCCTTATATTTGCATCGTGAACGATATAAATGAATAATTGATATGGAAAAGATTTACGATTTCAAGGCCCTGAACAACAAGGGTGAAGAAGTGGACTTCAAGCAGTTCGAAGGCAAGGTGCTGATGATTGTGAACACGGCGTCCAAATGCGGATTTACCCCTCAGTACGACGGTCTGGAGGAGCTGTACCAGCGCTACAAGGACCTGGGACTGGTCATCATCGGCTTCCCCTGCGACCAATTTGCCCATCAGGAACCCGGTTCCAACGAGGAGATTGCAGAGTTCTGCCGCCTCAATCACGGCGTCACCTTCCCCCTCATGGCCAAGATCGAAGTGAACGGGGACAACGCCCACCCCATCTACCAGTACTTGAAGAAAGCGGCTCCCGGTGTCTTCGGCGGCTTCATCAAATGGAATTTCACCAAGTTTCTCATCAGCAGGGACGGAACCGTCATCAAGCGGTACGCTCCCACCATCGAGCCTAAAAGAATGGAAAAGGACATTCAGGACATGTTGTAATGAAAGAAGAGTTTTTGCTTGACAATCAGCTTTGTTTCCGGCTGTACACGGCATCGCGTCTTCTGACGCAGGCCTACCATCCGCTGCTCTCGCAGCAGGGACTCACGTATCCGCAGTATCTGGTGCTGCTGGTCCTGTGGGAGAAAGACAAGCAGCCGGTGAATGACATCGCTCGGCGACTGTATCTGGAGACCAACACGGTAACTCCGCTGCTGCAGCGCATGGAAAAAGAAGGCATCCTCCTTCGCACAAAGGGGAAGAAGGATGCCCGGCAAATGATTGTATCCCTGACGGCAAAAGGAAAAATGCTGCAGGAAAAACTCTCCGATGTGCCCATGACCCTGGGGAAGGCTGTCCTCTGCGGCAGCGTCACTCCCGAATCGGCCCCCAGCCTCTTTACGATGCTGGACGACATCATCGGCAAACTCAGCGAGCCTACTCCCGTGAAAAAATGAGCACGCAGCTGATGGCGGCCACGATACCGATGCACTGAGGCACGGTGGGCACCGCTGCGTAGAGAATCAGGGAGATCACGCACATGATGACAGGTGCGCAGGCATCTGCCAGCGGGGCAATCACCATGGCCTTGCCGTAACGGTTGGCATAGACCAGAGTAAAGGCTCCGATAGCGTTGAGAATCTGAACGAAAAACACCTTTGTTAGCTCCGGCCAGGCTTCCGCAGTGATTGCCTCGCCGGAGTTTTTGCCCATTATAAGGGCCACCGGGATGAGCACCACGGCCGAAAGGGCCATGTACACGAAGACGCTCTCTGCATCCGGCGTATTGTTGTTGGCCAGCTTCATGACAAAGGCCTGTACGCCCCAGCAGATAAACACCACGGAAGCATAGACAATCCAGACCCAGCTGCTTACGGCTCCGTCCGTATTGTCCGGAAGGGCGAAGCATACAAGCGCCACAAAGGCGAGCACGATCCCCACGATTCCCAGCCGGGATACCTTTTCCTTCAGGAAGGTGGCCGACAGCAGCACCGTCACGATGGGAGCGACGGAAATCATCGGCATCACCAGGTAGGCGGGCGCGTAGTCCAGGGCCAGGAAGAGCACCAGCTGTCCGCCGGCACCCAGCAGGCCTACGCCCATGCTGAGGAGGGCCGCTTTCGGCCGCACGTCCCATTTGAAGCGGATATTCACCAGGGCGACGAGGGCGCAGGGGACCATGCTCAGCGCCCAGACTACATAGACCATGGTCTTGGGCAGGGTGGTCTGGTCGCTGAAGGCGCCCCAGATACCCCAGGTAACCATGGTGATAATGGCATACAGTAGCCAGTTGTGTTTCTTGTTTTCCATTCTATTTCACAAAGGATGCAATGATTCTGCCCCATTCGTCGTTCTCACGGATTCCCGTGAAGGCATCGCTGCCGGGGCCCCAGGCATAGACGGGCACCGCAATGCCGTTGTGGCTCTCGCTGGCGAAGAAAACGCCAATCTCGCCCTTCGCGAGATCACCGTCCTGAAGGGTAAGGCAGCCGGTGGAATGGTCGGCCGTCACAACTACGAGCGTGTTACCGTCGGCCGCAGCCCACTCCAGCACGTCGCCGATGGTGCGGTCGAAGTCCAGCAGTTCCTCCATGGCCTTGCCGATGTCGTTGCCGTGCAGCCAGTCGTCGATGCAGGAGCCTTCCAGCATCATGACAAAACCATTTTCACCGCTCTCCGCGGAGAGGAGGTCCAGGCCGCGGCGTACGGTATTGCGGTAAAGGTCTCCGCGCTCCTCAGCCACGGGAAGGTTGTCGGGGGCCAGGATGCCGATGACGGGAAGTCCGGCATTCATCAGCTGCTCTTCCGTCAATGCCACGGTATAGCCTTTTTCCGCCATTTCCTTCGAAATGTCACGGCCGTCCTTGCGATTGACGGTGAACCAGTCCAGACCGCCGCCGCAGATATAATCTACGCCGCAGTCCAGATAGTCGGCAATGAGGTCGTCCTGGTTGTAGCGGTATTCATTGTGGCAGCAGAAATCGCAGGGGGTGGCATCGGCCAGGTGGCAGGTGACGGCGACGCCGGTCTTCTTGCCCAGCTGCTGCGCTTTCACCAGCACGGATTGCAGGTCGGTAGAATCGGCGGCTGTGCCAACATGACTCTCGGCCGTCTTTACGCCGGCGGCGAGGGCCGTCCCGCCCGCACCGGAATCTGTGATGAGGCGGTCCGTGCAGTAAGTGCGGGACAGGCCGATGTAAGGGAACAGGTCCAGGTTGAGCTTTCCCTTGTTCAAGACCCAGGCGCAGCTCACCTGTTCCAGGCCCATTCCGTCACCAATCATGATGATGACATTCTTCACCGGCGCGGACGCGGCAGGCATCGCTACCTTCGCCGTTTCATAAGTGCGGGGCGTCGAGTAGTACTGCAAACCCTGCCCGGAAGGCTGGCAGGAAAGAGCAACGAGAGCGAAGCCGACTCCAGCGAGCCGGCTTCGTACGGTTGAGAATAAACGCATTACAGCGTGCATGTCAAAGTAACTTTCTGCATATCCTTGTTACCCCAGGACGTAACCTGGATCGGGGCATTCGGAATCGCCGGCAGGTCTGCGCGGGGAATTCTGTATTCAATATGTGCGCCAGACTCGTCCACAACGCCCTTGCACTGGATATTGGCGAGCGTACAGGTTGCAGGCAGGCATTCGGCCCCCTCGGCGGGAGACTCTATGATAGCATTGTCGCCGTAAGGGAAGAAGAAGCCGATGAAGTCGTAAGGGCCGTTGGAGTTCAGGGTGACACCGTTGGTGGGATCACCGTCGATCTCCAGGGCGATATAGAGGTAACCGACACCGTTCCAGATTGCGTCGTAGCGGCCGTCCTTGGTTCTGTACACGTAGAAGTACAGGTAGTTGGCGTCGGAGGCAGCTTTGAAGATGCCGCAGGTTTCTTTGCAAATACCGTCATAGGCCACCCAGTCGGAGAAGTCACCGTCAAGGGTGATGGCTTTGGGTTCGCCCTTGTAGGCCAGGCAGTGATTGCTCTCGGGAGCGCTGCCGGCGTGAACGCCTTCTTCACCGCACGTGGTGCCCGCTTCTACATACAGGGTATTAACATAAGCGCCGTAGAGGTAGGCACCGCCGTTGAAGACGGCCTCGTTGGGCTTGTTGAAACCGAACTCGAACTTCATGAGGTCGCCGTCGGTCTCTGCGTGCTCAAAGCCTTCCAGATTGGAGCCCATATTGGCTACGCCCTTCTGCATGAGCCAGATGCCGTACGTCTTGTCATACTTTGCGCCAGCCCAGTCGGCTCCGCCGAGGCTTCCCTTGTTGTCGCCGTCGTCAAAGCAGAGCATGAGCATGTGGGCATAGTCGAGGGACTCGCTGGTCTTGATGTTTTCGTTGTTCTTGTCAACTTCCACGTAGTAGTAGAGTTTGTCGGCGGTTTCGTACATCTTCATGGCCTTGATGGCGCCGTCGCCGGCGATGGAAGGTACGCTCTTCCATTCGGAATAGTCTCCGTCGATATTGACTTCCACCTCGGAAACGGCAGGGATTTCCTCACCGTTTTTGACTACCTGTGCCAGGGAGCCACCGTAGGGGAGGTAGCCCAGGATATTGTAGCCGCCGTCCTGGATGTCGAAGCCGATGCCAATCACCGTGCCCAGGCCGCCGGGATAGTTGGAGTAATCCATGGCGCACTCGTAGTAGTTGTCCTTGCCTGCGAAGGTGAAGGTGGGGGACACCTCTGCGGACGTCCAGGAGCCGGACCAGACATTGGGATCGGTACCCGTGTACTTGTAGTAAGACGAGCTGATGGCGCACCACTCACCGCCGTTGGAAATCTTGCCTTCCAGCATGTAGTCGATGGCGGGCTTGCTCCACTTGTGGTAGTAGCCGTCGGCCTTGCTGTTGTCGCCGTCAAAGAAGAAGTGGGCGCGAAGCTTGCCGTCGGCCACGCCCTTGGCGATGGCTTCGTCGGTGAGCTCGAGGAGCACGTAAAGTTTGTCCTCGTAGAAGACCTTGGCGCTCTTGATGCCGGCATATTCGGCACCGTCGGGGCAGGAAATCTCCGTCACGTAATCGCTGGGGAGAGCAGCCCATTCGGCAACCTCACCGTCCACAGTCACGGGAGCCGGTTTGGGAACGGTGATGGTGAAGACCTGTACGTCGGCGAACGTGGTCCCCGCGAGGGAGGCCGCGACGGCGGCGGTGTACTTCACTTCGGGAGTAAGGGCATCCTTATCCACGGTGAGCGTACCGGTAGCCTCTGCGGTTCCTTTGGCGATGACAAGCTCGGAGGGATACGTCACACCGGGCATGTTGTTGCCGGTACCGGCAGAGAGGGCGATCTTCACGTCGGCGGGAACCGGAGTGTCGGCGACAACCTTGAGGGTAGCCGTCGTCTCAGAGGTAGGAGTAGCCGTAAAGGAGAACTGCACCGGCGTTCCGGAGGGATGCAGGATGGGATTCTCCTTCTCTTTCTCGCAAGAGGCGAGCGCAAAGGCCGCCATAGCGACAAGCAGATACTTGATGGTTCTTTTCATGGTGTTATTGGTTAGGATTTGTGTTACTTGATATGTGCTTGATATTCAATCTGCTGGCCAGCCACCAGGTGGTCGCAGGCAATGACGGGTACGGACGAGGCCGATGCCTTGCAAGGGATGGTAACGCACATTTCTTCGCCCGGCATCAGGCTGCGAAGGCTTTCCCGGCTTCTGACGCCTTCCACCTGCAGGTAAGCGTCCCGGTAAATGGGCGCGACGCCCACATTGGCGATACGTATCCAGGCCGATTCCCCCTCCACGATGCGGTACTCCCTTATCTCGAAGCGGTAACCCATGGACATGGCCGCCTCCTCGATGCGGGCTACAGTCTGTTTGCCGGGCTGGTCGTTGCCGATGATAAAGCTCATGTGGACCTTGGCCACTACATCTTCGAACTTGCGGCCGTACATGCCGCCCTTGTCCAGTACGTGCTTCTGGTCGTAGTCTGAATAGTAGCTGAACTCGCCGCCGGCAGGGCCTTTCTTGTAGCGGTCCCGGCCGAAGAACGACCAGCTGCTCCAGTTGTATCCGTCCCAGTCCTCGCACATGAAGGAATCGTCAAAGTTTCCGAAGCCCAGTTCCAGCAGACTCTTCTGCTTGTGGAAAGGGGCGTATTTGGAGTCGGCGGCGTCGATGGAGAAGAGCCAGGGGGTATCCTGGAACCATTCGTCCATCTTGGGCAGGAACTGCGCCTGGAAGTCGTGGGAAGGGAAGGTGCGGCCGATGATGCAGGGACCGTCGTAGATATGGTATTCCGCCCACAGGCCGAAACCTATCTCCACGAAGGCAAGGCGGGGATCCTTGTCATAGCGCTCGGCAAAACGGCGGTGGAATTCCATGTGGAAGCGCTGCAGCTCGTCGCAGCGCCAGTCCGGGAACTCCGTGTTACGCCCTTCGCTCTTGGCATTGGTGGCTTCGTAGCCAGGCCAGGACTTGATGTAATCCGGTACGGCGCAGGAATAACCCGGATAGGTGTAGCGGAAACGCAGCACCACCTGGTGACCGCGGCCGGCAGCTTCCTTCAGGATTTTCTCCACGGGAGACCAGTCATACACGTCCTTTTCGCGGCAAACATCGCTATACAGCATGTAGGAATACTCCAGCTGTACATAACGCTGGCGTACGGCACTGCTTGTATTCCACAGCACGATGCCGGTCATGGGCTGTACATGCGTGATGGATGCCTCGAGGGGTACGCTGACGCCACCCTCCTGCACTTCCGGCTCGGAGGAGGCCGGTTTCCCTTCGCAGGAAGCCACGACAAGACAAAGAAGGAGAAGGGCCTTTTTCATTACATCTTGATGATAAAGTCGTCCAAACCAGTGAAATCGAAGCGGTACAGGTAGGAGGTGGAACCGTAGTCGTCGGCCACCCAGATGCAGCTGTGTGCATGGTCCACGCAGATGGATTCAGGGTTGTCGATGCCCTTGACGGAGTAGAAGCCCAGAAGCTGCTCGGCGTCGGCGGTAAGGACAAAGACGCGGCGGGATTCGGAGTCGATGACCCAGAGCCAGTCCGTAAGCGGATCGTAGCACAGGCCGGCGATTTCCGTAATCACGGGATGTTTCTCCCGCAGGCCTTTCTTCCAGAGCACTTCTCCGGTTTCCAGCTTGCAGCAGAACAGGTAGGAGCCCGTCTGGGCACCTGCATAGCACAGGCCGTCCTTATAGTAGGTCATGCCTTCCACGCCCGCGTTTCCGAAACCTTTGGCATCGGGGATGGAGAACAGGCTTACGACGCCATTAAAAGTACTTTCAGCAAAGACATTCTTTACATCTTTGGCCGGGATGCAATAGACACTGCCCGGTTCGCCACCGATGAGAAGGTCGCCGTTGCTATAACGGAGAGAAATGCCTTCGGAATCGAGCGTGGAGCCGTTTGTAGTGCGCAGTTTGGCCTTGGCAAGCAGTTCGCCTTCGATGGAAATCTTTCCTATTTCGCTGCCGTCTCCAACGGCCCAGATGAAGTCGTTCCCTTCGCTCAGGCAAAGGCCGGAGACTTCATTGAGCTTGATGGTGTATTTGGTGCGTTTCACCATTTCCGGCATCTTCGGGGCCGGACCCGTATAGGGCGTCAGACCGGAGGTGATATTTCCCAGCTCGAGGGTTTTGCCGGCCTTCAGGATGGCGTCTTCAGAATAGGTGTAGGACATGGGCCAGGAGCCGTCCTTTCCCAAATACAGCGTGAAACCGTCCTCCAGCGAGACGCCGCCGGGGAACCAGATATCTACTTTTCCGCCGCTGATGGCCATCTCGCGGAAGGGATAACCGTCCGAACCCACCTTGCTGAAGCTGGTCTGGGCTGTGGAATGCTGGTTCGTGTAAACGGTAAAGCGCAGGCCCGGACGACGCGTTCCGGCAATGCTCACGCGGTCGTAGTCCCCGTCAACGGAGAAGGAGATCAGGGCCGATGCATCGTCGAACTGGAAGTTGGTTCCTTCCAGATAAGCCTGGGCAAGAAGGCAGTCGGCCTTTTCGAAGGTGGTATGGGCATCCATGAGTCCGTCCTCGGCCTTCACACAGGAAGCCGGCCAGGCCGCATACAGATAATCCGGGGCCGAGACATAGTCCAGGCCATTCTCCAATTTAAGCGTCGCGGTCTTGCCGTCGGCCGAGATATCGGAGGCCTGCAGGGTAAAGACCTGCGCGGCGGGGCCGTAGGAGCCGTGGACGTAAATCTGGTCGCCCGCTTCCCATCGGCCTTTCAGGGGAGAAGCGACAAAGGTATATTCGCCGGCCTTGGGCTTGCCGTCCTCGACTTCTTCTCCGGTGTTACCGGAATCCTCGGCATTATCCTTCGGCGTGCAGAACTGGCAGCAGGGAAGGAGCAATACGAAAACAGCAAGGGTAAGGAAGGAAAATAGTTTTTTTCTCATGGAATAATTTAAAATCAGGTTAAATGGCAGATGTGTAACCCTTCTCGACGGTTCCGTCCGGGGCTACGACAAAATATATGGGGGATGTGTGTATGTCAAAACAGGAGGTTCCGTTTTCCGGAAACAGGTATTCCCAGCCGGAAACCGAAGGCTGCGGGCCGTTTCCAAGGCCCACGGCGATTTTTCTGACGCCGTTCCACTCCGGGGCAGAACCCAGTTTTTCGAGAGCTTCGCGGCAGGAGGGGCAACCCAGATCCAGGACCAGGACCAGCGTACGGGCTTCAAAGCGCGAACAGCCGGGGACCATTGCGGGAGACCCTTCCGTATTAAACTGCATCCATTCCAGCCGTTTCTGGAAATGAGCGTATTCGTTATCTGTCAGGATGCCGTCGGAGACCAGCCTTTCCACGGCCTTTCCGTACAGCAAAGCACTGCGGCAGGGGGAAAGGATGTCGTAAAAGGCATCCATCCATTCTGCATAGATAAAGTAGTCCACGGGATCCTCTTTCAGTTTGTCAAAGAGAACGTCCATGGCATGGAGTGCATCCTGAGGCTGGGCCTTCGCAGCAGCTGAAGCAAATTCTGCGAACTGCTCCTCGGAGGCGGCGATATCTTCCACAACCACGCTGCGTCCGTCCCAGAATGAAGCAACATTCCCTGTCTGGCACCCCGAAAGGAGCGCCAGACAAAGAATGTATAAAGAGAGTCTGCGCATCTACTTGATGGTGGTAACCTTCATCAGATGTCCCCATCCGTTGGGGTTTTCATCATCCACGGCGGCGTTGGGGATATTGGCCAGTTCCTCCCAGTCGCCCTGGTAGAAACGCATGCCCGTGTAGAATACGTCGCCCATCTTGTGATCGGCAGGAACGGCGTTGTTGAACAGCTCGCGGGCAAGCAGAATCTCATATTCGTTGCCGGCGCCTTTGCCCATTACAAGACCGGAGGTAGAAGGAAGCAGCGAATCCCAGTCACCCTGGTCGTTTCTTTTGGAGAGTTCGCATGCAAAATCGCCGAAGCCTCCCTTGCCGTCACCGATTGCACCTTCTGCGATGAAGTCATAGCCTTCCAGGGAATAATTCTTATAACCGGAAGTGAATTCGCCGTCGGTGTTCAGGTTCAGGCGGGCGAAGAGTTCGTCGTTTCCGTCCAGCAGGTCTTTGAGCTCAGATTTGTTGTACTTTACATAGTAGTACACGAAGTCTGCGTCGGCGCAGCAGCGGATTTCTGTGACAGCGCTCCAAGGGGAGTTGGGGTCATTCTTGGCGACGCTCACCTTGGTAGGATCCAGGGAAGCCCAGTCGTTGAAGTCACCGTCAATCTTGATGGCGATGCCTTTTCCGTCATCCTTTCCACCATTCTTGCCGCCATTCTTCCCGCCTCCATTTTTCTGGCAGGAAACTGCTACTGCGGCCAGCAGCATGAGCAGGGTAAATACCTTTTTCATCAGTTATAGTTTTAAAGTGTCAGAGTATGCAGTTTATTGTAACCGGTTGCCTCGTCCCAGATGTCCTTGTTGGCAAGGCGGATGGAGTAGAGGGGATTGTCGTGCAGGTTTTCGCACGGATCCGGGAGATTCAGCCACAGCGTCACTTCTCCGGAGATGCCGGAGGGGAGGGTAATGGTCTGGTCAACCGTCACATTCTCACCGGCCATCCAGTAACGGGGATCGGAGTTCAGCTTCCAGGTTCCCAGAACCTTGCCGCCCTTGTCCGTGAGTACGAATTCGGCGTCACGGGGATTCTGGACGGGGGAGAAGCCCTCGTTGTGCAGGTCAAGGACAATGCGGAAGGCCTCTCCGGCCACAGGGGATTCGGTGAACTGTCCCTTGTCCAGGACATAGCGGTATCCGAGACGCTTCTGGATTTCCTCGAAACAGCCTCCGTCTTTCCAGCGTTTCAGGACACCCGGGTGATAACCCTGGTTCATGTAGGTGAAGTGATACTGGGCCAGGTCGATAAGGGCGCCATGGGCCGCCTTGGGGGATTCCTTGGGCTGGCAGTCGCAATAGACGGAGGTGGCGCAGGTTTCACCGCCCATGATGGTGTAGGCCGACTCGGCCGCCCAATACTTGCGCTCGTTGCTGTTGTTGAAAGTGCCCTGGTCGTTGGGGCCAGCCAGGTAGCAGTCGTTATGTCCGGCCAGGCGGGCCTTGACGTCTGTTGTATGGGCCGTGGCGCGGGTTAAAGTGTCGGCTACGGAATAGCCGTAAAGATTCATTTTGAAGGCAGGAGTGCGGAGTTCAATCTGACGGGAGTCAGGAACCGCGTCCAGCAGGGCTTCCAGAAGTGCTTTCCGGGAAGCATTGTCGTAGTTTTCTGTGTAATACCATTCTCCCCAGCTGCCGATGAAACCGGCCTGTACGACAAAAATGATGTCGTCGTATTCCTGGAGGATAGGTTTGATCTGGGCGACATGCGTGAGCGTAAGGGCGGGATCGGCGTCCCAGGGCTTGTCGCTTTCATTCATGCCGTTGGAGTAGCAGAAGCGGAGGATGCACTTGGCACCGCCGTCCCGCATGGACTGGAAGTAGGTCCGGATGGTCTGGAGATACTCCTCAGAAATGTTGGTGTTGACAAAATCTGTCAGATGGAATTCCAGCAGGTACAGCGTACGGTAGTTCTTGCGGTTGGCCGCAGCGCCGTCCTTGGAGATACCTTTGTTGGTAGCGTGGAAGATTTCCTGGGCAGTATAGAAGCCGCGCTCGGGGTTGGCGATGATGGCATCGGTGGACTGATAGGAAACGGCCTCCATACCCGGGAGGTTATCCCCGTCATTCTTGCCGCACGCAAGGGCCAACGGGAGAAATAATAAAGAAAGAATGATATTTCGGTTCACGGCTATTAGTTTAAAAACCATGGGCGGGCGAAAACCCGCCCATGGCATATGAAAGACAGAAATTATTTATTGGTAACGACCGTAAGGGAGTTGACAAGTTCGGTGGAGCCTTCAACAGCTTCATCTACATGGCCGTTGGGAAGGATACCAACGGAATCCCATTTCTGCTGGATGTCGAAGCCGATGGAGAAGGTGTCTGCCAGCTTGCCCAGAGGATAGAGCTCACGGACAATGGAGAACTCATACTTGCCTTCGATACCGGCACCGGTGGTAATGCCGTTGATTTCGCCAAGGTCTTCCCAGAGGCCATCCCAGCCGGAACCATTCACTTCGCCTACCCACTTGAAGATGCTGGGTTCATAGGAACCGAGCGTGGCGCCGTCGGGATAGAGGGAACCTTCGAACATCACGTCCGTGCAGGCGTCGGTCCACTGGTTGGCGAAGCCGCCGGTAGCCGTATTGCCGTCACCGTTGATATAAACGTGGAAGGGAACGTGGTCAACATCGGGTTCATAGGAGATCTGCTCCTTGTCCCACTCGAAGTAAACATATACGAACACCTCGTCGGCATATACCTTGACGAGCTTCAGGGCTGTCTTGGAACAGTTGGGGTCGCAAGTGGCAGTAGCAACCTTCGTGGCGTCCAGTTTGGCCCAGTCGCTGAAGTCACCGTCAACCTTGATGGGAGCAACATACTCCTTCTCTTCTTTGTCCTTGGGCTTTTTTCCGCCGGCGTTGTTCTTGTTGCAGGAAACTGCAGACAGGGTGGCCGCAATGGCCAAAAGTACAAAAATCTTTTTCATTTTAGTGTAGCTTTAAATTGGTTATGGGATTTAAGATTATCTCTTGTTCTGAGGGATGCCGCTGGCATTGATCTCATCAAGGGGGAGAAGCAGGGCGATGCGGGGATCGTTGGGCTGGAGAATCTCCCAGTCGTGGCAGCCAACAAAGCGGCGGTCCATGGGCAGGTTGTTGCGGAAGACGTCGAACATACGGTGTCCTTCGTAGCAGAGCTCACGACGGCGCTCGTCCAGGACACACTCCAGGGCGTCGGCATAACCGCGGGCATTGATGTTGTCCACCGTCATGAGGGCGTCTCCGGTAAGTCCGGCGCGCTTGCGGATGGTGTTGACGTCGGCCAGGGCTTCGGCCGGCTTGCCGGTCTTGGCGTAGGCCTCGGCACGGTTCAGCACCACTTCACCCCAGCGCAGGAAGACAGGAGAAGTCATCATGGGAAGACCGTCCTGATAGCTGTACTTGGAGCAGTAGTAGATGGTGTAGTCACCGCCCAGGTTGGTGCGGATGCCGTTCTTGCGGGTGATGTTGGGACGGACGAAAACACGGGCCTTGCCGTCAGTCTTGACACCGGGGAAGGCAGCGTCGTTCACGTAATACTCGGTGTAGGTGTTCACAACGGTAGGAACCGCCGTGTAGTTCTTGCCGGAATACTTGAAGGTAATGCTTCCGTCCGGAGCCTTGGTGCAGTCAAAGGCATAGCCGTTGGAGCAGGACTTGGTCTTGTCGTTCACCTTGATGGGGAATACGACGGTCACTTTGGCGCCTTCCTCGTAGGTCTTGTGCTCCGGCATGGAGAAATAGGCGGCGAAGCGCTGGTCCTCGGGATAGCGGCGGAAGTTGTCGATGAGGTTGTCGTTCCAGTAGTGCTCACCCCAGCCGTTGCCGTCCTTGATGTACATGGAGGCGAGGGAAGCCTCGGCGGAACCGCCGGCCCAGTCGTCGTTGTTGTCCAGGCGGATGCACCAGATGGTTTCCGGATGGTCGTAGGTGTGGGTGGGATAGTCGGCGTAGTCGTAGCCGGTAGTTACGGAAGAGGGAGCGTGGGCAAGCAGCTCGTTGCACTCGGCGATGCACTTCTCGTTCTCTCCCATATAGAGGTATACGCGGGAAAGGAGGGCGGTGGCGGCATCCAGGCCTACATAGACCTTCTCGCCATTTTTGATGCGCTCGCTTTCACCGTTTGCGAGGTACTTCTTGGCCTCGATAAGGTCTTCCACCACGGCGTCGTAAATCTGGCCCACGGTGGCACGCTCGGTAACCTGGGTGTCCAGGCCGCGGCGAAGGACAACGCCGGGATTGTCACGTCCCTGCACATAAGGCATGGAGAACAGCGTCACCAGATGGAAGTGCAGGCAGGCGCGGAAGAAGTAGTTCTCGCCCAGCAGGTGGTCACTGAGGGCCGATGCGCCGGGAACGATGGCCGCAATATTGGAATTGGCGGCGTTGATGATCTTGTAGGCGATCCACCAGGTGTAGTAGATGTTCTTCTCGGTGGGGTTGTCGCTGTACATGTTGGCCAGCGTGAACGGGTCTTCGGATTTACCGGAAACGGTCACGTTGTCTCCGCGGAGCTCTGCGAGCTGGAAGTAGTGGCGGATATAGTAATTGCCGCTTTCGCCGCTGCTCTGTCCCTTGTAGGCAATCTTATCCTTGAACAGGGTGTAGATACCGTCCGTCGTATAGACGGCGGAGGAAGGGTTGGCTGCCAGCTGGGCCGACGTCATGGAATCGGAGGAATAGAAATCCATTTTGCAGGACGCCAGGGAAAGGGCAGCAAGTACGATAACAAATATCTTTTTCATAATTGCAGTCACTTTTTAGAATTTCAGGTCGATACCGAGCACGACAGACAGCGGAACAGGATAGTTGCTGGCATACAGGCCGGCGTGGTGGTAGGTGTCACCGTCCAGGCGGACTTCCGGATCCATGCCGGAGAAGCGGGAGAGGGTGAGCACATTGTCGGCCGACACATAGATGCGGGCACCGGAAAGATTGATCTTCTGGAGGAAGGTCTGGGGAACGTTGTAGGAGAGCGTAACGTTTCTCAGACGGAAGAAACTGCCGTTTTCAAGATAACGGGAGGAGGTACCGTTGGAACCGTCGGCACGTCCGGCCAGCAGGGCAGGGTGGGTGGCGATGTCGCCTTCCTCTTCCCAGCGTACCCAGCCAAGGCCGTTGTCGATGGACATCTGGTTCAGGCCGGTGTAGGCACCGTCGGAGTCCATCTGCTCACGGTTCTTGTTGTAGATCTTGTTACCCACGACAAAGTTGCCGTTGGCGCTGAGGGTGAAGTTACCGTAGCGCAGGGAGGTGCTGAGACCGCCGCTGAACACAGGGGAAGCTTTGCCCACGATCTGCTGGGGAGCTTCGGTGTACATGTTGGTAACACCGCTCTTCATCTTCACCTGGGAGTTGCCAGCCTCGTCGATGTAGTAGATGGGGTTGCCGGCCTCGTCCAGGTCGGGGACGAAGGTTTCCCACATGGGAAGACCGTTGTCGGGATCCACACCCAGCCACTTGGGCATATACCAGCTGTAGATGTCTTCACCTTCCTTGATGATCTGGTTTACGTCGCCGCGGTTCATCACGATATCGTTGTGGCCGGGAAGTTCCAGCACGCGGTTCTGGTTGAGACCCAGGTTGAAGGCCATATTCCAGCCGAAGTCCTTGTTGTTGATGATGTTGCCATCGACGGCAAACTCAACGCCCATGTTGCGAACCTTGCCCACGTTGTCCATCATGGCGAAGAAGCCGGTGGAAGGGGACTTGGGAGATTCAAGCAGGATTTTGCTGTTGACGGTGTGGTAGAGATCCACGGTCACGTTCCAGTTCTTGCGGAAAGTGGCGTCCACGCCGAAGCTGGTCATGTAAGCCTCTTCCCAACCGAGGTTAGGGTTGGCCATACGCTCCAGGATGGCGGTCTTGACACCGTTGTACTGGCCACTGAGGGAGAAGGTGTCCTGATACTGGAAAGCGGGGATGTTGTCGTTACCCGTCTTACCGTAACCGGCACGCACTTTCAGGAAGCTGAGAAGGCTGTTGTTCTTCATGAAATCTTCCTTGGAGACAATCCAGGCAGCGGAAGCGCCCGGGAAGTAACCACCGCGGTTCAGGGGACCGAACTTGTAGCTCTCATCGTAACGGATGGAAGCGGTAACGATGTACTTTCCAAGGTAGGAATACTGAGCCTGAGCAAGCCAAGCCCAGGAACGGGACTTGTAGTCGGAGCCGGAAACGCTCTTCATCACCGTGTTGGACAGGGAGCGCTGGCCGATGGGGAAGTGGTCGCCGGAGGCGCCCATGCTGCGGGAATAGCCTTCGCCATATTCCCAGCCGAGCGTGGCGTTCACGTCGTGGTCGCCGAAGGTCTTGTGGAACTTGGCGAGGTTGGTGGTGCCCCAGCCGGAGCCTTCGTAGTCGCTGTTCTCCAGGGAACCGGCGGTGCTGAGGCCGTCGTATGTGCGGGGATCGCAGTAGTACTCGTAGAAGGAGTTGGAGGCGTCGTAGCGGTTCATGGAAGTGAGGGTGAGCCAGTCGGTTACGTTCCAGACCAGCTGGAGGTCTCCGGTGAGGCTGTCGCCATGTCCCTTGGAGTAGTTGTAGGACTCGCTGTGCAGTACGTTGGAGGGGTTCTGGGTCCACCAGGCACCACCGCCGTAGTTGTCGGAACGGACCTTGCCGTCCATGTAAATGTATTCACCGGTGGAATACCAGTTGCCTTCCTCGTCCTGAGCCATCTTGTAGGGGACATCCCAAGGCATGGCATAGTAGGAATATTCGAGGGTGCGCCAGGAAGAAGTACCCTGGTCGTAGGACTTGGCATAATTCAGGCGCAGGGCCATGGAGAGGCGGTCCGTGATGGGAATCGTAAGATTCAAACGGGCCGACGTCTTCTTGAAGTTGGTGTTGATGAGGGTACCCTTCTCATTGTAGTGGTCCGCGCTGACAAAGTAGCTCACCTTGCCGGACTTACCGGATGCGGAAGCGTAGTAATCCTGCACCATGCCCAGCTTGAAGCAGTTGTTCACCCAGTCGAAATCCTGATCCAGCAGGGATTCGGGATAACGCAGGTTGAAAAGGGCTGCGGAATACATGGAACGGGTGTACTCATACAGTTCTTCGGAATTCATGGGACGGAAAGTGCCCATCAGCGCCTTCTTGATACCGGCGCTGGCCTTGAATTCCACATGGGTCTTATCATCGGAACCGCTCTTGGTGGTAACGACGATAACACCGCCGGATGCGGCTGCACCGTAAAGGGCGGTGGCGGAAGCATCCTTGAGGACCGTAATGGTTTCGATATCGTTCGGGTTGAAAGAACCGCCGGCAACGCCGTCCACCACATAGAGGGGACCTGCGCCGGCCGTGATGGAACCGGTACCGCGGACACGGATGTCGGCGTTGTCGCCGGGCTGGCCGGAACCGTTCATAACGACGACGCCGGCAACCTTGCCCTGCAGCATGTTGCCAACGTCGGAGGTGCTCACGTCGCGGAGTTTTTCACCGCTGATGGATACGACAGCGCTGGAAAGCTCGGCTTTCTTCTGCGTGGTGTAACCCAGGACTACCACTTCCTCGAGGGATTCGGTGTCGGGACTCAAAGCTACGTTGATGACGGTGCGGCCGTTAACCGCTTCCGTAACCGTGTTGTAGCCCAGGGAGGAGAATGTGAGGGTGGCGTTCTTGTCCGCCTTGATCACATATTTGCCATCGTAGTCGGTCGTGGTTCCGTTTCCGCCGGAAATCAGGACACCCACGCCCACAAGGGGCTGGCCGTCCGTGGCGTCAGTCACCTGGCCCGATACGGTAATCTGTTGGGCAGAGGCAGGAATAGCAAGCATAAAAGCCGCTATGGCTGCGAGCACGTAGAAAATACTTTTTCTCATGGCTAGTTGATTGGTTATTATTAAAGATTTGTTGATGTTTCTCTTTTAGAGAAGGTCGTTCAGGCCGATGAGGTTGAACGCGCGGAAGTATTTGTCCATATCGCGCTCGATGCGGCTGAGAACGATCTGTTCCGGATCCACACCCAGGCGGGTAAGGTTGGCGTAGAGGAAACCGCGGGCGGCCAGGGGAGCGGGCTGCTGCCAGATGTAACGGCAGCAAGTGGCTACGATCCAGTCCTGACGGGCCTCGGTGAGCTCGCAAAGGTCTTTGCCTTTCTCGTCTTCGTGGAGCCACTTCTCCCAGCGGTGGGATTCGTGGACAGCCTTGAGGAGCACTTCCTTCATATGGGAGAGGACAGCCACGCGGCCTTCCTTCTCGTAGGCGATTTCCATCTCTTCGAGTTCGCACAGGGCGCGATACTCGCTCATGGTAAATTCAGGACCGACGTTGGCGGCACCCATGCCGCACAAAGGATACTCCTCCGGGTTAGCTACATCGTCCGTATAATGGCCTTTGATGTAGCTACCCAGAGGGCGTACCTTTGCAGTGAGCGTTTTGGCGACAACGGGATCGAACACGGTCGTATCCAGGTCGGTGCCCACTTTGCCGACGATGAAGCAGGGCCATACGTCGGGCAATCCAACATTAACCAATCCTTTTTTCAGTTCACTGATGAACGTATCAAAAGTCTTTTCATCCGCGAGGCCGCCATGGACCTCCTCGGTTCCAACTTCGTAAGAGATGGCCGGAAGGCCCTTCTGCTTACGGAATTTCTCCACATGGTCGATCAGTTCCACGGTGCGGGCGGCGACGACATGGATATCGATGATTTCGCCCTTGGGGACATTGATATCCACAGTGGGATCCACATGGATAAGGTCATATCCGGCAAGGACGGCTGCCTCGAAGGACTTCTTTACGCCGTCCATGGCGTCCTTGACAGACCATTTCTCCGTGCGCTGGCGGTCCTTGAGCCAGGGGCCGCCGTGGTCGATGGCAATGATGACGGGACCGGTGAAATGGTTGCGTTCCACCTCGAAACGGATGAGGCGGGTGAATTCGGCCTGCGTCATGCCCGTATAACCTCCGTCGCAGTCAATCTGGTTGAGCGTTGCGGCGAAATAGATGGGAGCGTTATTACGTTTGGCGGCGCGGATGGATGCGCTGATCACAGCAGGGGAGTTGGGGCAGGCCGCGAAGATGGTGCGGCGTACGCCAGTCTCTTTCTCAAGCTGGTCGATCCTGTGAAGCAGGTTTTCTGTTTTAGGCATAGGAAGTATAATTCTTAAGGTTCTTTTTCTCAGATGTAGAGTTTGACGCCTTCCACGACGCGGGAAATGTTGCCGGAAACGGAAGGTGAATCGGGGCAGAGGCCCGTCGCAAGGGATTTGTAGTAACCCAGCAGCTGGCCGACGAAGATGTGCGACACGCAGGCGTAGTAGTCCTGCACGCCCTTAAGGCCGATTTCTACGCAAAGGTCGTAGCATTCTTCCTCCAGGGCAGGTTTCTGCTGGCAGATGACGATGCTGGCCTTGACGTTGTTGTTGGATTTGATCTGACGGATGAGGTCCAGTTCGTAGCGCTGCACGTCCGGATTGGAGGAGAGCAGATATACGAGCAGGGATTCCGGGTTCACCAGGGCTTTGGGACCGTGGCGGAAGCCAAGGAACGAATCGAAGGTGCACATGACGGCGCCGTCGGTAAGTTCCTGCAGTTTGAGGCGGGATTCCTCGGCCACGCCTTTCAAGGGGCCGGAGCCAAGGAAAATGGCGCGGGTGAAGTCCCGGCCGGCGATTTCACGGATGGCATCCTCGTACTTGTCCATCGCCGCCTTCACGCAGGAAGAAAGCTGACGGATGCTATCCCCGTCTTCCTCGATATGGTCGATACGGGCAATCATCGAGCAGACCAGGAGCATGGTAGAGTAGCTGCTGGTCATGGCAAGGGAAAGGTCGTTGGTCTCGGGGGGGAGAAGAATGGTGAGGATGTTGTCTCCCTTCATCCGGGCCAGCTCGCCGTTTTCGTTGCAGGTGATGAAGATGTGGACCACCTTGCCGGCAGCTTTCTCCACGGCCTTCACGGTGCCTACGCTCTCCGGACTGTTGCCGGAACGGGCGAAGGACACGAGGAGGACCTTGCTGCTGCTGTCGAAATAAATACCAGGATCCGTGATGATATCCGTGGTAGCGATGGCGCGGACACCCCTGTTGATTTTGGAAAGAGCCAGTTCAAGGGCATCTCCAATGTAAGCCGATGTACCGGCTCCGGTGAGGACGATTGTGTAGTCTTCGTTGAAATTTGCATGCAGGAAAGACTGGATTTCAGCTTTGCGCGCAAGAATGGTGTCGTACGCTTTCACCCAGACCTGGGGTTGCTGCCGAATCTCCCTGTATGTATGTAATTCTTGTGTCATACTTGCAGTGGTTTGGATTTACCGACTGCAAAGATATACGAAAACATTTTAAATATTTCGTTTCGGAGCATCAAATAATTTTCGCCGAATGGCAAAAATCCTCAAAAATCGGCTTAATAGGTTATTAGTCAGTGCGTTAACGCCATGTACGAAAATGCTTCGGGGCGTTTCGTTTCTATTAAATCGTAACGGTTTCGACGTTGATCTTCATCGAACGGAGCGAACTGCGAAAACCGGCCGGAATGTGGAAATCCGTGATGACCGTATTGATTTTGTCCAGGTTGGCGATGAAGGCGAGGGCGCGCTTGTTCACCTTGGAGGAATCGAAGACGGCAATCACTTCCCGGGCACGGGAAATCATGACCTGGTTGGTGCTGGCCTCTTCCATGCTGGGCGTGGAAAGACCGGCCTCCACACTGATGCTGTCAACCCCAAGAAAGAGTTTGTCGCAGTAAAAAAGTTTCAGGTTGGACTCTGCCAGCGGCCCCACGATGGAATTACTGGATTCACGGACGGTTCCGCCCAGGAGAATGACACGGAAACGCTTGTACTTGATGGCCACCAGCATGGCGGGGACAGAGTTGGTGATGATTGTCAAATCGGTGAAATTCTGCAGGTTATGTACAACCTGGAGCGCAGTGGTACCGGAGTCCACCATAATGGTATCCCCATTCTTGATATGGGCGGCGGCGGCACGGCCGATGGCCTCCTTCTCGCGCGCGTTTACCAATTGTTTGAAATGGAAGTTGCGTTCCTCGATTTCATCGGCCGATACGGTAGAGTCCATAATGGCTCCACCATGTACGCGGATCAGCAGACGTCGCTCCTCGAGGAGACGCAGGTCTTTGCGAATCGTTACTTCGGATACCCCGAATTCCTTACTCAACTCTGCAGCGTTGATGGAAGAATCTTCCTTCAGACGCTGAAGGATGGCAGAGCGGCGGCCCTGTGCAGAATCAAAGAATACCATGATAAAATGTGTCTGAGTTTGTAATGCAATCCGCTGCAAAGATACTGAAAATTCCGAAACGAAACCAAACGAAACAAAATTTTATCAAAAAAATCTCCCCAAACCTATGAATATTGATAAGAAATGGTCATATTCGC
This sequence comes from Bacteroidales bacterium, assembly GCA_016288055.1. Lineage (GTDB taxonomy): Bacteria > Bacteroidota > Bacteroidia > Bacteroidales > UBA932 > Cryptobacteroides. The sequence goes on from JAEEXZ010000016.1 coordinate 22,895, forward strand.
GGTGCAAAACGAAAACCAAATGAAACAGTACCACATCGCAGCCATCGGAGAACTCAACGTTGACATCATCCTGAACGGAATAGAATCGGAACCGGAAATCGGCAAGGAAAAGTTTGCCCGGGACATGACCGTGACTCTGGGTTCCTCCACGGCTATCTTCGCCGCCAACGCAGCCGCCCTTGGCAGCAAAGTCTGCTTCGTGGGCCTTGTGGGACGGGATTCCTTCGGCGAACTGGTGTGCTCTTCCCTTGAAGCGAAAGGGGTGGATACCCGTTTCATCAAGAAAGGGAACACGCCCACCGGTGCTACCGTATGCATGAACTACGGAGAGGACCGCGCCAATCTCACCTACCAGGGAGCCATGGATGTCATGGATTTTGAAGACATCCACCCCGAGGTATTCGAGCAGTGCAGCCACATCCATCTTTCCTCCCTGTTCATGCAGTCGGGGTTGCTCAAAGACATCCATAAAATCCTGGATATGGCGGCCCTCAAGGGCATTACCGTTTCTCTGGACACCCAGTGGGATCCGCTGGAGAAATGGAACCTGGACTACACCGCCGTCCTTCCCAAGGTCAGCGTTTTCCTTCCCAACGAAAAAGAACTGCAGGCACTCACCGGCACCTCGGACCTGGAGAGCGCCATCGGCAAGGTGCTCCCGTACCTTGGCAACGCCATGGTGGTCAAATGCGGTTCCAAGGGTTCGCTCCTTGTAAAAAAGGACGGTTCCCGTTCCTTCCTGCCCGCTTTCCTGAACAAGAACGTGGTGGATGCCATCGGAGCGGGGGACAGCTTCAATTCCGGCTTTGTCAGCGCCTTCGTCAAGGGGCTCCCGCTGGAGGACTGCCAGAAGACGGGCAACCTTACCGGTGCCGTCAACACCACGGGTGCCGGCGGAACCGGTGCGTTCACCTCGCTGGAGGCCGTACGGCGCATTTGCAAAGAAAAATTTCAAGAAACTATCGCCTTATGAGAAACCTTGCCGCCTTGCTGGGCCTGACGGTTCTCGCGGCCGCCTGCACCACGCAGACAGCCCCGGACTGCGCCTATTTCAACGAAAAGGCCGTAAAAGGCCTTGATATTGTCGTAAACACGGAGACCTCCGGCGGGCTTACGCTCCGCCGCGTAGCCTTCGTCAACAACGGAACCGCCAGCGTGACCGTGGATGCCATCGAGACGTCCGCTTTCGAGGTCCGCGGCGGGGAAGTGTGGTCTTTCCAGCCCTCTTCCACATCGGCCCGCAAAGACTGGGTCCTCCCCGTGGAGAAAGGATTCAGCCAGCGCAATTTCATGGGTATGAACGACCCGGACTATGGCGGCGGTATCCCTATGGTAAGCGTATGGACGCGGGATACGTGCGTGAGCATCGGCCTCGCCGAACCCGTCACCCGGCAGGCGTCCTTCCCCGTTCAGCGGAAAGGGGACTGCACCGGCGCATGCATCCGGGAGGACTTCGGAAATCCCGTGACCATCGCCCCCGGCGACACGCTCCATGCGTTGAAGCAGTTCACCGCCGGCGGGAAGGGTGATTTCTTCCAGCCGCTGCGCAGTTTCGCCTCTTATATGCACGACACATACGGCTGGCAGGCTCCGGTATCCCCGGAAGAAGCCTACGAACCCGTCTGGTGCGCCTGGGGCTATGAACGGACGTTTACGGTGGACGAGGTCATCGGCACGCTGCCCAAGGTGGTCGAACTCGGTTTCCAGTGGGTGGACATCGACGACGGATACCAGATATGCGAGGGCGACTGGGCGGCGAATGACCGCATCGGCCCGGACGGTATGCGCCGCATGACGGACGCCGTGCACGCGGCCGGTCTCAAGGCCAAGCTCTGGTGGGCGCCCATGGCGGCGGACTCCTCCAGCGCGCTGGCATCGGCCCATCCCGAAATGCTTCTGGAGAAGGCCGATGGTTCCCACGAGGATATCTCGTGGTGGGACAGCTGGTACCTCTCGCCCGTGAACCCGCACACGTGGGCCTATACGGCCGCGCTCGTGGACCAGTTCCTCGGGGAATGGGGCTTCGACGGTTTCAAACTGGACGGACAGCACCTGAACCTCTCCGAACCGGACTACAATCCCGCCAGCGGGCTTTCCCGCCCGGAAGAGGCCCAGGAGCGCTTCCCGGCTTTCTTCGAACAGCTTTATAAGCGCGCCCAGGCCCGGAAGCCCGGCTCCGTCGTGCAGATCTGCCCCTGCGGATGCGCCATCAACTTCTTCAACCTGCCGTATATGAACCAGGCAGTGGCGTCGGACCCCACTTCCAGCGCCCAGATCCGCATGAAGCGCATGGCCTACGCTGCGATGTGCCCGGACCTTGCATACTATGCAGACCACGTGGAGCTTTCCGACGGAGGGCTGGACTTCGCCTCGCAGGTGGGTGTGGGCGGCGTGATTGGCACCAAATTCACCTGGCCGAAGGCCAATCCGGACGCGACGGAAAGCGGCGGAAGCCTGCTCACGCCGGAAAAGGAAGCCCTCCTCCGCAAGTGGGTTCCCATCTATAAGGAAAAGATGCTCTCCAAGGGAACGTACCTGAACCTGTACACCTATGGAATAGACAAGCCGGAAGCGCATGTCATAGAAAAAGACGGCGCCATGTATTATGCCTTCTATGCCCCGTCCTGGGATGGGGAGCCCATCACGCTCCGCGGCCTGGACAGCGCATGCGACTACACCGTGACCGAATATACGGCCGACGATGCGGCCACCTATACCGTCAGCGGCGCCAATCCCGTGATTACGCCCACGTTCAAAGAAAACTATTTAATTGAAGTAAAACTGATAAACAATGAAAACTAGATTCTGGGCAACCCTGCTCTTTATGCCTTTTCTCGCCGTTTGCTGCGGGAACAAGCCCACTCCGGAAGTAGAACCCGCTCCCGTCATCACCATTGACGGAGCCAGCGAATTCAGCTGGGGCTGCGAAGGCGGCAGCGCTACCGTTACTTTCTCCAGCGACCACGACTGGACCGTTTCCATCGATGAAGACTGGATCACCGCAGACCCCGCATCCGGTAAAAGCGGTAATGGCATCAAACTTGGCCTCACCTGCGCCAAGAACCCTAAAAACAGCGTCCGTGACATGTATATTCTCCTTGTTTCCGGAGAAACCCGTGTTCCTGTGAAAGTTGCCCAGAGCGGAGACCCGCTCGCCGGCGCCGCCCCGGAACTCAAGGACGGGGACAAAGTTCTTGCCACCAATCCGCTGGTAGAGAAGTTCCTCACGGAGGTGGAATATCCCGACTGGCCCGATGAAGCCACGCCCAGAAAAACCAAAATCTTCGACTATTACGGCGGTTTCGACGGAAAAACCCTCACCTGGGCCAACTGGGAGACGGAATGGCCCGACGGTGACAAGCCCCAGGCCTACAGCATCCGCTGGAAGGAATCCGACATGGAAGAAGGCAAGAAGATGAACCTTCACCTTTCCGATGCTCTGGGCTGGAGCGGTGATATGGAAATTGCCGCCGGTTCCCGCTTTGTGAACATCACCAACCTGGTCCCGAACGACACCTACAACTATACGGTAACCACCGAGACGGGAAAAATCCTGGCCGATGGTGCTTTCACCACCACCGGAAGCCTGCATCAGGTGTTCTTCACCGGTCCCACCAGCAAGAAGAAAGGCGTGGAGGCCAAGGGAAGCGGTTGCCGCAATGCCCGTGACCTGGGCGGCTGGACCGGCCTGGACGGCAAGAAAGTGAAATATCGCAAAATCTATCGCGGCGGCCGCATGAACGAAAAGTGGACACCGTACCCGCTCAACGCCAAGGGACAGGCCGAAGTTCTGTTCGAAGGAATCGGAGCCGAACTGGACCTGCGCGGTAATTCCGACGTGATCTTCGAGCCGGCCGTTCCGGGTCTCGCCCACTGCGCTCCCGTGATTGAGGAGGGTGGCAAGACCATGCTGGTAAGCGATGCCGCCAAGACCAAGGAATGCTTTGAGTTCGTTCTCAACTGTGTCCGTGAGAACAAGCCCATCTACTTCCACTGCTCCCTGGGCCGCGACCGTACCGGTACCCTTGACATCCTGCTGCTGGGCCTTCTGGGCGTACGAGAAGGCGTGATTGCCAAGGAATACGAAGTGACGTACTTTGCCCCCGTCGGCTACAGCGTATCTTCCTCCGACAAGGCCAGCAACAAGATTCCCACCTTCCGCAACTCGCGCCTTGAGTGGGTTTACAGCGACGTGGTTCCTTATTTCTGGGAACTGGCCGGAGAAGGCACCTTCGCCCAGGGCGTGGAGAAATACCTCCTTGAGGTAGCCGGCGTTTCCCAGCAGGAAATCGACGATTTCCGTTCGCTCATGCTTGAATAATACAAACCAAAAGATATGAAGAAGTTATTGATTCTGGCCGCAATGGCCACCTTAGTCCTTTCTTGCGGGAAAAAGGCCGACGAATACGGCTACACCGTAAAGAACAACCAGATTGTATATAACACCCCGGCCCGTCCGGCCGACCAACAGTCCATGCTGGGCTTTGCGGCGGAACCCATCGAACATGTCCGCATCGGCCTCGTAGGCCTGGGAGACCGCGGCAGCGGCGCCGTGGAGCGTCTGCCTTACGTGGACGACTGCACCATCGTCGCCCTTTGCGACCTCTATCCCGAGCGCGTGGAGAAAGGCCAGCAGATTCTCGAGAAAGTGGGCGCCCCGCGTGCCATTTACGAGTATTCCGGCGAGGAGGGTTACAAGGAGCTGTGCCAGAACGACAGCATCGACCTGGTTTACCTGGCCGTTCCGTGGTACCTGCACACGCCCATCGCAGTATATGCCATGGAGCATGGCAAGCACGTTGCCATCGAAGTGCCCGCCGCCACCAGCATCCAGGAATGCTGGGACCTGGTGAACACTTCCGAGCGCACCCGCAAGCACTGCATGATGCTGGAGAACTGCTGCTACGACTTCTTTGAGATCACCTGCCTGAACATGGCCCAGCAGGGTCTCTTCGGCGAGGTGGTCCATACCGAGGGTTCTTACTGCCACAACCTGGAGCCCTTCTGGGATGTGTACCAGGGAGATTGGAGAATGACCTACAACATGGAGCACCACGGCGACGTTTATCCCACGCACGGAATCGGCCCCATCTGCCAGGTGATGAACATCCACCGCGGCGACAAGATGGACGTGCTGGTTTCCATGGACACGGACGCTTTCTCCGGCATGGAGGCCGCCGAGGCCCGCTACGGCAAGGGCAAGGTGGACCACTACGCCAACGGTGACAACACCATGACCTTCATCCGTACCCATAACGGAAAGACCATCCTGGTAGAGCACAGCGTAGTGACGCCCCGTCCCTACGACCGCATGTTCCAGATTCAGGGCACCAAGGGCTTCGCCAACAAGTATCCGAACGAGGGCCTGGCCCTGGGCGGCAAGGACCTCACCGGAATCGACTCCGAGGACCTGGATGCCGAGGATTACATGAGCGACGCCGAGCGTGACAAGCTGATGGAAGTGTATAAGCACCCCATCCTGAAGCAGTATGAGGCCAAGGCCCGCGAAGTAGGCGGCCACGGCGGCATGGACTTCATCATGGACTCCCGTCTCATTTACTGCCTGCACAACGGACTTCCGCTGGACCAGGACGTCTATGACGCCGCCGAATGGAGCTGCCTCGTGGAACTCACGGAAGTGTCCATCAACCACGGCAACATGCCCGTCGTGATTCCGGACTTCACCCGCGGTGAGTGGAACAAGCAGGATGGACTGAAGCTCTACTACGCCGAATAAGGCCCGAAATATATACAGTGATAAATGCTCCCGGCAGATGATGGAATCCCATAGCTGCCGGGGGTTTATGCTTTTTATGTATTGATAAATGAAAAAACCCGATATATCTTTGTATTGAAAAAACTATTCGGGGCAATGAACTGGAAAGTAATCACGTGGTATATCGGCGTCTCGCTGCTGATGGTGACCGTCCTCATGGCGGTTGCCGCCATTATTGCGTTCGCCACTCCCGGAGATGAAAGCCGGATTCCTCTGCTCTACTCGGTCTTCCTTACGGGGACGGTGGGGGCTTTCCCCCTTATCTTCGTCCGGCGAAAGGGGCATCACCTGACCTTCCGCGAGGGGAACAGCATCGTGGTGGGGGCCTGGCTGTTCGGCTGCCTCTTCGGGATGTTCCCTTTCCTCTTTTACGGGAAGGAGTTCACGATCATCAACGCCCTTTTTGAAACCGTCTCCGGTTTTACAACCACGGGGGCGTCCATTCTCAACGACATAGAAACGCTGCCTCGCGGGCTGCAATTCTGGCGCATTGCTACGGCATGGGTGGGCGGTATCGGCATCGTCACCCTCTTCTCCATGCTCATGAGCGGAAGTTCCAACCGCACCACGCTTTCCGAAGCAGAGATATCCAGCGTAGCGAGAGACGCCTTCTCCGGCGTCCGTATGGGCAGTTTCACCACGCGCATGCTGGTTACTTACGTCGCCCTTACGGTGAGTACGTTCGGGGCGCTCAAGCTCACGGGAATGGGGTGGTTCGACTCGGCCACCAATGCCATGTCGGCCTGCAGTACGTGCGGCTTCTGCGTACGCAACGAAAGCATCGCGTTCTACGCCAACCCGGCGGCGGAGGTGGTGCTCACCCTGGCCATGCTGGCCTCCGGCATCAACTTCGGCCTGCTCTTCCTGGCGCTGATCAAGCGCCGGCCGCGCCGCATCATGAAATCGGAGACCGTGCGGGCCTTCCTGGGCGCGGTAGCAGTAGCCATCGCCGTCATCACGGCCGATCTGGCCATCAACGGAAAGTACCCGTCCCTGCCGGCTGCCCTGCGCGACGCCTCCTTCCAGGTGGCTTCCATTGCCACCACAACTGGTTTTGCCACGAAGGATACCAACCTGTGGCCGCCCCTGAGCATGGCAGTCCTCCTCATCTGCTCGCTCATCTGCGGCTGTTCCGGGTCCACGTCGGGCGGTATCAAGATGGACCGCGCACTGCTGGCGTGGAAGGGGATTGCGCGCAAAGTAAGCATGACGGTAACCCCGAACCTGGTGAAGCCCATCCGCGTGGACGGGCACATCCGGCAGGACGACTGCGTAACCGATGCGTTCAGTTACATCTTCTGCTACCTGTTGGTATTGGTGGTTTTCGCGGCGGTAAACATCGCGGGCGGCCAGGACTTCATGACGGGAGTCACGGCTTCCATCGCCTGTATCGGCAATGTGGGACCCGGCTTCGGGGATGTCGGCTCAATGAATAACTACGCGGAATTTTCCGCCTTCCTCAAAGCGACGTCCATGTTGGAGATGATTATTGGCCGTCTGGAGATTTTCCCCATCCTGTACCTGCTGCGCACAATCCGTTAGCGGATTAGAACTTAACGTCCTTCACTTCCACCAGATTGGAAGCCATGGACATGTTCTGGGGGTTGGTTCCCAGCACGTCCTGGGGGACTTCCATTCCCAGCAGACCGAACAGATAGGTCCAGTAGGGAGGCATGGTGCCGTCCGGCGCGAGCCAGTTCATGGGTGCGCTCGGGAATACGGGGAAACCGTCGCGGTCCAGGTAACAGTCCTGCACCAGTTCGGAGCAGTAAAGGTCTTCATTGTCCGGAAGGAAACGGGAATCATACTTGCGGCCGCATAAGGACTTGGCCCTTTCCACCGCAGCGTTTGCGTCCACGCCCTTCACACGTTTTACAAGAAAAGCGGGATATCGGCCGTCTTCCAGCGTGAAATCCCTCAGGAACGTATCCAACGGGTGACGATCCACGCCGCGACGGATGGTGGCATCGATGATCCAGACGCTGTCGGCCTTGACTTCCGCGATGGCGACATGGATGAGGTTCAACGTACCTTCGGCTCCCGTCGCGGCGGAGATGGCGGAATCCATGGAGGTGCTGTCGGCCTTGTAATCCAGGGGCAGACCTACGAAAACAAGGTCTCCGTTGCGAAGGGTGTTCTTCTGGCCACAACCGACGGCCAAAAGCAGCATAGATGCCAGTATAATCACTTTTTTCATGCTGCAAATATCGTAAATTTTTTATATTTGCAGAGAATATTTTTTACGATTTATGTCACGCACCAAACAAATCATCCGCACCAGCGTCATCGGGATCGTCGCAAACGTACTGCTGGCCGGATTCAAAGCCCTGGTGGGCTTGCTGGCGAATTCCGTCGCCATCGTCCTGGATGCCGTCAATAACCTGAGCGATGCGCTGTCCAGCGTCATCACCATCATCGGCACCCGGCTGTCTGTCCGTCCCGCAGACCGCAAGCACCCCTTCGGCTACGGACGCGTGGAGTATTTTACAGCCATCATCATCGCGGTCATCGTACTGGTAACCGGCGTCACCTCGCTGGTGGAGTCCATCGACAAAATCCTGCATCCCGGCGTTCCAGCCTACACGACGGTGACGCTCATCGTGATTGTATCGGCCATCCTGGGGAAACTGGCCCTGGGCCTGTACGTGCGCTCGAAGGGCAGGAAACTGGAGAGCGACGCGCTCATCGCCTCCGGCTCGGACGCCCTGTTCGACGCGGTGATCACCTTTGCGACGCTCCTGTCGGCCGGAATCATGCTGCTGTGGAACGTCTCCCTGGACGGATACCTGGGCGCGCTCATTTCCGCCGTCATCATCAAGGCGGGCCTGGAGATGCTCTCTTCGCCCATCAACCAGCTGCTGGGTGCGCAGGCTTCCCCGAAGCTTATCCATGCCATCAAGACGGAAGTCGGTGCCGTCGAAGGTGTACAGGGGGTTTTCGACATCATTCTGCACGGGTACGGTCCCAACGTCTCCATCGGTTCGCTGCACGTAAGCGTTGCAGACACGATGAACGCCCACCAGATCCACCGCCTTACACGTGAGATTGCTGAACAGATGCTGGACCGGCACGGAATCGTGATGACGGTGGGCATCTACGCCATTGCAACGGGGGATAACGAGCGCGCGCAGCTGCAGAATGAGGTGATGCACACTCTTACCGTACAGCCGCACGTACAGCAGGTTCACGGATTCCTCTACAATGAGGAAACGGGGCAGGTGTCAGTTGATGTGGTTCCGGACATGACCATCCGGAACGAAGAAGCTTTCACGGAAGGGCTCAAGGAAAAACTCAAGGAAAAACTCCCCGGCATCGCGGTGAGCATTGTCCTGGACCATAATTACAGCGAATAGGACGGTTCCGCCTCCACGTCCAGCACATTTTTTGCAGCAAAAATGCGCAGCTTAAACTTAAACACTATGAACTGGACTTTAATTGTCTTGGAGGTAATCCTATGCATTGCCGCCTTTACATCGGTGGTACTGCTTCCTCTGAAGAGGAACCCGACAGGATGGGTTCACGATTATCCAAAGGATATTCAGGACGCGTATTATCGGTCGCACGAGGTGGTGCCCGTAAATACAATGGTGGTTGAACGGTTTATCCAGAAAACGATCGCCATTATCCTCAGCCTCGCTTTCATCATCTGTCTCATCGCCGTATCGGGAGCAAACAGCTTCGTGTCGGCCTTTCTGGTCAGCTATGGTATCTGGATTGTCGTGGATTGGTACGACTGCTTTGTCATGGACTGGGTGATCTTTGCCAACTGGAAAGCAATCCGCCTGCCCGGCACCCGGGACATGGACGAGGCTTATCACCAGAAGAAATGCCACATTTACCGTTCGCTGTGGGGAATGGCCATCGGGATCATCCCCTGCGGGATCGGGGCGGCTATCTATGCCTGGCTCTTTTAGGGGTTCGTGGAATAAGGGACCATTACCTCCTTGTAGGTGCAGGTTTCAAAGTCGAACTCCAAGCGGATAGCCTTCGGAAATGTTTCCTGGGAATAGGGCTGAGGTGCCGGCGCTCCACCGGGCTCAACGCTGAAGATGAATGGATTATTTGCATTCATCACCGGCCGTGTACCCTGTACGAAAGTATAAGGTCCCATGAGAAGGGGCTGCTTGAACCGCACCTGGAAGGAGGGAATCCGGAGGGAGGCCATCACCCGCCGCACCGTCTCCCGGTTGATGCGCTCGGCCCGCTGTTCCTTAGTTTCCAGCGGATCCGGAAGGCCGATGAGGCGAGGCTGCGATACCAGCGGCGCGTCGAAAGGGGAGTGCAGCAGGGAAAGCGGCAATGGATGCAGTAGGGTAGAGTCCCTTCTGCGCTCATCCTGCGCGTGAAGGCTGATGCCGCCTGCGAGCAGACACCCGGTGAGACAAATCAATAGTTTTTTCATACCGGGTTGCCTGAATGTCAAAACGCGTGCCGTATTTTAACGGGGCCTGTCCAGACGCATGATTCTCACGGGCCTGTCGATTCCCTGCGCCACATGGTGCAGCCAGGCCAGTTCTCCGGTATCCCTGAAGCCGCACTTGGCGAGGACGCGCCCGGAAGCAGGGTTGTCTTCAAAATAATCGCCCCAGAGAGTCAGAAATTTCTTTTTCTTGAAACACCAGCGGGAAATAGTCTGGAGCGCTTCGGTGCATAATCCCCGGTTCCAGTAGGGCTTCCCTAACCAGTAACCTACCTCTGCGTCATCTTTTCCGATGATGATATTGCTTTGTCCATAAGGATAATAGCCGATGCAGCCGATGACTTCTCCGGTCTCCCGGAGTTCCATGGCCCAGCTGTGGGTACAAAGGAAAATCTCCCGTATTACGCGGAGACTGTCTTCCTGCGTCTTGTGCACGGGCCACCCCGCGCGGGGGCCGACATCCGGATCGGAGGCGTACTTGAAGAGGGACGCCGCGTCGGACTCCCTCCAGGGGCGGAGCACCAGACGCGGGGTCTTAATCACATTGTCGTTTTTCAAAAATAAACCTAACATCCCGGGCAAATATACAAAAAATAACAATTTATTAGGATTGATTGATTGCCGTCAGACCGCGAAATTTGCACCCGAAAACTATTCAAATATGATTTTAAAGAAGAAGGTCGTTGCTCTCGGAGCAACTATTCTTGGCATCTGCGCCTTCTCCATGAACGGGGCAGCACAAATCACCGGACTTGTCCGGGATGGCGTCGAAGGAAGTTCCCTGCCGGGCGCCATGGTCATGATTGAAGAACTCAAAAAGGGAGAAACTGCAGACGCCAACGGCGTTTTTTCTTTTGCCCAGATCAGCTCCGGAACCTATACCGTAACGGCAGACTACATGGGTTATATCACTCAATCAAAGAAAGTTACGCTAAAGAAGGGCGAAGCGGTGAAACTGACCTTTGACATGGTTGCATCTCCGCTCACGCTGGAACAGGCCACCGTCCTTGGCAAAAGCGAAGCCCGCCAGCTCCGTGAACAGGCCATGCCGGTTTCCGTCATCAGCATGAAGCAGTTGCAGGGCACAGTAAGCGACGTGCAGGGCATCCTGGCAAAGACCGTCGGCATCACGGTCCGTTCCTCCGGCGGCGTGGGCAGCGCATCCCGCCTGAGCGTCCGCGGCCTCGAGGGCAAGCGTATCGGCTTTTTCATTGACGAGACGCCGCTCAATGACCAGTCGGATTTCCTGGACCTCAATGACATTCCCGTGGATATGATCGACCGCATTGAAATCTATAAAGGTGTCGTGCCTTCCAAATTCGGCGGCTCATCCATGGGCGGCGCCGTGAATATCGTCCTCAAGGAATATCCCAGCCATTATGCAGACCTGAGCTACTCCCTCGAATCCTTCAATACGAACAAGGCCCAGACGGTATTCAAACGCAATCTCAAGGATGCCGGCATTGTCCTGGGAGCCGGCGGCGGATATACCTACTCCGACAACAACTACACGATGGAATCCCCGTACCAGAAAGGTCTGATGATCCGAAGGGACCACGACACCTTCCGGAAAGTACTCCTGGGAGCCAGCCTGAAGGCAAGGAAGTGGTGGTTTGACGAGGTGGAATTCGAACCGGCCTACGTCCGTACCTATAAGAATGTCCAGGGAATCGAGACCGACATCCGGCAGGCGCACACCACGTCGCAGATGTTCTTGATTTCCAACAAACTGGAAAAGGACGACTTCTTCCTTCCCGGTCTGGACCTGGACATGACCAGCGCCGTGGCCTACTCGGAAGCCTGCGTAGTGGATACGGCCAAACTCTGGTACGACTGGAACGGGAATGCCTACCCGACCCCTTCGCCCATGGGAGGTGAACTGGGGAACCGTTTCCCGTCGAATTCCCTTAACAAGAAGGTCACGTTCGTCAACAAGCTCAATCTGGAGTACATTATCGATGTACACAACTCCGTGAGCATCAATTCTCTGTTCACCCTGGCCGACGGCCACCCCTCAGACCCCGCCAAGGAACAGGCGATTGGAAAGAAAACGGAATTCGACTCCCGGATGCGAAGCTGGGTGGGGGGACTCACCTATGACCTGAGATCGGCCGACGACCGCGTCCTGAACTCTCTGACTACCCGTTTCTACTGGTACACTACACATACGGCCTACCAAAATATCTACGTCAATACGCCGCCGGAAAACATTACCATCAACAAAACGAGCGTCGGCTTCAGCGACGCCTTCCGTTACCGCTTCACACCCGTATTCATGGGCAAACTCTCCGGCGGCTATGACGTACGAATTCCTTCCGAAGATGAACTTCTGGGAGACGGCTATACCATCATTCCGTCCGAAAGACTGCTGCCGGAGCGCAATCTGAGCCTGAACGCCAGCCTCCTGTACGACGTAGCCGGGACCAAACCCAGCAATCTGCAGGTGGAACTGAGCGGCTACTACATGTACCTGAAGGACATGATCCGCTATGCGAAGGGCATCCTGGGCGCCCAGTATCAGAATTTCGGCGAAATGCGTACCCTGGGAGCCGAGCTGGAAGTGAAGGCCGATGTCTTTCCTTTCCTCTATGCCTACGGGAACATCACCTACCAGGACCTTCGCGACGTGCGTGAAAGGGAAGAGGGGAGCAACCTGCCCAACCAGACCAAGGGCAAGCGCATGCCCAACATCCCGTACTTCATGGCCAATGCCGGACTGGAATTCCATCGCGAAAACCTCTTCGGCGGGAAGGGACAGAACACACGCCTGTTCGCAGACCTGGCCTTTGTCGAGGAATACCTCTATGACTTCGAAATTACGGAGTATGCCAAGCGCCGCATTCCGCGCTGCACCACGCTGGATCTGGGTTTTGAGCACAGTTTCCTGGACCAGCGCCTCTTCATCTCCGGCAAGATGAAAAACGTCACCGACGCCAAAGTGCTGTCGGAATTCAACCAGCCGCTGCCGGGCCGCAGCTTCGCCATTAAACTACGTTATATTTTCAGATAAAATCCTAAAAACATGAGAAAATTACTTATCACCTGCGCTGCGGTGCTTGCCGTGGCAGCATCCTGCGAGAAAAACAACAGTGTTGACGCCACCCTGATGGGCGGAGAAGGAAACATCCTGCTGGAGACGACCGTCAAAAACGCCGACGGTGTCAGCGGCCAGTCCTATCTGCTTCAGATGGGTGAAATAGACGGCACCGTGGACCTTTCAAAAGGCATTCAGATTGGCTTCTCCGCCACCATTTCCGTCGAGGGCAACGACATCTTCGTCTTCCCCGAGTTCGGAAATACGGGCAAACAGTGCTTCTCCAAGTACACGCACACGGAGAAAGGACTGATGCTGGCAGGGGAGATGCCCATTATTCCCAATTCCTATCCGGTGAACCTTACGGCCATTTCCGCCACAAAGGCATACATACCCATGTATAACCTGGGCAAGGTGCTTGTCATCAACCCGGCGACCATGGAAGAGACCGGAATTATCGACCTTACCTCCTATGCTCATGGAGACAGCAGCGCCGACCCCGCATCGGCCATCCTCATGGACGGGTACTACTATCTGACCCTGAACCAGATCGGGTCCAACTGGATGCCCTACGACGACTATCGCCAGGTGGACGTCGTGGTAATCGACACGGCGACGGACAAGGTGGCAAAGGTCCTTCATGAGACCAAGAGCGGCCTCTGCTTCCCCACGCGTCCCTTCCTGAAAGACATGATCTTCGCTACCGAGGAAAAGGATATTTACATGGCCTGCACGGGATATTTCGGCTACAATCCCTCGTACCTGAAGAACGGCTTCGCCTGCATCGACGCTGCCACGAAGGATTTTGACGAGAGCAAGACCTGGGAAATCAGCGGTACACCCATCAAGGGGAGCGACTACAAGGCATCGGCCATCTACAATTGCAAATACATCGGCGGCGGCAAGGTGGCGGCCTTCGTAGGCGTACTCGAACTGATGAGCGACAACCCCTACACCGCGCGTAATTCCATGGCCGTGGAGATTGACCTCAAGGCCCGCACCATCAAGAAGATTGAAGGCGTTCCCTACACGGACGGCCACAGCGTGGCCATCGAGATGCACAACGGGGAAGTGTACTTCTCTGCCTACGGCGAGGACAAGTCCGGTCTCTTTGCCTACAACCCGGCAACGGGTGCCGTCAGACATGCGCTGAACTTCAACAGCAACATTGTCAGCATCCATTTCTTCGAATAAAACCTTTCAAAATGTTGCAAAATATGCAGGTTTAAGATATTTTTGTGGAATAAACTTAAACCTGCATATGAAAGGAATAACCAAGAAACAGTTCTATATCCAAATCATAACTGTCCTGGTTCAGCTGGTTATCGGTGTTTTCTGGATAGTTAACGGAATCATCGTGGAAAAGGCTGTGTCTTGGATTCTGGGAACCATCATACTGGTCTCGGCCATCATCATGATCCTGGCCATTGTATTCCAATACAGGAAGAACCCGATGGACGACGCCGTCCTTTCAAAACAGAGCCAGCTGGCGATCAACGGGATGGCCATGCTCAGCGGCCTGATCGGCCTGGGTTGCCTGCTGGCCTTCCTCTTCGCTTCGCTGCTGTCCTGACGCGAAGACACAAAGCGAGAGGAAAAGTTTATTTTGCAGGGTGGAGTTAGCGGAAATTTTTCGTATTTTTGTCTTCCATGGAACCACCTGTTAAGAAAATACGCTATTCGCTGCTTCTCGCGCTCGCAAATGTTTTAATCTGGACCATTCCTTCCGCCGCCTCTTCCGGCCTTGACGAAGAGTACGTATTCAAAAGGGTGGGATATGCCGACGGTCTGTCCCACAGCGCCGTCATGTCCCTTTTCCAGGACAACACGGACCTGGTGTGGATGGGAACGTATGACGGCCTGGACTGTTACGACGGCGCTTCCATGCAAATCTACAGGTCGGATTTCCAGGCAGACGGCGCGCTCACCAACAACATTATCAGCTCCATCTGCCAGGCCGACGGAGACAACCTCTGGGTCAATACCTTCCAGTCTCTCAACCGGCTGTCGAAGGCCTCCGGGGAAATCACCCGGACATTTTCCTTCCCGGACAATGTCTTCCTTTCTTCCAATTCCAAGGGAAACACCTGGCTCATGAGCGGGAACACGCTGTATTACTACAATACCGTCGAGGAAAAGTTCGTGACCGCCCCGGTCACGTTCAGGCTCGATATCGAACCGGAACGCCGCTTCTTCGTGAG
>JAEEXZ010000064.1 GCA_016288055.1 Bacteroidales bacterium
ACGCCCTGCTGGGGCTTTTCCTTGGCGTTATCCGGGATGTAGAGGCCCCCGGCGGTCATGGTCTCGGCCTCTTTGGGCTCGATGACCACTCTTGTTCCTAAAGGTTTCAGCATAATATTGTGTTTTTTAAGTTTCAAAAAGCCGCCTCCATTTGCGGAAGCGGCTTAAAGAAATCAATTGGTGTGCCATGCGGCTGCAACTGACATTTTGGCAGGGATGTCTATTGCACGCGGGTAATTGAAAGATTGTCGTCAATCATGATGGTCCCGGCATCCCCGGCGAGCGTATATCCGCTTCCTCCGTAATACAGGCGAATGCGGAAGGCCTTATAGGGAAGTCCGGTAGAACGCTCCAGGGCGGTGATGGCGGTGCTTCCGTCCTCCTTCATGGCCAGACGCATGAATTTCGCTCCCGTTACATTCGAGTAGGAAGTGCTCCCGCTCTTGACGTACATGGAGAGCAGCTGAAGCTGGCTGCCGGATCCCTTCGAACTTGTGAACGTTTTCTTTCCGGTTTGTCCGTAGAAGGTGATTTCGCCGGTTTCCTTGTCAAATGACAGGAGCATATCGCCGATGCCGGATTCGGGCGTAACACCCTCTGCAGCCTGGTTCTTGCTGCAGAGACCTCTGGCAATCAGCCTCGTCTGCTTCAGCTGTCCTTCTTCGTCCACATCGCTTTCATCAACCATAATCTCGAAAACCTCTTCGTAGTTGCTCTTGTCCAGCGCCTTGCCGGTGAGTTTCCATTTTCCAGACCACTTGAAATAGGTGGGGCGGATGTCTTCGATGGTGACTTCCTTGTACTGGTAAAGGCCTGACACATAACCGTTTTCTCCGAATCCGACGGCAATCATGTAGTTCGGCCCAACGGAGATGTCGTCGATGCTGGCCGATGCATCCCCGCTCAGGAGGTAGTCCTTGAACTCGGTTCCGGGGGCCTCCTCCATCTTATCCAGGATGGAACGGCGGGCCTCGGGTGCCAGTTTGTCAAAGATCCAGTTCTCCAGGGCCGCTTCCTCTTCCACCTGGGACTTGGCCACCAGGAAGAGCTGGTACAAGTCATCTCCGCCCGCCGTGAGCGAGACGGTGGCGCTGAACTTAGGGTATGCGAAGGAAGTCTCACCTTCTGTCAGGATCCAATCCTGAGGCCTCTTGAGTTCCGGAAGCTGCGTTACTTCGAAGGATCCTTCGGCCGATCCGGCCTCATAGCTCACGGTCCCGACACGGGTCCTGGGCTCGGTGTTGGGATCTACCGTTATGATGAGTTCCTTTTCTGTGACTTCCGCATGGATCCAGGGCTCGGAGGGAGAGACGGTGACGGAAACGTTCACTTTGATGGGAACGCGGAGGACATCCCCGTCCTTGGTGGCTGTGATGTCACTGAGGGTACTCAGCCCGGCGAGCACCTCGCCATATTGGATGACCGTGAGGTCCAGGGCCGCGTCCGCGGTTTTCAGTTTGAGCAGGGCATAGCGGCTCTGCTTGCCGATGTTTTCCGCGACGGAAACGCTGACCTTATTACCCGACACGGAAGGGACGCACCAGTCGCGGTCCGATGTGGCGGTGATGGGAGACTGCGTGTCCACGACGACCTCTCCCGTGGCAGCGCCGGGCATGAACTCAAGTTCCGCGCTTACGATGGCAAGCTTCGGCGTGGGAGTGTACCCGGGGCCGGTCTCCTTCTTGCAGGATACGGCCAGCGCCAGGGCTGCAAGCATGAATAGATATAGTGTCTTTTTCATAATGGGTTCGTTTTGCTGTTACTGACTACTCGCCTTGAAGGTCCAGCTGGACGTCCTCTGCCGTCATCTTGCCGGTTTCGGCATCAAAGATGAGGGTCTGGAGCGTGAAGCCGCCGATCTCCAGGGGCTCATACAGGCAGATGCCCTTGTCGGTGTAGATGTACGGCATTTTCTTGGAAAGCGTGTTTCCTTCTTCGTCCTTTTTCTCTGTCAGGGTAAAGGTGGCCTGGCGGTTCTTCTGATCCAGAGCCAGTTCCATGATTTCCTGGCCGATGGTTCCGGCGAAGTCGTCAAACTCCATGCTTTCGCGCATGTCCACGACCTTCTGCAGATAGTCTTCCGCATCCTCCTGCAGCGGGAACAGGTGGATGTGGCTGCTGAAGCGCTTGCCGCAGAGGACGACTTCCTCATCGGAGGCCGACAGGATCATGAATTCATAGTCTCCGCCGTAGGCCTGGTATCGGCCCGATACTCCGTAAAGGTTGCTCGAAGAGCCGGAAGGTGTGGCGAAGAAATGGAATGCGTAGTTGTTGGTGTCGAAGGACAGGACAGGTCCGTCGTCCCTGGTCATCGAATATAGGGAAGTATAGTAGTCGTTTACGAACAGTTCGCTTCCAACGGTTACCTCCTCGTCAGTGAATGTCATGGTGTAGATGTAACCGCCATTAACCCGGGAGGTTCCTCCGGGATAATAGTACATGACCCAGCCCTTCTCCGCGGAGGTAAGTGCATGCTGGGCTTTTGCCAGGGCCTCGTTTACGCGCACGGAGGTCGGTTTGTCGAAGAGATTTCCTTCATCCTTCACGCAGGAAGTGAGCGAAAGCGCCGCGCAGGCGGCAAGGATCGATATGTAAATCGTTTTCATACGACAGTCATTTAAAGGATTTCAAGGGACTCGAGTTCTACCTCGCCGGAAGCAACCTCCTCCTGGCGCCGCAGGATGATGCTGCGAAGGACTTCCAGATCAATGCCGAAAGAGGTTTTGAAGTAACTCTTGACGATGTCCAGCTTCGCGGAGATGGATGCCTTTCCGCTGTCTCCGGCTTTCGTCAGCTGCTCTTCCCACCAATCGGCATCATGGGTGATGAACATGGATGTCATTTCCGCAAAGTCCTCGCGGTCGGAGTGCTGGGAATACGTGGTGATGAATCCGCGTTCCAGGTTGTTCTTGTATTCCGCCGTGTTCCAGGCGTCGGTTACATAGGAGTCGGGGGTAACCTGGGTGAAGTCGGCCGGGAAGTCGTAGGTCTGGTTCAGGATGTGGGTGAACTCGTGGTGGATTGTCTTTACGTAGAAGTGGTTGATGGCCTCGGCCGGATCCCGGTGTCCGGACATCTGGCCGCTCATGACGTAAGGCAGATAGTTGACGCCGGCCAGGAATATTTTCTTGCCGCCTTCGGCCGTGCCGAGGATATAGGTGCCGTTGTTCTTGTATTCCCATTCTCCGACGTAGAAGAACATCTTGGGGAAATAGCGGCGGGTGAATGCGGCCCCGGCCACCTCGTCATACGAGTCGATACACATGTATTTCACCAGATGGGCCATGATGATGGAGCAGTCCATGTCGGCCGGAATGGTGTAGTAGGAGTAGTCCGATTCATCCATCTCGTAACGGTATTTCACCCGGATGTTGTACGGATTCACGTAGTTGGCCTCCAGCCATTTGTCGAAAGCGTTCTTGGCGTGGGTAGGTACGCTGATGATGCTCTCTGGATTCAGCGCAGGTTCTTTCTGGCAGGAAGCGAGGGCGACCGCCAGAACAGCCAGGACGGATATGATTGTCTTTTTCATAATGTGCAGGGATTAGTTGTTGTCGGCCTGTTCGCGTCGGGTTGCTTCGAATCCGGCATCGCGGGCCTTCTGGGGAACCTGGAATGCGCGGCGAAGGTCACCGGGCGTCATGGTGTCGGAGATGTGGTCCAGTTGGGAGTTCGAACTTACATGACGGCGGTAAATCTCGATGCCGTAACGCTTGATGTCGAACCAGCGGTATCCGTAAGCCAGGGTCTCGATGCGCTTGGCGGCAAGGATGGCCTGGAGCATGCTCTCCTGGACGGAGCCTTCTTCCTCGATGGCAAATCCCGGATGCAGGTGCTTCCTGGGGGTGGGGACATCCCAGGTATAGTACTCCATGGTGCGGAAGAAGTCCCGGATTCCTTCCGGCGTAAGGTCGAAGGTGATCTTCGAGTTCCCGGGGACATAGGTGTTGCTCACCCACAGTTCAAGATCTTCGCAGGCCTTGTCATACTCTTTCAGCATGGCGTAAGCCTCGGCGCGCTCCAGCAGGACCTGGTCCGTGGTGAAGGTGGCCACGATGGTCTGTGTGTAGCCGCGGCCGGCGACAGGGTCCGTGTACTCGAACAGGTTGGGCACCTTCCATACCAGCGTATAGTGCAGGGCGGAAGCGTTGTAGTTGTGCGGCTGGAAACGGTAGGAGGAGCCGGTGACGCCGTTTATCATCCAGGGAAGCTTGGCATACAGGACTTCGCTCTTGGCAATCTCGGTGGTGAAAGCGTACCGTTTGGAAGCGCCGGAGGTGTTTCTCCAAGTGTTCCGGCCCATGTACGGGGACATGTTGGTCTGCAGCAGGAGGTTGCACTTCTGGTCGGACGCAACATACAGGGCGGCCGCCGTCTGGATGTCCGGCTTGTGCTGGAGCGCGTCATTGTCTCGGAGCAGGGCCTGCGGGGCCGTGCCCAGGCAGTTGTTGGCGGCTTCGACGGCCTTGTCCCACTTCTCGTAGAAGAGATAGAAGCGGGTGGCGAAGGCGTAGGCGGCCTGGCGCGTGAAGTGGTACTTGGGCACCGAGTAGTTGTCTGCTACATATTTGAGACCCTCTTCGATGTCCTTTTCGATTTTCTCGTACACCTCGGCAACATTGCCGCGGGAATACTGCGGATTAAGGCCTTCCTCTACGTTCTCCATGTAGGGAATGCCCTGGTCGGTGGCGCTGGTGGCCTTGTTGTAGTTGAGGCAGAACATATTCACCAGGACAAAGTGGCCGTAGGCGCGGCACAGGAGTGCTTCGCCGTAGGAGGCCGACAGACGGGGATCGTCCTTGCCGCCCAACTCTTCGATGGCTTCCAGGGCCTGGTTGGCGGCGGCAATGGCCAGCCAGTTGTTGGACCACACGTTGTCCGGGGAGTCGTTGGCCGTTTCCGTGATGTCCTCCCAGTTCCAGATCTGTTCATAGTATCGGCCCGGGGAGGCGTTGTTGACGACCATGGCATTGTCGTCCATGTTGTCCGAATACATTTCGGCGGACTGGGCGTAATGCTTGGTGGCATAGGCCGATACCAGCATGGCTTTTACCTTTTCGGGGGTATCCACTTCCGCGCGGTTGTCCGGCATGGTGTCCAGGAAACTGTCGTTGCAGGATGCCAGGGTAGCCAGGATGGCGCAGAGTATCAGTATATTTCTTGTTTTCATATGCGTATCACTGTTATTTGTTGGACGTACCGCCTCCCAGACCGATTTTCAGGCTCAGGGTGAACTGCTTGGCCATGGGAACAGCCACGCCGCCGGTGTTGAAGAACTCCGGATCCTGGCCGTTCAGTTTCTTGTCGGCATACAGGAGGCAGAGGTTCGTCGCCTGGAGCTTGAGGCCCAGGCTGTGGCAGTTGATGGCTTGCGCCCACTTCTTGGGAAGGTCGTAGCTCAGGGAGATTTCCTTCAGGCGGATGAAATCTCCGCTGGCGATACGCTCTGTGGAATAGTTGTAGGCGTTGTAGGCGTATTCCAGATGGGAGTATTTCACGTCCTGCAGGCGGCTTGCGATGACGGGAACCGTGGTGATGTGTTCATCTCCGGGAACAGCCCAGCGGTTGTTGAATTCCTTGGGCATGGAGTCCAGGTCGCTGTAGTGATTGTCAAACACGGGGTCCAGACGGACGACATTTCCGAAGGAACCGGTGATGAAAATGTTCAGGCGGAATCCTTTCCACTCGAAGGTGTTGCCGATGGAGCCCACGTCCGTGGGATCGGATACGCCGGAGTACTCCAGGAAGGCGATGTTCTTGGGGTCCGATGCATTGGTCTGGAAATAGATGTCGTCCACGCTCACTTTTCCTTCCTGGTCCAGGAACGTCGGCAGGCCCTCTTCGTTGAGCCCGCGGAAGGGAATCGAGAAGATGGAGTGGTTGGGATAACCCTGAAGGCCGAAGCCGGAGCCCGAAATCAAGTCGATGACTTTCTTGGTGGTGTACAGCTTGGTGATGAGGTTCTTGGAATGGGAGTAGATCAGGTTGGTGGTCCATTTGAAATCCCGTGTCCGGATGTTCTCCGTAGTAAGGGAGAGCTCATAACCGTTGGAAGTCATGCTGGCCACGTTGCCGTACTTCGTGAGTTCGCCGCCGATACCCTGGGTGTTGGTGAGGGCGATGAGGTCGAAGTTGTTGCGTTTGTACCAGTCTCCGGCGAAGTTGATGCGGTTGTCCAGGAAGCCCAGCTCCAGGCCCACGTTGAACTCGTGCTTCTTCTCGAAGGTGAGGTCCGGGTTGGCGAGGCTGCTGATCTGGAGGCTGGATTCCACGTCGCGGGCGTTGTTTCTCCAGGGATTGTCGGCCTTGATGACTGCGTGGGAGTTGGTGACCCATGCCGGGCCGCTTTCCGCCGTAAGGGAGTAGGAAAGCTTGAGTGCGGCGTGGGAGAGGACCGGGTCGAGGGCGTTCATCCACGGCTCGTCGCTGATATTCCATCGGCCCGACACATTCCATGTGGGCAGCCAGCGGGCGCTGCGGGCCTTGCCCAGGCGGTTGGAGCCCTCATAGCGGACGGTGGCGTTGATGCTGTAACGGTTCATCAGGCCGTAGGTGAACGTTCCGAAGTAGGCCTTGCGGCGCTCGTGGGTGTTATCCATGCTGAAGTAGTCGGAGTTTTCTTCCGTACCCTTCTTGAAGACTTTATAATTGGTGATGGGGATTTCTCCCATGTCGTACTGAAGGCCCCAGCCGCGGAACCATTTGCCGTGACGGTCCACGGAGTTCATCTCCATACCGCCGTAAGCGCTGATGGTATGGATACGGTTGAAGGTCTGATTGTAGTTCAGGGAGATACGGGTATCCATGCCGATCATGGAATTGTCGTCGGTCTCGTAGATACCGCCGTAAGGAAGGATGGTTTCCGGAAGAGCGAACGGAACGTCCGGGTCCGTGTACAGCAGGGAGTTGCCGTCACGGATGACGGTGGTGTAGGCGGCACGGTGGGCCTGGGCCTGGTTGGAACTGTCCGTGATGTGGTGTTCGCGGGTGGTGCCGGAATACTTGGCGGCAATAAGGCCCGAGGCTTCCAGGTGCCGGGAGATTTTCCACTTGAGCTCGCCCTGGAAACGCAGGCTGGTCACGTCCAGGTCCAGGTAGTTGTTTTCCAGCTCATGGAGGATGTTGAACGGAGCGTAGTCACGGGTGTAGTAAACATCCGGATCCAGGGCGCGGGACGTGTTAAGGGCGTAGGAGTACGGGTTGATGTCGAACTGGCGGGATACCTTGCCGCTCACGCCGTCCACCTTGGAAGAGAGGGTTCCGGGTGCGCGCTGCTTGCGGTAGGAAGCGTTGCCGATCATGTTCAGGGATAAATTGTCCGTAATCTTGAACGTGGTGTTCATGTTAAGGGTATAGCGGCGGACGGAACTCTGCAGGCTCCATCCTTCGTCGTCCATGACGGACATGGATGCGTAATAGCTGGCCTGGTCCGAGCCTCCCGACATGGAGAGGGAGTGGTTGTGCTGGATGGTATTGCGGAACAGCAGGTCGAACCAGTTGGTGTTGCGGAACTCGGCGGCCTTGAGATAATCGGCCCGGGCTTCGTCGGTATTGGCCAGCATGAACTGGCCGGTGGCAGGATCGATCTCGGTGAGGAGCTGGTACATCTTGCCATAGATACCGCTGTCGGAAGCATTGGCCAGACGGGCATAATTGAGCCAGCCTTTCTGCTCCAGTTCCTGGTAGATGGCCATCTGGTCCTGGGAATTCATGATATTGAAGTTGGCATAGTTGGGCTTGAGGCGGACGGTGTACTCTCCGTTGTAGGTGATGGAGTTGTGACCGCTGCGGCCTTTCTTCGTGGTGACCACGATAACGCCGGCCATGGCGCGTGCGCCATATATGGAGGTGGCCGATCCGTCCTTGAGGATGTCGAAGCTCTCGATATCGTCCGAGTTGAGGCCTGCGATTGCGCTGGAAATAAGCGTGTTGGCATCTCCGGAGCTCAGGCTCTCGGCCGATACTTCCACCACGTCCTCCATGATGACGCCGTCCACCACCCACAGGGGTTTGGAGGAGCCGTAGATGGACGTGGCGCCGCGGACGCGGATTTTGGGAGCCGTGCCAAAGGTTCCCGACACGTTCTGCACGGACACGCCGGCCACGCGCCCTTCGAGGGAGCGGGAGATATCGGCAATACCGCTGATCTTGGCTTCGGCCGCGTCCACCTTGGCGGCGGAGCCGGTGAAGAGGCGGCGGTCCATGCTGGTCATACCCGTGACGACGGCCGATTCAAGCGTCTCGGTGTCGGATTTCAGGACAACCTTCCGGTTGTCTTCGGCCGGAATGACCTCATCCAGGTATCCCATGAACGAGATAACCAGATTCTTCGCATTCTGCGGAACATTGGGCAGCACATAGTTGCCGTCCAGATCGGTGAGGGTTCCAATCTTGGCGTTTCCCTGCACGGTCACGAAGGCGCCGACCACAGGTTGCCCGTCATCTTCCGCGATGACGGTTCCGTGGAGCGTCCTGTTCTGCGCATATGCAGAAGAGAGTCCAAGAAGGAAGAAGCCTGAGCCGACGAGTAAAGCAGTCAGTTTGCTTCTCATAAATTTGGGTTTTTGAAGTGTTTTGTGTGATAGTAGGTTGCTTTTCAGGTTAAAAGCGTCCCAAATTTATGTTTTTTGACCGACTTTTCAAACAGTTACTTCTATATAATAGAGAAAAATTCTAACTTTGCGTATATGAAAAGAATCGTAAGCATTTTGTGCCTGCTTCTGGTCGCAACAGTCCTGCAGGCCCAGTCTTTCAAACTGGTTTTTTCCGACAGCGTTCCCGAAGGGGTGAGACCCCTTTTGGAGCAGCGCTTCACCCAGATGCTTCAGGCGGGCGGTCTCACGCTCTCCGAAGAAGGCGCCCCTCTCCTTGTAGATGCCAAGGTGACCAGCCGGATGGAGACGCCCGGTTCCATGAGCCAGGTGGCCCTTACGATAGACCTGACGGCGAAGGCCGGAGAGGTGGCCGAAACCTTCCCCCTCAAGGGGGTCGGAGAAGGGGAGGCCGATGCCTGGCTCAGGGCTGTCAAGCAGCTTCTGCCGAAGTCAAAATCGGCCCTCAGTTTTATTGAAAAGCTGAAATAGCTGGTTTTCAGGACTTTGTAAAATTTTTTAAAAATTTCTTCGAAAAATTGTTCGAAAAAATTTGCTAGTTCAAAAAAAGGTAGTACCTTTGCAGTCCCGTTCGGAAACGAGCGGGTTTTTAACGCCCCAAACCGAAAGGTTGGGCACCAAAAAAGTTCATTGAAAAGACTGAAAGGAAAGTACAAGCAAGTACCGAGAAATTGTAATACAATTTATCAATACGAGCGTCAGTTTCTTTAAGAAACTAGAAGCGTCAGGAGCAAGCTAAGCATTATAAAAATAT
>JAEEXZ010000017.1 GCA_016288055.1 Bacteroidales bacterium
CTTAGGAATTTCCCGTACGAGGCGCCTCCCGGTTCTCCTTTCGACCAGGCAAGGGTCAATTCCATCCGCATCAAATGCATCGATCCCGACTCGGACGTAGAGGAAGAGTGGGGCGTGAATGGCGATCCGGTCTTCGTCCGGTTCTCCGGCCTGGATGTGACCACCGGAAGCTACACGGGGGAGCCCTTCACGATCGAGAAAGGACCGCAGGACTATTACCTGCTCGACAGCGGCAACAACAGCGATCTCACGCTGATGGATGAGGATGTGGTTGAAAAGACTTTCTTTGTGCCCGTCCGCTTCGACAAGGATCTCGAGGAGGGATATGAACTCTGTCTCCAGTTCGGCGGCAACTATTACGACGACGAGGAGGAACGCCGGAATTCGGTCACCGTGTTCCCTAGCTGCGACATGCGGAAGACGATCACGAGCAAGCTCCCGCTTGAAAAAGGTAAAACCTACGGCTTCAGGGTAACCATATAGGCTTATATCCTGTCTGAAGTCCTTTTGGATTACATTTGCGGCACCTTTTAAAGCATGCAATTGTTTAATTCACTTGCGTTTATTGGTGCAAACGTCGCAGGTGGGCATTTTTGTTGACCACCTGCAGCGCAAATCAGCCTCCCAGAGCATATACCGTCGCAGGTGGAAAGATTTTTGTCCACCTGCGACGTTTTGCCGTTCCACCTGCAGCGGAACAGCCACCCACCTGCGGCGGAAGGCACCCCTGGTAGGCGGCGGTACCGCCCCGGCTACTTCCCGATGCAGACTATAATAAGTATTTATAATCAATGATTTACAGCCTTCGTGGTTCAAATATGGTTCAGAAGAAAGGGCGTTGATTTGGTATCAAAGCGGACTAAGATAGGCCTCTGGCGCCACTCTGTGCGGTAGTTAAAATTTCTTTGACGACCGTAGAACGCTCCAATTCGCCGCTCGCAAATATCTTACCCATGTGGTAGGAAACATTCTGCTTGGTGCAGTCGAAAAGCGCCGCGATAGCTTTCTGGCTGGCCCAGATTGTTTCGTTTACCGGGTCAACCATCGCTTCCATCTTGACCAGCCCGTCTTCGGACTTATAGATGACTATGTCGTTTCTCTCTTCCATATTATCAGTCTCTCGAACAATCACAAAGTTAGCAAAAGAATCCATTCTATCCACTTGCAGAAATATACATTAATTGTATTATTACGCAGGTGAACAGAATTCTTTATGATGGATAATCCCCGACTTATTCGAGAATCACTTCCCGATGCATATCCTCGCTGCCTACAGGAACGGAGTTGATGCCCAGCTCTTTCTTCTGAACCATCCTGCTACACTTTTTCCAACGAGTTTTGCCTAACGCTATGCGCTGGCGCGTTCCCGGATGGGCCTCTGGGGTGTCTTGGCACGTTCACATACAGAAAGCCCTCCGGAGTCTCGCCATTCTACCTGCAATGATTTGCTTTGCCACCTGCGAGAATTCTTAAAGCGCAAGCACCTTTTAAAGCATGCAGTTGTTTAAGTCACTTGCGTTTATTGGTGCAAACGCCGCAGGTGGGCATTTTTGTTGACCACCTGCAGCGCAAATCAGCCTCCCAGAGCATATACCGTCGCAGGTGGAAAGATTTTTGCCCACCTGCGACGTTTTGCTGTTCCACCTGCAGCGGAACAGCCACCCACCTGCGGCGGAAGGCTCCCCTGGCAGGTGGTGGCACCGCCCCGGTTACTTCCCGATGCAATGCTTCGCGAAAATGTTCTGCAGGATGGCCTCGGGGTCAAGGAGGTCGGTGCCAAGGATGGCGTTGATGGAGGAGAGGGCGCGGCGGAGGTCTTCGGCCACGAGGTCGGAGGGGATGCCGCGGGTGAGGGCGGTGTGGCAGGCCGAGAGGGCCGAGGAGGCCTGGGTGAGCGCCTCGAAGTGGCGGAGGTTGGTGACGAAGGTGGTTTCGGCGTTGGGGATGAGGCCCTCCTCGGCGGCGAGGAGCTGGGCCTTCAGCTGGTCCAGGCCTTGCTGCTTTTTGGCGGCCAGCGTAATAACAACGCTCTGAAAACCAGCGGAAGTAACACAGGAGTTAACAACATTAACTTTTTTGTTACAAGCACCGGCATCCACCAAATCACACTTATTCAGCAGCACAATCACCTTCGAGCAAACATGCGCGAGCACCTCCTGCAGCTGCTCGCGAAGTATATCCTCGCTCTGGCTTGCGTCCAGCATCAGGAGCACAATCTCTGCCTGGGAAATCTTCTGCAGGGACCGTTCTATGCCCAGTTTTTCCACCGTGTCCTGCGACGCGCGGATGCCGGCCGTGTCAATGAAGCGGTAAAGGATGCCGCCAAGGGTGATCGTCTCCTCCAGCGTATCCCGCGTGGTGCCGGGAATGTCCGTCACGATGGCGCGTTCCTCGCCCACAAGGGCATTCAGCAGCGTACTCTTTCCCGCATTCGCCGGGCCGACGATAGCCACCGGAACACCGTTCTTCACCATATTCCCCTGGTGGAAGGAAGCCGCCAGCCTGTCAATATGGGCGCGCCCGTCTTCGAGCAGCCGAAGCAGCTTTCCGCGGTCGGCAAACTCTACGTCTTCTTCACTGAAATCCAGCTCCAGCTCCAGCAGGGAAGCCATTTCCAGCAGCTCCTCCCGCAACGTGACAAGCTCCCGCGAGAAGCCGCCCTTGAGCTGGTTCATGGCCACGCGGTGCGCGGCGGCGGTGCCTGCTGCGATGACATCGGCCACAGCCTCGGCCTGCGTGAGATCCATCTTTCCGTTCAGGAAGGCCCGACGCGTGAACTCGCCCGGCTCGGCAAAGCGGGCTCCCGCCTCCAGCAGCAGCCGCACGACCTCCTGTACGATGTAGGCCGATGCATGAGTGGAAATCTCCACGGAATCCTCGCCCGTATAGCTGTGAGGGGCGCGGAAGACGGAAACCAGCACCTGGTCCAGTCCCGGAACCTCCCCGTAGTGGAGCGAGTATCCCGGAGCGTCGCCGACGCTGCCGGATGCAAGGCGCACCACCGAATCCGTGATGCGCAGCGCGTCCGGGCCGCTGACCCGGATGATGGAAATGGCTCCGGTTCCCGGGATGGTCGCCGGTGCAACGATCGTATGCTCGATTCTCATAAAGTCGATTTATTTGCAAAAATACGAAATTTTATTGCTAAATTTGCAGGATTTCGAGGGAAAGGACGAATATTTCATTCACCAGTATAAAACGAGCATCATTATGGTAAACAGATTAGGAGCTACCCTGAGACTCCAGAACGGAATGGAGTTCAAGGGGTATTGCTTCGGGTACGACGGGCCCACCGACGGCGAAGTCGTATTCTCGACCGCGATGGTAGGCTATCCGGAAAGCCTTACAGATCCATCCTATTCCGGCCAGATTCTTTGTGTGACCTATCCGCTTATCGGCAACTACGGCGTCCCGTCCGGCGACACCACCCCCGAAGGCATTTCCCGCAATTTCGAGTCGGAGAAAATCTGGGTGCGCGGTCTCGTCATTTCCGAGTATTCCTCCGACTACAGCCACTGGGATGCCGTGAAAAGTCTCGGGGACTGGCTCAAGGAGCAGAAAATTCCCGGCATCTGCGGCATTGACACCCGTGAGCTGACCAAGGTGCTCCGTGAGGAAGGTTCCATGCTGGGAATGATTGTTCCCGACGGTGTAGAAAAAGATTTCCCTATCCACGATCCTAACGAGGACAATCAAATTGCCCTCGTTAGTTGTAAAGAGGTCATCCGTTACGGCCACGGAGACAAGAAAGTGGTCCTGGTGGACTGCGGCGTCAAGCACAACATCCTGCGCTGCTTCGTGGACAGGGGAGTGGAAGTGATCCGCGTCCCCTGGGATTACGACTTCAATACGCTCGAATACGACGGCCTGTTCATTTCCAACGGCCCCGGCAACCCCGCCTTCTGCGCCGTTACCGAGGAGCACATCCGCGAGGCCATGAAGGGCGACAAGCCCATCTTCGGCATCTGCATGGGCAACCAGCTGCTCTCCCGTGCGGCCGGTGCCTCCACCTACAAACTCAAGTACGGTCACCGCAGCCACAACCAGCCGGTGCGCATGGTGGGCACCAACAAGTGCTACATCACATCCCAGAACCACGGTTTCGCCGTGGACGACAAAACGCTTCCCCGGGACTGGGAACCCTGGTTCGTCAACATGAACGACGGCACCAACGAGGGTGTACGCCACAAGACCAAGCCCTTCTTCTCCGTGCAGTTCCACCCGGAAGCCTCCAGCGGTCCCACCGACACGGAATTCCTGTTCGACGAGTTCATCAACAAATTATAAAGGAAGAAAATGAAAGACCCCAATATCAAAAAGGTTCTCCTTCTGGGCTCCGGAGCCCTCAAGATCGGCCAGGCCGGCGAATTCGACTACTCGGGCACCCAGGCCCTCAAGGCCCTTCGCGAAGAGGGAGTGGAGACGGTCCTGATCAACCCCAACATCGCCACCGTCCAGACCTCCGAAGGTGTTGCCGACAAGATCTATTTCCTTCCTGTAACCCCCTTCTTCGTAGAGAAGGTCATCGAGAAAGAGCGCCCCGGCGGCATCCTCCTTTCCTTTGGCGGCCAGACAGCCCTGAACTGCGGCGTGGAACTCTACGAGAGCAAGGTGCTTGAAAAATATGGCGTCAAAGTGCTGGGCACTCCCGTCCAGGCCATCATGGACACGGAAGACCGCGAACTGTTCGTGGGCAAACTGGACGAAATAGGCGTCAAGACCATCAAATCCCATCCCGCCACCAGCCTGGAAGAGGCGAAGAAGGCGGCCGATGAACTGGGCTACCCCCTCATCGTCCGCGCTGCCTACGCCCTCGGCGGCCTGGGCTCCGGCTTCTGCGACAACGAGGAGCAGCTCACCGAGCTCTGCGAAAAGGCCTTTGCCTTCTCCCCGCAGGTGCTGGTGGAGAAATCCCTCAAAGGCTGGAAAGAAATCGAATACGAGGTGGTGCGCGACAAGTTCGACAACTGCATCACCGTCTGTAATATGGAAAACTTCGACCCGCTGGGCATCCACACGGGCGAAAGTATCGTAGTGGCCCCGTCCCAGACCCTGAGCAACAAGGACTACTACTTCCTCCGCGAACTCTCCATCAAGATCGTTCGCCATATCGGCATCGTGGGAGAGTGCAACGTCCAGTATGCCTACGACCCCGACGCCATGGACTACCGCGTCATCGAGGTCAACGCCCGCCTCAGCCGTTCATCGGCCCTGGCCTCCAAGGCTACGGGCTATCCGCTGGCTTTCGTGGCTGCCAAGCTGGGCCTCGGCTACGGCCTGTGCGACCTCAAGAACTCCGTGACCAAGACCACGCCCGCCTTCTTCGAGCCGGCCCTGGACTACGTGGTGTGCAAGATTCCCCGCTGGGATCTGGGCAAGTTCCACGGCGTGTCCCGCAAGATCGGCTCCAGCATGAAGTCCGTGGGCGAGATCATGTCCATCGGCCGCACCTTCGAGGAGGCTATCCAGAAGGGTCTGCGCATGATCGGCCAGGGAGCGCACGGTTTCGTGTGCAACAAGGAGCTCAAGGTGACAGATCTTGACAATGCCCTTGCAGAGCCCACCGACAAGCGTATCTTCGTGATATCCAAAGCCCTCCGCGCCGGTTACAGCGTTGAGAAGATCCATGCTCTCACGCGCATCGACCGCTGGTTCCTGGACCGTCTCAAGCACATTGTGGATACCTGCAACGAGCTGGACAGCTATAACAACATCGAGGATGTTCCGCTGGAGCTCCTCCGCCTGGCTAAACAGCAGGGTTTCTCCGACTTCCAGCTGCAGCGCTGCATTTACAACGACCTTCCCTCGGCCAACGACAACCAGGCCCTCGTGCGGGAATACCGCAAGAGCGTGGGCATCGTCCCGGTGGTGAAGCAGATCGACACCCTCGCGGCCGAATTCCCCGCCAAGACGAATTACCTGTACCTCACCTACAACGGTACCCACAACGACATCAACTACGAGAAGGACGACAAATCCATCATCGTGCTGGGCTCCGGCGCCTACCGCATCGGCAGCTCCGTCGAGTTTGACTGGTGTTCCGTCACCTGCCTGCAGACCTTCCAGCAGCAGGGCTACCGCGGCGTCATGATCAACTACAACCCGGAAACGGTTTCCACGGACTACGACATCTGCAACCGCCTGTACTTCGACGAGCTCACCTTCGAGCGCGTGCAGGACATCTGCGACCTGGAAGCCCCGCACGGCGTCGTCGTCTCCGTGGGCGGACAGATCCCGAATAACCTGGCCCTCCGCCTGGACAAGGCTGGCATCCCCATCCTGGGCACCAAGGCCTCCAATATCGACAAGGCCGAGGACCGTCACAAGTTCTCCTCCATCATGGATGCCATCGGCGTGGACCAGCCCGCCTGGAGCGAGCTCACCACGATGGACGACATCCACAGCTTCATCGGCAAGGTGGGCTATCCCGTTCTGGTGCGCCCCTCCTACGTGCTCTCCGGCGCGGCCATGAACGTGTGCCACGACGAGAACGAGCTCAAGCGCTACCTCTCCCTGGCCGTGGAAGTGTCCAAGGAGCACCCCGTGGTGGTGAGCCAGTTCCTGAACCGCTGCGAGGAAATCGAATTCGACGCCGTGGCCGATGAAGGCGAAATTCTCGCCTACGCCATCTCCGAGCACATCGAATATGCCGGCGTCCACTCCGGTGACGCCACCATCCATTTCCCGCCGCAGAAGCTCTATGTGGAGACTGTGCGCCGTATCAAGAAGATTGCCCGCATGATTGCGTCGGCCCTCGAAATCTCCGGCCCCTTCAACATCCAGTTCCTGGCCAAGGAGAACGAGATCAAGGTCATCGAGTGCAACCTGCGCGCCTCCCGCAGCTTCCCGTTTGTGTCAAAGGTGCTGAAGATCAACCTGGTGGAACTCGCCGCCAAGGTAATGCTGGGCCTAAAGCCCACGGCTCCCGGCAAGAGCGCCTTCGACCTGGACTACGTGGGCGTGAAGTCCTCCCAGTTCAGCTTCGCCCGCCTCGAAGAGGCAGACCCCGTCCTGGGCGTTGACATGGCCTCCACCGGCGAGGTGGGCTGCCTGGGCGACAACCTGGACGAGGCGCTCATCAAATCCGTCCTCTCCGTCGGGAACCACCTCCCCGAGAAGGGCATCCTCCTCTCCAACGGCGATTCCCTCCAGAAGGCCGATATGCTCCGCGCATGCCGCCTCCTCTCCGAGCGGGGCTACAAGCTCTACTCCACCGGCGGCACCCACAAGTACCTCGAGGAGAACGGCGTCCCCTCCGAGCGCGTCCTGCGCCCCAGCGAGGCTGATGATCCCAAGTACGCGGGCATCCGCACCGCCGTGGAGCTCATCCAGAACAAGGAAGTGGACCTGGTGGTGAACATCCTCAAGGGATATACGGAAACGCAAAAAGCCGATGGGTACCGGATTCGCCGGGCTGCCATCGACTTTAATGTGCCTCTGTTTACCAACGCCCGCCTGGCTACGGCGTTCATCCGTGCGTTCACGAACGTTGGTCTTGAGTCTCTCCAGATTAAATCCTGGGACGAGTATTAGTCGTAACGTCCAAACTTGGACATGTTGTCGATAAGATCCTTGTTGGTCTTGAACTCGTCCATGTGTTGCTGCATCCAGGACATGGCCTCTACGGGGTTCATGTCCGAGAGCAGCTTGCGCAGGATCCAGATTCTGTTGTTGGTATAAGGGTCGTAGAGGAGGTCGTCGCGGCGGGTGCTGGAAAGCACCAGGTTGACGGCCGGGAAGATGCGTTTGTTGGACAGGTTGCGGTCCAGCTGCAGTTCCATGTTACCCGTACCCTTGAATTCTTCGAAGATAACGTCGTCCATCTTGGAACCGGTCTCTGTAAGGGCCGTGGCCAGGATGGTGAGTGAACCGCCTCCTTCGATATTACGGGCGGCGCCGAAGAAGCGCTTGGGCTTCTGGAGGGCGTTGGCGTCCACACCGCCGGTGAGAACCTTGCCGGAAGCCGGCTGTACGGTGTTGTAGGCGCGGGCAAGACGGGTGATGGAGTCCAGGAGGATCACTACGTCGTGGCCGCATTCCACCAGGCGGCGGGCCTTGTCCAGGACCATATTGGCCACTTTTACGTGGCGTTCGGCGGGTTCGTCGAAGGTGGAGGCGACAACCTCTGCCTTGACGCTGCGCTGCATGTCGGTCACTTCCTCCGGACGTTCGTCGATGAGGAGGACAATCTCATACACTTCCGGGTGATTGTCTGCGATGGCGTTGGCGATGGCTTTGAGGAGCATGGTCTTACCGGTCTTGGGCTGTGCCACGATAAGGCCGCGCTGGCCCTTGCCGATAGGAGTGAACATATCCACCACGCGGATGCTCTGGTCTTTCTCGTGTCCGTGACCCAGGAGATTGAATTTCTCCGTGGGGAACAGGGGAGTGAGGAAGTCGAACGGAACGCGGTCGCGGACGAATTCCGGAGTGCGGCCGTTGATGAACTTGATCTTGACCAGAGGGAAATATTTGTCTCCCTCCCTGGGGGGACGGATCTCTCCGGTGACGGTGTCTCCGTTTTTGAGCGCGTTCTGCTTGATCTGCTGCTGGGAGACATAGATGTCGTCGGGGGAGTTCAGGTAATTGTAATCGCTGGAACGGAGGAAACCGTAACCGTCGGGCATGATTTCCAGCACGCCGGTAGCTTCCACGGAGCCTTCGAACTCAATGCGCTGCTGCTTGCCCTGTTTCTGGGGGACGTTTTTCTTGTCGCGCTGTTTGCCTTCCTTGGCCGGTTTTTCCTCAATCTGGGCTGCGTCGTCCTTGAGGTCGTCAAAAAGGTCGTGGATGAACTGTTTGCTGTCCACGTCTTCGGCGGCGGGCTTCACGGCGGCGGCAGGTTCTTCCTTTGCGGAAGCGGCGGGGGCGGGGGCTGCGGCAGTTTCCTGCTGCTGCTCCTGCGGCTGCTGTGCCTTTGCCTTGCGGCCGCGCTTCTTGGGTGCGGCGGCAGCGGCGGCCTCCGGGGCGGGGGCTTCCTGCTTGGGGGCTTCGGCCTTGGGCTCATCGGCCTTGGCTTCTTCTTTCTTGGTCTCTTCCTTCTTGGGACGGCCGCGTTTTTTCTGTGCGGCAGCCTTGGGGGCTTTGGGTTCTGCCGGTTTCTGGGATTCCATCACGGCCTGTTTGTCCAGGATGGCGAATCCAAGTGCGGCGCGGTCAAGTTTCTTGGCTCCTTTGATGTCAAGGGATTCTGCAATGCTTCTGAGCTGTTCTTCGCTCATGGCATTCAATTCTAATAAGCTATGGGGCATAGATTTGAATGTATATATTCAGGTGAAAAGTTGACTTTCAGACTCGAAAGCCAGTGCAAAGTTACAAATAATTTTCTGAATTCCAACAAACAGCCTCCTTTAGCGGAGCATGTTGTCCATATAGGAGTCGGATTTCTTGAAGCGCAGCAGGTCTGCGAGGGCCGATGCATTCGCGGCGATGCGGAAGCTGTAGCTCTTGTACATACCCAGCGGCACCCATGAAATGGCGATATTGAAGCAGTGCAGGTCGTAGCTCATGGAGAACTGCGTCGTAGTGAGGCGCATGGCCATGAGGTCGAAGCCCGAACTGGCGTTGATGCTCATGCGGGGCGTGAGTTTGATGTTGCCGGTGAGGTTGACGGTCTGGGTGAAGCGGTTGTTGGTGATGAGTTCCTTCGTCGCCTGCTGGTACGTGTAGCTCTTGGAATAATGGAACGAGTAGCTGGCGTTGATGGACCAGGGCGCATTCGAATTCATGTAGTACACATAGCCGCCGGGAATGTATTCGCCGGTAACGGGATGGTAGTAGATGCGCTGGTAGGAGTTGGCGTCATTGTTGCTGCCGCTGCCCCGTCCGTCGTCGCCGTCCGTCGCGCCCTTCCCGTTAAAGGAAACGGAGGCCGACAGGGAAGCGTTCGTCAGGCGTGCGAGCATGCCGTTCTTGGTAACCTGGAACTGGTTGATGCGCTGTCCTTTCTCGTTGATGGCGTAAGGGTCGAAGGTAAGGTTTCCGCTCAGGTTTACCTTGTTGAACAGGTTGGTGGAAACCGTTACGCCGATGTTCTGCATCCGCAGGGAGTCTGCCAGGAAGTTGTAGCTGGTGTTGAAGTTAAGCTGGTCCAGGATCTTGACCTTCTTGGAGCCGGTTCCGGTGGTGTCCCGGATGTCCCGCACCTTGGCTTCCAGGTTGTTGCCGATGGAAAGGGACATGGTTGCGCTTTTGCCGCGTCCCGGAGGCGATACCGTATTGTGGTTGCCGGGGAGGCTGTAGATATTGTAGGGGGCCTCGGCATGGAAGCCGCCGTTTTTGTCATAATAGGCGTCCAACGTACGCCAGCCGTTGAAGGCCGTGCCTTTTTCCGGCGACAGGCTCACGTTGACGGAAGGGGAGATTACATGGCGGATGGCCTGCACCTTGCGGTGTTTGCCGAAGTTGAACATGCCATAGATGCGCGTGGACATGGAGAAACCGCCCGAATAGGTGTGCGTGGCGCCGAAGCCGTTGAAGGCCGTTCCCGGGTCTGTCACCACTTTCTGGGCGATGACGTCGTTTCCCTGGCTGTCCGTGACGATGATGGGGTTGCCCTCATCGTCCGTTTCCGCTTCCAGCGTGCGGCTTCCCTTCGAGAACATCCAGTTCATGCCGTAGCTGATGCTGGGCGTCACGTTAATGTATTTGAGGAGCGTGAAATTGGGCAGGCCGATCTGGAAATTATGCGACATGCCGTTGGTCAGGTACTGCTTGGCCTTGATTCCGAGGGAATCGCCCATTTCCTTCACGCGGTAGGGGTTGCCGTTACGGTCCACGTCGGTGACATAGTCCCCGTTGGCGTCCATCTTGAAATCCTGCAGATCCCGCAGCTTGAAGCTCATGTTGTTCTGGAAAGACGTGTTGTAGCCGAAGGAAATCTTCTCGTAAATCTTTTCCTTGCCCACGCGGTTCTTCTGCTTGAAGGGATAGAAACGCGTGACGGAGAACGTGATGTTGGGCAGGGTGATGGAGTAGCTGGAGTCCTTGGAGTTCTGGTTGTGGAGCGCGTTCACGCTCAGGTTCATCTTGCCGTTCCAGTTATGGGAGTAGGAGACGGAGGATGATATCTTGTTCTGCTGCGCTTCCTGCACCGAGTGGGAATTGTACCGGCTGTTGGAAGGGCTGGAGAAGTTCACGGATGCAGAG
Organism: Bacteroidales bacterium; assembly: GCA_016288055.1. Classification (GTDB taxonomy): domain Bacteria; phylum Bacteroidota; class Bacteroidia; order Bacteroidales; family UBA932; genus Cryptobacteroides. The sequence continues at coordinate 11,149 of JAEEXZ010000017.1, forward strand.
AAAGTGGTTCCCGGATTGGCCTTGGGATCCTGCGTGTGGGACCAGCGGATGCCGAAGTTCTGGCTCTGGAAGAAGTCCTTGCTGCCCTTTTCTCCCGCCTGGTCGTTGGAGAAGGTGAAGGAGAAATTGCCGTTGAACTTGTAATTGACCTTATAACGGGAGTTGACATCCACAGACCAAGAACCCATGGTAAAGTAGGAACCGGTGAGGGACAGGTCGAAATATTCACCGAAAACGAAGTACATGCCTGCGTCCCTGACGTAGAAACCGCGCGCCTGCTCTTCGCCGAAGGTGGGCATCAGCAGGCCCGTCGCCCGCTGGGGTTTCTTGGGGACAAAGCCGAAGGGGAGGACGATGGGGAAGGGGACGCCGGCTACCACGGGCCAGGCCGGGCCGAAGACCGTTTTCTGCGAGGGCTGGGTGATGACCTTGGCAAGGCTGAGCTTGAGGAAATAGTGGGGCTCCTCCAGGTCGCAGACGGTGTAAACGCCTTCCGTAAGGTTGATGGATTTGTCCGGCATCATCTTGATGTCCTTTCCCTGCAGCAGGCCTTCGGACTCCTTGGTGATCATGTTGGTGATGCGGGCCTTGCGGGTGTCGAAGTTGTAACGGAGTTCGTCCATCTTGTAGGACTGGCCTTTCTCTGTCATTTCCGGAAGGCCTTCCATCTCTCCCGTGGCGGGGTTCTTGCGGCCGCTGGCGAATACGGTGTTGTTCTTCATGTCGTATTCCATATAGTCGGCCGTGAGTTTCATGTCCTGGTAGGTGACCGTGGCGCCGCCGTAGTAGTAAATCTTCCGCTGGCCGTTGGAGAAATCCGTAATCATGGAATCCTTGGCGGTGGAGAAGGCGGGAACTTCCAGGGAACTTTTGCCCAGCAGATCCAGGGAATCTTTGCGGGCTGCGGCAAGGGAGTCTGCCCGGCGGAGGGAATCGGGTTCCTGGCGCAGGGTGCGCGCAGTGGCCGATACCTCCAGAAGGCAGCAGCTGAATAATATAAGTGACAGATATTGCAAAAACTTCCTTGCCATTGGGATATTTTTTGCTATTTTTGTGTGCAAAATATAAGATGCAAATTTAAGCCTAATTCCACAATTTTCAAAACCAGCCTGCTATGAAGACCTGTTCTTTCTTTCCGGTACTGCTTGTCGCGGCCGTCATGCTTGCAATCCCCGTGCCCACGCGTGCACAAGGCGGCCTTAAGCTCAAAACGGTTGTTATTGACGCCGGCCACGGCGGGAAAGACGCCGGTTGTGTGAGCCGGGACAAAAAAACCTACGAGAAGAACGTCGCGCTGGACATCGCCCAGCGTCTGGAGAAGAAAATCAACGCCGCCTTCACGGATGTCGATGTAAAGATGACCCGCCGGGACGACCGTTTCGTGGAACTGGAAAAGCGCGCCGTGTTCGCCAACCGGGCCAACGCCAACCTCTTCATCTCCATCCATGTGAACGCCGTGGAAAAGGGTACGCAGGCAAACGGCTATTCCATTCACGTGCTGGGACAGTCCCAGCGCAAGGGAAACGACCTTTACTCCAAGAACCTGGACCTTGTCAAGCGTGAAAACTCCGTAATCCTCCTGGAAGACAACTACCAGACCAAGTACCAGGGCTTCGATCCCAACGATCCCCAGTCCTCCATCATTTTCTCCCTCATGCAGAACGCCCACCTGAACGCCAGCCTCTCCTTTGCCGAGGATGTGGCCAATGCCATGGGCGGTTCTCCCATCCGCCATTCCCGCGGCGTGTCCCAGGATCCGTTCTGGGTGCTGTGGCGCACCGCCATGCCGGCCGTCCTCATCGAGGTGGGATTCATGACCAACCCCGAGGATCTTTCCGTTCTCCGCAGTGCGGAGGGCAGGGATGAGATTGCCTCCAACATCTTCCGCGCTTTCTGCGTTTTCAAACACCGCTACGACGGCTCCTCCCTGCCGCAGGCCGCTCCTCAGCCGGAACCGGAACCGGAGCCCCAGCCGGAACCTCAGGCACAGCCCCAGCCGGAACCCCAGGTTCAGCCCCAGGTGGCGCCCCAGCCTGTTCCCCAGGCCGCGGATGACACTATATATGGTATCCAGGTGCTGGCATCCAGTAAGCAGCTCTCTCCGGACGACGCTTTCTTTAAGGGATACAAGCCTCTTGTCATCAAGGTGGACAAGCTTTACAAGTATATTGTCTGCACGGATTCTTCGCTTGCCAAAGTGAAGAGCACGTACAAAAAAGTTTCTTCAACTTTCAAAGATTCTTACGTGGTCAAAGTGCAGGATGGAGTATCATCTCCCGCACGCTGATTTTTGTTCCATTTAGTAAGCTGAAAAGCGGATTATCCTTCATTTGGTTTCTTTTGAAGGATTCTAAATAGGAATGATTGCTCGATTTTCATGTGAGCCATCATTCCGTATGTAATCATTTGATTGTTAACCTATTAATAAAACGGCTATTTTGGCCTCCGCTACTAATATTATAACGAAAAGATTTTTGTAAAACAATAGCAATTAGGATTTTTTATAAAAATTTTTTCCCCCATTTTTGCATTCGCGTTAATCAAAAACCAAAAACTATTTCTTGTATTCCGGCATGACCGTCCAGGATAGACATATTGCGGTATGGAATAACTGTCTGCAGATCATCGAAAACAACATCGATCCGCAACAGTATAATACCTGGTTCAAGCTCATTCGCCCGGTTTCACTGGACGGGGCACGGCTCACCGTAGAAGTCCCCTCGGATTTCTTCCGCGAATACATAGAAGGCGCATACAAGGATCTCCTCCGTCTCACCATCCGCCGCGCTATCGGCGCAGACGCCCAGCTGTTCTATCTGGTGCGTCCGGTGCAGCACCGTGAGGGAATGGTCCTTCCCGCAGCCAAGAGCGCCACGCCCACCAACAATCCCGTCTCCGTTCCCACTTACCAGCCGTCGGGCTCTCCCAGTCCGTTCGTGTTCCCCGGAACCACGCGCGTGAAGATCAACCCGCGCCTCAATCCGGTGTACTGCTTCGGCAACCTGGTGGAAGGAGAGTGCAACAAGCTGGGCGTCAACGCCGGCGAGAGCATTTCCCACGCTCCCGGAAAAACCCCGTTCAACCCGCTGTTCCTCTTCGGTGGCCCGGGGCTCGGCAAAACGCACATCGCCCAGGCTATCGGCATTGATATCAAGGAGCGTTTCCAGGACCAGGTTGTCCTCTATGTCACCGGCAACGAGTTCAAAACCCAGTATATGGACGCCGTCAAGGGCAACCGTATCGTGGACTTCGTAGCTTTCTACCAGCGCATCGACGTGCTCATCGTGGACGACATCCAGGATCTCATCGGCCCGGCTTCGCAGAACGCATTCTTCAATATTTTCAACCACCTGCACCAGAACGGCAAGCAGCTCATCTTCACCAGCGACCGCGCTCCCGTGGACCTGCAGAACTTCGAGGAAAGGCTGCTCTCCCGTTTCAAGTGGGGTCTGTCCGTGGAACTTTCCCGTCCGGACTATGACACGCGCCTGGAAATGCTGCGCTCCCGCGCCCAGCGCGAAGGCGTCAACCTCTCCGAGGATGTGCTCTCCTTCCTGGCCTCCCGCATCAAGACCAACTTCCGCGAGCTCGAAGGCACGCTCACCTCGCTGGTTGCCTATGCAACCCTCGGCCACCGCAATATCGACGTGGAACTGGCTCAGAACGTAACGGGACAGATCGTTGGGGAGGAAGAGACGGAAGTGAGCATGGAAACCATCATCTCCACGGTGTGCGAGTATTTCAACATCACCCGCGAGCAGATGCTCTCCAAGAGCCGCGTCCGCCAGATTGTCCAGGCCCGCCAGATTGCCATGTACGAGTGCCGCAGCCTCATTCCCAGCTGCTCGCTCAGCACCATCGGCTCGGAACTGGGCGGCAAGGACCACGCCACCGTGCTCCACGCCTGCACCACCGTGCACGACCTCATGTCCACCGACAAACTTTTCCGTCAGTGGGTAGAGGACATCGAGGGCATGATTGTGGTGCCGGTAGAAAAGTAATTCATTAGGAATTCCCTTTATTATTGCGTATATTTGGTGTGTTAAAACGAAAACACATCATGGATTCCGCATCTGTTCTTAAATTCTTCCAGGAAATCACCTGCATTCCCCGTGAGTCGGGTCACGAAGAGAAAATCACCGAATATCTGCAGCAGTTCGCCGCCCAGCGCGGCCTGGCCTGCAAAACCGATAAAACCGGTAACGTAGTCATTTCCAAGCCCGCATCCAAGGGCAAGGAGAACGTTCCTGCCCTCGTGCTCCAGGCCCATCAGGACATGGTTTGCGAGAAGAACGCCAACTTCGAGTTCGACTTCAACACCCAGCCCATTCCCTACGAGATTGAAAATGGCTGGATGGTTGCCAAAAACACCACCCTCGGGGCAGACGACGGCATCGGCATCGCCGCCTGCCTGGCCCTTCTGGACAGCGACCTTCCCATGGGCAAGCTCGAGTGCCTGTTCACCATCTCCGAGGAAACCGGCATGGACGGCGCCTTCGCGCTGGAGCCCGGCTTCTTCGAGGCCAAGACGCTCATCAACCTGGACTCCGAGGATGAAGGCCAGCTCTTCGTGGGCTGCGCCGGCGGCATAGACACCACCGCCACCATCGAACTGGAGCGTGAAGCCCTCCGCAAAGGTTACAAGACCCTGAAGCTGCGCGTCTATGGCGCCCAGGGCGGCCACAGCGGCGACGACATCAACAAGGGCCGCGCCAACGCCCTCAAGGAGCTCGTCCGCTTCCTGTTCACCGAACTCCAGTACGACTTCCAGCTCCTCTCTCTCGACGGTGGCAACAAGCCCAACGCCATCTGCCGCGAGGCGGAGGCCATCATCGCCGTCCCCGCCGACGAAGCGGAGGAAATGCAGGCCGATGTAAAAGCCTTCAGCGACCTCCTCGCCGCCGAATACGCCGTCTCCGATCCCGACGTCCGCGCCGAATGCGCCCCCTGCGAGTGCAAGACGCGCCCCATCGCGGAGGGAGACGCCGCCAACGTGATTGCCACCCTCCTGGCCTGCCCGCACGGCGTGGAGAAGATGTCGGCCGATATCCCCGGCCTCGTGGAAACTTCCACCAACCTGGCCGCCGTGCACATCGAGGGCGATGTCCTGAAGGTCATCACCAGCCAGCGCAGCTCCGTGGTCTCCGAACTGCATGCCATGGCAGAGCGCGTGGAAGCCGCCTTCTTCCTGGGCTCCTTTGACGTGGAACACCACGGCGAGTATCCCGGCTGGAAGCCCAACCTCCAGTCCCACGTGCTGGAAGTCTCCCGCAAGTCCTACGTGAAGCTCTTCGGCCACGAGCCGGAGGTCAAGGCCATCCATGCCGGCCTGGAGTGCGGCCTGTTTCTGGAGAAATTCCCGGACCTGGACATGATTTCCTTCGGCCCCACGCTCCGCGGCGTGCACGCTCCCGGCGAAAAGCTGGAACTCGCGTCCCTGGACAAGTTCGTGGCCCATCTGAACGACGTTGTTTTGAACTTCGAATAATATGATTCAGATTGCACCATCCATGCTGTCGGCCGACTTTCTTCATCTTGAAAAAGATGTGGAAATGGTAAACACCTACGCCGACATTTTCCACCTTGACATTATGGACGGCACCTTCGTGCCCAACATCTCCTACGGTTTCCCTGTGGTGGAAGCCATCGCCCGCAAGGCGGTAAAGCCTCTGGATGTGCACCTGATGATTGTCCATCCGGAAAAGTATGTGGAGCGCTTCGCCAAGGCGGGCGCATCCTACATCAGCTTCCACTATGAAGCGGCCGGGGAATCCTCCGCCGCCATCCTGGAGCAGATCCAGTCGCTGGGCGTGAAGGCCGGTATCGTCATCAATCCGGACTGCCCCGTGGAGAAGATATTCCCGCTGCTTCCCAAAGTGGACTTCGTGCTCATCATGAGCGTTTTCGCCGGCTTCGGCGGGCAAAAGTTCATTCCGGAGTCCGTGGACCGCGTCCGGGCCGTCAAGGCGGAACTCGTGCGCATCGGCCGTCCGGAAGTCCCCATCGAGATCGACGGCGGAATCGGCCCCGGCAATGCGGCCCAGGTGATTGCCGCGGGAGCCACGATGCTGGTGGCCGGCAGTTCCGTCTTCAAGGCGGAAGACCCTGTCAAGGCCATTGCAGCCATGCGAGGATAGACTTTTTGTAAGGTTTATAAATATTATTTTTATGATTACACATGATCTTCGGCTCATCGCCGATGCCATCATCGACAAGAAAGGACAGGATGTCGTTTCCCTGGATCTGAGAAAGATCGACGGTTCCATCACGGACTTCTTTGTGGTCTGTGACGGCTCCAATACCACCCAGGTCGGCGCCATCGCAGACAATATCGCAGAGAAGATGAAAGAAGAGGGACACACGCTGTACCGTTCCCAGGGTGAAGGAAACAATTTCTGGATCATCCAGGACTACGGTAACATCGTCGTGCATATTTTTCTGAAGGAATATCGCGAATTCTATCGCCTGGAAGCCCTTTGGGCCGATGTCCCCAAAAAAGAGTACAAAGAGCGGAAGACCGCAGCTAAAACAACGAAAGACTAAATGGCAGAAGATAATATGAAAGACCCCAAGGGTCGCAAGATACGTACTGTCACCTTCAATTTTTCCTGGTTTTACCTCATCATCCTGCTGGGAATAGGCTATTTGCTGTTCAACCACACGGTGAGCTCGCAGCCGGTAAAGATTGAGTGGACGGAAGTGCAGGACATGATTCGCCAGGGAGACGTGGCGGAGATTACCTTCGTGCGCAACGACTTCAAAGGTGAAGTCAAGGCACGCCCGGAACGTCTTGCCAAATACACGGACAAGTTCCAGGGCGGCGTTCCGCCGCGCCGGGCTCCCCAGTTCTACTTCCTGGTCTCCACCAAGTTTGACCCGGAGCAGAGCTTCGCAGCCCTCAATGCCGAACTTCTCCCCGTAGAACAGTTCAAGGTCATTATCAAGAACGAGGAACACATCTGGATGGATCTTCTCCAGATGCTGCTTCTTCCGGGCTTGCTCATCATCCTGTGGATATTCATGTTCCGCGGTATGAACCGCGGTCCCGGAGGCCCCGGCGGCGGTATCAACCCGTTCAATACGGGCAAGTCCACCGCCCGTGAGACAGAAAAGGGAGAAGTGAAGGTCACCTTCAAGGATGTCGCCGGCCTTTACGGTGCCAAGGAAGAAGTGATGGAGATTGTGGATTTCCTGAAGAATCCCGCCAAATATACCGCCCTCGGCGGCAAAATCCCCAAGGGCGCCCTGCTCGTCGGCCCTCCCGGAACGGGTAAAACCCTTCTGGCCAAGGCTGTGGCAGGGGAGGCCAACGTACCTTTCTTCTCCATCTCCGGCTCCGACTTCGTGGAAATGTTCGTGGGCGTAGGCGCATCCCGCGTGAGGGATCTCTTCCGCCAGGCCAAGGAGAAGGCTCCCTGCATCGTGTTCATCGATGAAATCGACGCCGTGGGCCGTGCCCGCGCCAAGAACGGCGGCTTCACCTCCAACGACGAACGGGAGAACACCCTGAACCAGCTCCTTACGGAGATGGACGGCTTCGGAACCAACAGCGGCGTCATTGTACTGGCTGCCACCAACCGTTCCGACATCCTGGACCAGGCCCTCATGCGTGCCGGCCGTTTCGACCGCCAGATCCACGTAGAGCTTCCCGAACTGAAGGAACGTGAGGAAATCTTCCAGGTCCACCTTCGCGACATTAAGGTGGGCGGGGATTTCAACCTCCGCTTCATGGCCAAGCATACGCCCGGCTTCTCCGGGGCCGATATTGCCAACGTCTGCAACGAGGCCGCCCTTACGGCTGCCCGCCGCAATCACGAGGCAGTCATGCAGCAGGACTTCCTGGATGCCGTGGACCGTATCATCGGCGGTCTGGAACGCAAGGCCAACACCATTCTTACGCCGGCCCAGCGCCGCACCACCGCCTATCACGAGGCCGGTCACGCCCTTGTGGGATGGCTTCTCCCTTACGCAGATCCTGTGTTCAAGGTTTCCATCATACCCCGCGGCAACGCCCTGGGCCTTACCTGGAACCTGCCGGAGGAAAGGAAGAACCTCACCCGTTCTGCCATGATGGACAAGATGTGCATGCTCATGGGTGGCCGCGTGGCAGAGGAAGTGCTCAACGGAGACCCTTCCGTAGGTGCCCTGAACGACCTTGAGAGAATGACCCATATCGCCTACGGCATGGTCCAGTACTATGGCATGAGCTCGAAGGTGGGCCCGCTTTCCTTCTATGATTCCACCGGCTCCGGCGGCTACAATCTTGTGAAGCCTTACTCCGAGAAGACGGCCGAGCTGATGGACCAGGAGGTGAAAGCCATTGCGGAGGAAGTCCACAAGCGCACCCTTAAGATTATTGAGGACAATAAAGACGCGTTTATGAAACTGGGTGCCCTTCTTCTGGAAAAAGAAGTTATCTTTGCAGAAGATATTGAAAACATCCTTGGCCCCAAGGTTCAGCCCGCCGAGGACGATCAATTTAAAGAGCATGAATAATACCGTCAAACGCAGTATTTTTGGAACAGTCTTCCTGGCAGTGATGCTGGGAGGACTTTTGCTTGGTAGAGGTTTCTTTGCGATTCTGTTTGCCTTGATCAGCGGCATTATGCTGGAGGAATTCTACCGCATGACAATGGGCGGCGCCTACCGCCGCCTGCAGGACCTGGCCATTGTTTTGTCCATTGCCCTGTTCATGATCGTCAACAGTGACCTTGCTCACGGAGAGAGCGCCGCCACGGCACTTGTCAGCGGCTTTTTATTCCTCCTGGTCATCATGGTCGCATCCCTCTTCGCAAAAGACCATACGGACTTCATGAAGACGGGCTTCATCTATGCGGGATTCTTATACATCGGCATCCCCCTGGCCCTGTCCAACTTCGTGGTATTCCAGGACGGTGTGTTCAGCGGCCTTCTGATGATTGCCTTTTTCTGCATCATCTGGGCGTCCGACGTGGGAGCTTACTGCTTCGGCCTTCTCCTGGGACAGAAGATCTGGCCCGCCAAACTGTGCCCTTCCATTTCTCCCAAGAAATCCTGGGCCGGTTATATCGGCGGCCTGCTCATGGCCGTTCTCGCCGGTGCCATCGTAAAGTGGACGGGGCTGGTGAACTTCCCCATGGTCCATTGCCTTGCCATGGCCGCCCTCATGCATGTGATGGGCGTTTTCGGAGACCTCTTCGAGTCCATGTGGAAGCGCGCCGCCGGCATCAAGGATTCCGGATACATCATTCCGGGACACGGCGGCCTGATGGACCGTTTCGACAGTGCCCTTTTCGCCATTCCCACCGGCTATTTTTACCTTATGATATTTGAGTTAGTATGAAGTGGATCAAGATAGATAACGACTCTTACGGAACCATTCTCACCAGCTGGTGCATCTGTGCCGTGCTCATCTTCCTGGTAGCAAGGTTCATCCCCATCCTCTGGGTAAGCATCCCGCTCTGCGCCATGATGGTGATGTTCATGATTTTCATCACCTGGTTCTTCCGGGTGCCCAACCGTGAGACGCCATTTACCGACAACGACCGTCTGGTAACCTCCGTGGCAGACGGCAAAGTGGTTATCGTGGACAAGGTTTATGAGAAGGAATTCCTCAAGAAGGACTGCATCCAGATATCCGTATATATGGATTTCTTCGACGTGCACTGCAACTTCTGGCCCATCAGCGGCAAGGTGGAGTACTACAAGTATCACCCTGGCAAGTACCTGCTGGCCTTCCATCCCAAGAGTTCCGAACTGAACGAACATTCCTCCTCCTGCCTTAGCAACGCCTACGGACAGGTTTTCTTCAAGCAGATTGCAGGCACTTTCGCCCGCCGTATTGTCTGCTACTCGGAACCCGGTCACATGGAATACCGCGGAGACCAGTGCGGAGTAATCAAATTCGGCTCCCGCATAGACTTGTTCGTCCCGCTGGAAGCCGAAGTTAAAGTAAAGGTAGGCGACAAAGTGCGCGCCGTAGAAAGCGTGATTGCTATTTTGCCCGATCGGCAGTAATCAGCTCCACCAGTTTTTCCACAGCCTCGTCCTCCGGAATATGCCGCAGGACGGGGTCTTTTTTTCTGTATAGGGTTACTTTCCCGAAGCCTTCTCCCACGTAGCCGTAGTCTGCGTCGGCCATCTCGCCGGGGCCGTTTACGATGCAGCCCATAACGGCGATGACGATGTCCTTGAACTGCGAGGTGGCGGCCTTTACCTTGTTGAAGGTGCTCTCCAGGTCGTAGAGCGTCCTTCCGCAGCCGGGACAGGCAATATACTCGGGTTTATAGAAGCGGCGCCTGCAGGCCTGCAGGATTTCGTCCTTGAGGTATTCGTCCTCAATGGGAATGTCGTCGATTTCATGGTTCAGAAGGGGAGCTCCCCAGTCGCATGCCGCCTTGAGGATGCCCTCTTCGCGCTCCCCGAGTGCGGAGGGCGCGGGCGCGCCGGAATATCGGCCTGCCAGATACTGCGCTACGGGAATCTCGTTCGCGGGGTCTTCCGTGAGGGATACGCGGATGGTGTTGCCGATGCCTTCGGCGAGCAGCGTCGAGATGGCCACGCAGCTCTTGATGCGGCCGCTGTCCCCGTTGCCGGCTTCGGTTACGCCTACGTGCAGGGGAAAGACAACCCCTTTTTCCTGCATCAGGCGGGCCAGTTCCCGGTATGCCTGCACCATGACCACCGTGTTGGAGGCCTTCAGTGAAACGACAACGTTGTAGAAATCCTCTTCCACGCACATGTCAATCCATTCCATCGCGGCGAGGGCCATCGCCTGCGGCGTGTTGCCGTATTTCTCCACGATGTACTTTCCCAGAGAGCCGTGATTGAGGCCGATACGGATGGCACGGTCGTATTCCTTGCATTTGCGCAGGAAGGCCCCGAAGAGCTCGCGTGCCTTCTCGTGGTTGGGGTGGAAGTTGCCCGGGTTGATACGGATTTTCTCCACCACCGGTACCACGGCCATGGCTACTTCCGCGCTGAAGTGGATATCGGCCACAAGGGGGACGTCGGCATTCACGCGACGGCGGATTTCCTGCAGCGCGGGGACGTCCGAGAGGGAGGGGACGGTGATGCGTATCAGCTGCGCTCCGGCCTGGATAAGCCTTTCGCACTGGGCGACGGTGGCTTCCACGTCGGACGTATGGGTGTTGCACATGGTCTGGACAACGATGGGATGATCGCTGCCGATGAGGACATTCCCTACGTGGACGGTCCTCGTTTTTATTGCATTATTCATGAGTTTCGTTTTGTTCCTGAACCATTTTGCGGGCCAGTTTGCGCAGCTGTCCGCGCGTATGGCCGTAGCGGGGCGTGAACTGATAATAAACGCCGAAGGTGAAAGTGGCGTCCAGCGGGTATGCAAAACGGTAGCTGTACTTGCTGTAGTAATCCGGATTCCAGAAGCTGTTCCAGCCCCACTTGGCCTGGGCATTGAGGTGGAACTCGAAGGGGGAGAACATCACGGCTATTCCCAGGCCGCCCTGGATGCCGTACGTGTAACGCCGGTCATAGTCGCGGAATTCGTTCTGGAGCGCCTGGTAGGCCGGATTCTCGTCATAGCCCTGGTCCAGCGTGCGCTGGATGCTCTGGCGATATCCTCCGTAGATGCCCAGTTTTGCAACAATCTTGAAGTATTCGTTCATGTCCACGTGGAAGTGGGAGTTCAGGAATACCTCGGGGACCTTCATCACGGTGCGGTAGGCGCCCGATTCAACGGAACGGTATCCGGTCTCCTTGTTAGTCTTGAATTCGTAGCCTTCGTAGTTCTGCTGGGCGCCGAACTCAAGCCCCATGTTGTGGAAGATGCCGAACATGGTGAAGTGACGGACGACGGAAAAACCATACACCGGCATGTTCCAGACGGGCTTGACGAGCCGTTCCGGGTTGAAGAATCCGTACTGCATGGATGCACCGCCGAACACGCCCACCATCCAGTAATCGTTGGGCGGGGCTATCTGGACATCGATGCTGTCCAGATAGGAATTGGTGACGCTGTCCGGAAGGGAGAAGAATTCCTTTTCCAGATCTACCTGGGCACGGACGGCCGTGCCGGAAAGCAGCAGGGCTGCAAGGATGATGACAAGTTTTCTCATTGGAACAGTTCCTCCATATTCACATCCCAGACCATTTCCGCTTTCTCCAGCACCTTGATGAGGAACGTGTCCTGCGCCTTGAAGAAACGCACCTTTTCCGGCTGCCGGTGTTCCAGCAGGTTGCCGGTATCCACAATACCGTTGCGGTTCTTGTCTTCCGTGAGACGGATGCAGTAGTTGCCGCTCTTCAGATAGGGGAAGAGCACGGGACCGTCTTTGTCCACCAGGAAGCTGCGGATGACTTTGTCGCGTTTCTCGTTCAGGAGTTCTATGATGTATTCGTTGTGTACGCCTGTAAGCTCAAGGGTGATGGAACTCAGTTTCTCGTCGGTGGGGAGGGTGACTTTGAGTTCGGTGGAGTCATTGTAGTAACCGTTTACGTCCCGGAACAGGCGGTGGGGAATCTTGAGGTAATAGTCGTAGCCCGTCATGAAGGGTTCCGTGGGCATGACGCGGAAGTGGCGCAGGTTCATGCTGTCCCGGATAACGGTGACCTTCCCCTTCGCTTCCTGCTGGCGGGGATTCACGCTGCGGAATTTGAGGGAATCCCACGCTTCCTCGATGAGCGGGTACTGGAACTCGATGTCGAATCCGTACTGCTCAATGACGGTGGGGTCTGCATTGGTGCGCATGACGGCTACCGTATCCTCGTGCTTGCGGTTGCGGGTATTCTGGCGCTTTTTCATCAGCTCGGCCCGCATTTCCTTGGTGTAGGCGAACTTAACGTTTTCCTGCGTAGGGACGAGGGCGCCGGTGGAGTCGGTCTTGTCGTATTTGATGACCAGCTGCAGCGTGTCGGGCATCTTGCGCTGGTCGTTCACCCATATTTCCAGGGAGTCCTTCTGCCGGTTGAACTGGGAGATGACCTTCTCCCTCGGAAGTCCTTTGAAGCGGAGGTCGTGGATTTTGGTGTCCGGTGCCATGAAGGTGAGGTAGGCCGCCCTTTCTCCGGCGCGTTCCTTTTTCACGATCATCTGTTTGGTGGGCTTCTCGCGGAAGAGGTTCAGTTCCAGCTGGGCTTTTCTGGCCAGGCACAGGGCCGTATCCTTCATGTCGAATTTCTTGAATTCGTACAGGGTGTCGTTATAGTTGATGCTGGGACGGAAGATGCTGTCCAGGAAGGCGATGCGCTCGGAGCCCGGGTCGTACTTGTTATTGTTGTTTTCGTCCTTCACGGCATATACGCGGTACAGCGTGTCCTGGATGTTGCGGATGGAGAAGAAGCCCCAGTCGTCCGTCTTGGCGGCCGCGACGGGGCGCTGCAGGAAGACGGCGGAGTCTGCCTGGTCCTTGTACAGCATGACGGTGGCGCCCTTTACGGGCATGAGCGTATTGCAGTCCTGCACCTGTCCCGTCACGCACAGGGAATCAATCTGTTTTCCCGTGGAGAACACCAGCGTGTAGCCCGGGAAGAGGTTTCCCTCGTTGTTGTCGACAATGGCGCCGGTAAGGTCCAGCGTATAGGTGGTGTTGCTGTCCAGGGGAGACTCGAAGGTAACCACGAGCGACTTGCCCTGGATCACGGCCTTGGGCTTTTTCTCCAGCGGGGGAGACAGGAACACGGAATTGGCATCCTTGATCTTCACGTATTCGTTGAAGGTGAAGACCAGTTTGGTATTGACGGGGGAGACCTCCGTGGTGCCGGGGAAGGGAACCACCTTCACCAGGGTGGGGGGAATGGTGTCCTTCTGGCCGCCGGAAGGGGGCTGCGTGGTATTGGCGCAGCCGGAAGGAAACATCAGGCTGGCCAGGATAAGCGATGCGGGTATGAGGGGAATGAACTTTTTCAGCTTCATAATTCGCTGCGGGTAACTTTTTCTATGCCTTCGATGGAAGACAGTTTCTTGATCATCTTGTCCAGGATGTCGCGGCTGTTCACGTACAGGTCGATGTAGCCTTCGAAAAGGCCTCCGTCGGCCCGCAGGTTCAGCTGCCGCATATTGACGCCCATCACCAGGGACAGGTAGCGGGTGATGTCGTTGAGCATGCCCACGCGGTCGATGCCCTTCAGGGACACGCGCACGAGGAAGGAGGTATCCTCGGCCTGCTCCAGCCACTTGGGAATGACCACCCAGTCTCCGTGTGTGGCGGCGATGGTCTCGGCCACCTTGCAGGATTTCTTGTGGATGGTGATGGTGCCGTCCGGGGCCTTGAATCCCACCACGGGATCTCCGGGGATGGGGTTGCAGCAGGTGGCGATATGGAAATGCGGCGCATCGGGATCCATGCTGCCGATGATATACTGCTCCCCGCCCTGCGCCTCCCGGGGTTCGGGTTTGTTGCCCTTGAGCATGCGCCGGATCCAGGAAAGACGCGTGCCGCTGGACTTTTTCACAATCTCGTCCAGGTTGTCGATGGTGATATTGCCGATTCCGATCCCATAGTAGAGCTCGTCGCGCGAGCCCACGTTGTACGCGGCCTCGAGGCGCTGCAGGAGACTCTCGTCCAGATGCAGGCCGATTCCTTCCGCCGCCGCCTCCAGGGACTTCCGGCCGAAGTCCACCGTTTGCTTGCGCTCGGCCTTGAAGTAGTCCGTGACGAGGGTGCGGGCGCGGTGCGTCTTGAGGAATTTGATCCATTCCGGCTGGGGCTTGGCATCCTCGGCCGTGATGATTTCCACCTTGTCTCCGGTCTTGAGGACGTGGTCCAGCGTGACCAGTTTCTGGTTCACCTTGGCGGCGATGGACTGGTGGCCCACTTCGGAGTGGATGAGGTAGGCGAAATCCAGGGCTGTCGCACCTTTCTGGATGCTGCGCTGTTCTCCCTTCGGGGTGAACACGTAGATTTCCGTCGCCGTGAGGTCGTTGTGGATGATGTCCAGCAGCTCCAGGGCATTGATGTCGGGATTGACCAGGATCTCCTTGATGCGGTTGATCCAGTTGTCCATCTCGTAGTCTCCTTCGCCCATGAGACCGTGCTTCTTGTAGGCCCAGTGGGCGGCGATGCCCTTTTCGGCAATGTCGTCCATGCGGCGGGTGCGGATTTGCACTTCCACCCATACGCCGGAATCGCTCAGGAGCGTGCAGTGCAGGGCTTCATAGCCGTTGGACTTGGGATGTTTCACCCAGTCCCTCAGGCGCTCCGGCATGTAGCGGTAAATCCCGGTGATGATGGAGAAGATATGGTAGCACTGGTCGCGCTCGCTTTCCTTGGATTCGGGGTCGTTGTCGAAGATGATGCGGATGGCGTAAAGGTCGTACACCTCGTCGAAGGTGACGCCCTTGCTCTGCATCTTGCGCCATACGGAGTACGGCGTCTTCACCCGCTTCTTGAGCTCATAGTGGAATCCGGCGGCGTTCAGTGCATTCTCGATGGGGGAGATGAAATCGGCCAGCTCCTTTCCTTTCTCGGCGACGCGGCGGTCTATCCGGGACTTGATGTCCTCGTAGGCCTCGGGTTCCTTGTAGCGGAGCCAGATGTTCTCCAGTTCGCTCTTGATGCTGTACAGACCCAGGCGGTGGGCCAGCGGGATAAAGATGAACATGGTCTCCGACAGGATCTTGTCCCGTTTGTGCTCCGGCATGTGCTCGATGGTGCGGCAGTTATGCAGGCGGTCGGCCAGTTTGATGAGCACCACGCGCACGTCGTCGTTGAGCGTGAGGAGGATGCGCTTGAAATTCTCGGCCTGGAGGCTCTGCTGGGAGAGGTCCGTGCTGCGGGTCTTCTGCTCGGTGTCCAGCACGTTCTTGATCTTGGTGAGGCCGTCCACGAGGGTGGCAATCTTGTCTCCGAACTGCTCCCGCAGGTCTTCCACCGTATAGTCCGTATCTTCCACTACGTCGTGCAGGAGGGCGGCCGATATGGATTTGTAGCCCAGGCCTATGTCGTCCACTACGATCTGTGCCACTGCAATGGGATGGAGCATATAGGGCTCGCCGCTGCGACGGCGCACGTTCTTGTGCGCCTCGTTGGCAAACTCGAAGGCCCGCTGCACCACGTTCAGTTCGTTTTCGTTGGCACAGCGTTTACGGGCACTTTCCCGCAGCTTTTCGTACTCGCGGTTGATGACCTCGTAATCTTCGGGTGTAAACTGGGAAAAACTCATAGGGACAGATTCTTCTGGAAGCGTTCCTTGCGCGTGCGCACGGCTTCCTCGTTCAATTGGTTCAGGGTTTCAATGGTCATCTGGTGACGTTCCACATTCTGGAAGGAGAAGGAAAGCTCTGCTCCGTACAGGATGATGGTCCATCCCATGTTTAGCCAGATCATAAGCAGCGGGATGGCCGCCACAACGCCGTACACGGCGCTTTGCTTGGCCACCATCACCTGTGTCTCCAGGTATAGGTACTGCACTCCGGTGAAGACGACACCGGCAATCAGGGCTGCCTTGAGCGCATGCTTGTAGCGGACCTTGGTGCCGGGGACGTATTTGTACATGGCGCTGAGCACCATGACGCTCACTCCGGCGAACAGCGCCCACGAGAGCAGCGACTTAAGGCTGTTGAGCTCTTCGATATGGCTGGGGAATATGAGGTTGAGCACGTGCGAATACACCACCGATCCGGAGAAGAAGATAATCACCACAAAGGGCGAGAGGATGGTGATGCCCACCACGATGCCTATCATTTTCAGGAAATTGCGCTCCTTGTCCACCTTCCAGACGTTGTTGAACACCTGGCGTACGGTGATCATCAGGGACAGGACGATCCACACGAAGGAGGCCATGGAAATAAAGCCGAACAGGCCGCTTTCGGCCGTCCTCACGATATTGTCGGCCGCGCCCAGCAGGAGGTCCGTCATGTCCTGCTCCACGAGGTTGACGCGGAGTACCTCGGCGAACTTGTCCCGCAGGCCCAGGCCGTCGGTAAGATAAAAGCCGATGGCGATGGCCGGCACCACGGCCAGCATGCTGCGGTAGGCGAGGGCGGTGATCTGGTAGCCGATCTTCTGGTCCATGAACGTGTTCATCATCAGGACCACCGTCTTGAGGTCCCTTACCAGGCGGGCCTTGGCGCGGGAGAAGTCCTCTTCGTTCAAGAGCCAGAGGTCGTGCATGAGGAAGCGTATGATGCGCGTTATCCAGATGGATATCCACCGGATAATAACCTCGATTTTATGAAACAGCCTCTTTAACATCTTTTAAAACAGCGTGGGCTCCAGATCCTGTTGGTTATCCCGCATCCCTTCCTGCGGGGAGGGAAGGCCGATGATTTCGTACAGACGCGCCTCGTCGATAATTTCTACGCCCAGTTCGCCGGCCTTGCGCACTTTCTCGGGGCCGGGCTTGCTGCCGGCGAGGAGATAGGTGGTTTTGGCGCTCACGGAAGAGCCGTTCTTCCCGCCGTGGGCCTCGATGAGGGCCTTCATGTCCTCACGGGAGATGGAGAAATTACCGCTGATGACGATGGTCTTGCCTTCCAGGAGGTCGGACATCTTCTGGGCCTGGGGCGCCGTGGAGAATTGCAGGCCTGCGTTCTGCAGACGGGCGATTTCCAGAAGGTTGGCTTCCGACTGGAAGTAGGACAGGACGCTGTCGGCGATGACCTCTCCGACGTCGGGCACGGCGAGGAGTTCCTCCCGCGTGGCGCTGCGGATGGCGTTGATGTCCCCGAAGTGGCGGGCGATGTCACGCGCTGTGGTCTCTCCCACGTAGCGGATGCCGATGGCGAAGAGCACGCGCTCGAAGGGCACTTTCCGGGAATCCCTCAGGCTCTGGAGGAAGCGGCGGGCGCTGCGCTCCTTCCAGCCTTCCATCAGAAGCAGCTGGGCCTCGGTGAGGGAGTATAAATCGGCCGGAGAATGGACCATGTCCAGCTTGTAGAGCTGCTCCACGGTGGCTTCTCCGGAGAGGATGTTCATGGCTTTGCGCGAAAGGAAATGCAGGATGCGGCCCTTGATCTGGGTGGGGCATCCGCTGGTGTTGGGGCAGAACCAGCGGGCTTCCCCTTCGGGTTTCACAAGGTGAGTGCCGCAGTCCGGGCATAGCGTCGGGAAGATGGGCTCCTTGGCGCCGGGCTGTCGCTTGGAGGGTTCTACGGCTGTGATCTTGGGGATGATTTCGCCGCCTTTCTCTACATAGACCCAGTCTCCGTCGTGGAGGTCCAGGGCGCGCATCTGGTCTTCGTTCACCAGGGTGGCACGCTTGACCATGGTGCCGCTCAGCAGCACGGGCTCCAGGTTGGCGACGGGCGTAACGGCTCCGGTACGTCCCACCTGGTAGTCGATGGAGAGGATGGGGGTGCAGGCTTGCTCGGCCTTGAATTTATAGGCCACCGCCCAGCGGGGGCTCTTGGCCGTGAATCCCAGCTGGCGCTGGATGGCCATTTCGTTGATCTTGATGACAATGCCGTCCGTGGCGTAGGGAAGGTCCTTGCGGGCCGTGTCCCAGTGGCCGATGAAGGCCTCGATTCCGTCAATGTCTGTGCAGAGGGTCCTGTGCTCGGAAACGGGAAGTCCCCAGCCTGCGGCGGCCTTCAGGGCATCGTCGTGGGTGGGGAAGTCCACCTGTCCGGCGGGAATGTGGTAGAGGGTGCAGAAGAGGCCTCTTCGGCCCACCTCTTCCGGGTCCTGCAGTTTGAGGGAGCCGCTGGCGGCATTGCGCGGGTTGGCGAAGAGGGGCTCCTCCTGGAGTTCACGCTCGTGGTTCAGGCGGTCGAAGGATTCGTAAGGCATGAGGATTTCCCCGCGGATTTCGAACTCTTCGGGCCAGCCGGTCCCTTTGAGCTTGTGGGGGATGTTGGAGATGCGGCGGGCATTCTCCGTTACGTCGTCTCCGCGGACGCCGTCTCCCCGGGTGAGGGCCTGGACCAGGACACCGTTCCGGTAGGTGAGGCAGATGGCGGTTCCGTCGAATTTGAGCTCGCAGCAGTACGTGAACGCGCTTTTGATGGATTTGGCGGCGCGGTCTGCGAATTCCTCCACCTCCTTGATGCTGTAGGTGTTGCCCAGGGACAGCATGGGATACTTGTGCAGGCGCTTGACAAAGCCGCCTTCGCCGGCACGGTCCTCCTCCAGGTCCGATCCTACGCGGCGGGTGGGGGAGTCCGGGGTGGCAAATTCAGGATACTGTGATTCGAGAGACTCCAGCTCGTGCATGAGCTGGTCGTACTCGTAGTCGCTCATGGTGGGCGCGTTATCTACGTAGTACTTGCGGCTGTTCTCCCAGAGAATGGCCTTGAGTTCTTCGATTCTGTGCTTTGCCTGTGCGTATTCCATTTGCCCTTATGTGCGCGCATATGCGTACATAAGGGCAAATATACGAAAAAATGTTGACTATTCTGCTAGAAACCCATCCCAAACTGGAGCCAGTACTTTTCTTCGAGGGCTTTCCAGCTGCGGATGCATTCCTGGTAGATGCTGTCGGTGTACTGGTCAAGGGATTCAGCTGAGGTGGGCATCCCATCCAGGGCCAGGCTCTCCAGCCGGTCTATTTCCTTGTTGAATCCCTCCTTGGTTGCCTGCCAGGCTACGGTTGCCAGTTTGTTGGCCCGGCGGAACCGCCACAGCGCGCAATCCTCCACGTACTGCTTTTGGCCGCAGGTTTCGTAGGCCTTGGGAAGCTGCGTGGTGCCGCTGAAGACGGGCACGCGGGGGCTCTGGCCGGGATTGTCCAGCGAAAGCCAGCACACGCCGCCTACAGAGTCCGGGAGCCAGCTTCTGAGCTGGGTTACGTGGGAGTAGGCACACCAGGCGACGGCCACGGTTCTTCTGAAACTGACGGTTCCGGGAGCCAGCGTGTTCAGGGTGTTGCGGAGGGTGGTTGTAAGCCAGGGGTTGGCGATGGGGGAGAGGACGGTATCGGCCGGATGACTGGCATTGGCGGGGCGTGCCATTTTCACGTTGCGCGTCATGTCAAAGTCGGTTCCTTCGTAGGTTTCCCTGTAAAGGGCCATCACCTCCCGGACATCGACGGGCTTCTCCGGCTTCACGGAGAAGGGGAGCTCTTCCATGTCCCAGCTCAGGTGAAGAGAAGGGGCGAAGTGATTGAGGATGAAGAACTCACGGTCGCTGAAGTTCTTGCCGTTACCATAGTCCGAATGATAGGCTTTCCAGAAAACGAATTCTCCCTTCCCGTCCCAAAGGCCATTCTCCAGGGCTACCTGGGCCACATTGTCGGAGGCCATCATGTCTTTCTCGATCCGGCCGATACGGGGGATGTTGGCCGACACGGCCACATGGCCGTCGGGCACCCGTTTGGCCACCCAGGCTGCGCCGATCTTGTCCTTGCCCACGCCCACTATCTCGAACTGCCAGACCTCGTTCTTGTCTGCTACGGTGAGGCATTCGCCGCTGTCTCCATAACCGTACTTCTGGGCCAGGGAGCCCATAAGGCGGATGGCGTCGCGGGCGTTGTCGCAGCGCTGCAGGGCTACTCTCTCCAGTTCCTCGATGGTGAACCAGCCGGCCTCGTTGATAAGGATTTCCGGACCCTCAAAGGTGGTCTCGCCAATTGCGAGCTGCTTTTCATTGAGGCAGGGATAGGCCGTATTGAGGTATGCATAGGTGTGGGCGGCTTCGGGGATTTCTCCCATGAGCTTTACGCCAACGGTGTCTCCGCGGAAGCGGGTTTGCATGGTGCCGCGAAGGACGGGATGGAGGGTCCCGGGAGCATGATCCTGGGCCGGTTCCATCTGGGCCCATGTGCGGTATCGGCCATCACAGGTGTGGGAGGTAATGACAGACCCGTCGGCCGATGCTTTCTTGCCCACCATGATGGAGGTGCAGTTTTGACCGACGTACTCCTGGGCGCGGAGGGGAAGCAGGACGGCGAGTGCCGTCAGGAAGAGAAGGGTTCGTTTCATTTATTATTCTGAGAATTTAACTGTTGCCATGAGCGGGTAATGGTCGGAGACGGCTTTTACTCCGTGCTCGGCCGCGTCGGAAGTCGTGATGACGGAGGAGGATTCCGTCTGGGCCGGATAGGCATATTTGAAGCACAGGATATAGTCCAGGCACTTGCCGTTGCTGTGAGTGGCGCTGCTTGTAGTGGAGAGAATGGTCCAGTGCGAATCTACGATTTCGTGGATCTCGCTTGCGTAGGCGTTAAAGTCTCCGCACAGGAACACGGGCTTGGAGTAACCGGCAAAATTGCTCATGAACCAGTCGTTGAGCACGCTCATCTGATTGTTGATGACCTGGATGCGCTGGGAGGACTCTCCGGAAACGCCGCCCATATGGACGGAAGCGAAGACGCAGTCTGCGTTCTCCTGCGCGACGACAACACGGTTTTCCTCTTTGGGATTGCCTCCCTTGCCAAGATTCTGCGTGACGTATCTTGATGCTCTGATGCTGGCCGCCACGCCGTTTCCGTATTTCATGGCGGGGGTTACGTTATCGTAAGAGATGGCTTCTGTAAAGTGGTAGTACCAGGCATGATTGGTAATTCTTTCCATTGCTGACTTGGTGAGCACAATCTGGTTGCCGTGATGTACACTGATGGTGGTATCCCTGGTCTCGGTGGTTTCGTCCTTGTGGCGGATGTTGGCCGACGCCTTGCAGTTTCTTGTCATGTTGTTGTCCAGTTCGTTGAATGAAACCATCATGGGGATGGAAGAGTCGAACTGCTCGGACAGGATGCCGGCGGCGTGGTCGATGTGGTGTGCGACGTCGCGGCAGCGGGAATCGTGATCCTCCTGGGTGAAGGGTACGTACGAAGTGGCCCCGGAGGGCATCCAGTAGTGATGGTTGTTTAGATAGAGGTCCTGCTTGAGGTTATGCTGCTCGTACAGTCTGAATGCGGCAACGTTGTAGGTGACCAGCCGGGCCCTCTTGACGGGCGTGACGGTGGCGTTTGACATGCTGGCCGTGAAGGACGAAACCGTTCCCTGGGCGAAAGTGCGGGAAGTGGTGAAGGTCTTTTCGTAGGAGCCCTTGTCGGTAACGACTTTAACCTTGTAGCGGGTGCAGGTGGCGGGCAGGCAGGTGAAGCAGACCTTGAAACTGCTGCGGTTCACGTTCAGGTCAGATACGTTCATGCGGATGGTGGCCGATGTCTCCGAGGCCGAGCCCATGTTGTCGGGATTGGCCACGCCGAAGGTATAGGCTCCGGCCAGAGGGGTGTCATTTAAGTCAGTGAATTCCACGAACCTTACTTTCGCGTTGCTGGGAATGCTGGAGGGCGCTCCGCTGACAGTCATGGCGACTACCGCGTTGATGCGGTGGAACGTGAGTCCGTTGATGGTACGGCCGCTGATGTTGCTGGCCCGCTGGCTCTTGGCATAGACGGCGTCGGAGTAGAGAAGATCGGCCTTGGGGTCGAAGGTGTTCTGGCTGGGCGGGGTCTGAAAGAAGGGGAGGGTAAGGGTGACAGCGCCGGTGCTCCCGTTGGCCGTGGAGCCGGCTTCCGGATAGAAACCCTGGTACATGTAGCGGTATCCGCCGGTGAAATGGGCGTCCGGGGTTGACGTGACCTCCGTGAACGTAGCACTGAGCGAGTAGCCGTTGTCTCCGTTGGCCGTAGGCTTTCCGGAGGTGGAGACCTCTGCGTAGAGCTTGTTGTTACGGTAGTAGATCTGGCGCACTTTAAGCTTGTCGTTGGCGTCCCAGCGGAGGTTGCCGCTGCTTCCCATGGAGGTCTTGGTCTGCACCAGCGAGGCGGTGAAGCCTATGTTTACCTTTTGTTCAGTGGTGGAGATGAGCTCCTTGTGGCAGGAGACGAGGGCTGTCGTGCAGAGCGCAAGAAGGCCCATGATTCTGGAATAGGTTGTCATTGGGGTTAATAGAGTTAGTAGTATAATGCTAAGTTAGCAATTTTTTTTGCAAACTCAATAAAAATACTCGCCGCCGCCCCCTGCCTTACCCCGCCGTTCCTCTCTAAAGCACAGTGATAGGGGTCCAGAGGCCGAAAGTGTGCTTTAAGTGGAGTTGCGAGAGTGGGTTAAAGCACAGTGATGGGGGGTAGAATGGCAAAAGTGTGCTTTAAGTGAAGTGGCGAGGTGGGGTTAAAGCACGGTGATGGGGGGTAAAAATGGAGAAAGTGTGCTTTAACCAGGCTGCGCGCGGGGTTTGCGATGGCCAAAGGAATTTGGTTTTTCGGGCCCCGTCCCGAAAAATAAATTCCTTTGGCCGTGGGCCCAGCTCTGTGCTGCTGTTTTTGCTAATCACTTGATTAGTAGTCTGTTGTGCTATCTCCTCCGGGTGTTTTTACCTGGAGGAAAACTCGTAAATAGTTGATATAATGCAAGTTGGCGAAAACGGGTGCGCTGGGCCTGATGCAAGTTTATGAGTGTGATTACACGGGAGCCGGCGCGCAAAAACGAGGCGCGCCGGCCATTGCGTCTTGGCGAGCAGGCACCGCAGGCCCTCGAAAGCAGGAGGGCCTGCTACGGACAGCCATTTTCCGGGCTCCGTGAAAGGGCCCAGAAAATGGCTGCCGTTGCCCCAGTCGCGGGGGAACACCGAGAGTGCAGCCGCGACTGCCATTCTGCTGCGCGCGGGGTTTGCGATGGCCGAAGGAATTTGGTTTTTCGGGTCCCGTCCCGAAAAATAAATTCCTTTGGCCGTGGGCCCAGTAGGGCTTTGCCCTATAAAATAGATTCTACGCTTCGCTCAGAATGACAAGGTGTGTCTTGGTTACACCTGGCCAAGACCAAAAACGGGGAAAAGGGTCCTGACCACTTGCCAAACTACGCACAGTGATGGGGGCAGAGGCCGAAAGTGCACTTTAACCGGGGCTACGAGGAAGACCCATGTTCTGGATTAGGTTGTCATTTGGGTAAAAACTGTACTAAGTAATTAATTTTTTGTAAATTCGCACTTCAACTTATTCATGTCTATATGAAAAAACTATTCTTTTGGTTGATCGGCATCATCGCGGCCCTCACTCTGGCCGTCTGGTGCATCTGGGGCGGCGAGATCGCCTCTCTCTCCTCTGTCAAACCCGTCGGCGGGAATCCCTACCTCTATACGATGGAGTATAAGGCCCCCTACGACCTGGACGACGTCATCGGCAACGACATCGACGAAAATGCCGAACTGCTGGGCTATGTCATCAGCCGTGTCGGCAAGGGCCTTCCCCTGAAGATCGGCAGTTCGCAGGTGGCCGATGAAAACGGGGAAACCGCCACCATCAACTGCACCTCCTTCCAGGCCAAGAAGGCCGATGGCGAGGGCTACTGGTACGGCCGCAACTACGACTATTTCAAGAATCCCACGATGGTGACCATCTCCCGTCCCAAAAAGGGATACGCCTCCATCGCCGTGAGCGACATGTCCCACTTCGGCTATTCTCTGGATAAGATTCCGGACTCCTTCCTGAAAAAGCTCAACTGCCTGGCCGCCGTTTACGCCCCCGTGGACGGCATCAATGAAAAGGGCCTCTGCACGTCCATCATGGCCCTTCCCAAGCAGGCCTCCCAGCAGGACACCGAAAAGCACGACGTGGGAACCACCATCATCATGCGCCTGTGGCTGGACCGCTGCGCCACCGTGGAAGAAGCCATGGCCCTGCTGGAAACCGTCGATGTGCGCCACGACGCCAAGGTAGGAAGCGGCTACCATTATATGGTGGCCGATGCCTCCGGCGACTGCGCCGTAGTGGAATTCGACAAGGAAGACGGCTGGAAGACGATGATCGTGAGGAAGGCCGATGATGCCAACAGCATGCTGGTCACCAACCATCTGCTTTCTGAAAAGTATTACACCACCGAGCCGGATCCCGCCGTCGGCAATCCCCACAGCCGCAGCTGGTGGCGCTACGAGACGGCCGGCGCCTTCCTTGCCGCGCACGACGGCGTCCTTACATTCGACCAGGCGCAGGAATGCCTTGCCCAGGTTCACTGGAAAGACCTCGTTTGGGATAACGGCACCGTGGAAGACACCCAGTACAGCAACGTCTATGACCAGCAGGCCATCACCCTGTCACTCAGAAACTGGAACGACTACGAGACCACTGTTCGCTTCGAACTCCAATAACTCATATATAACCTCAGGCGAGGTTAAAGCACAGTGATGGGGTCAGGAGGGCGAAAGTGTGCTTTAAGAAATGCCGCAGGTGGCAAAGCAAAACGCCGCAGGTGGGCAAAAATCTTTCCACCTGCGACGCTATATGCTCTGAGAGGCCGATTCCCGCTGCAGGTGGTCAACAAAAATGCCCACCTGCGGCACTTCATTGCCCCACCTGCGGCGGTATGTGTGCATACCTGCAGCACAACTCTCCATGATTTGCGACATGTGCACATACATAACCCAGGGGCTCTTTTCGTTTACACTTCTGCTGCGCCCGCCACTGCTTTAAAGCACCGTGACGTGGGGTAGAAGGGCGAAAACGTGCTTTAGACGGGGGCGAAGGATGGGCTAAAGCACGGAAAGTGGGGTAGGAGGGCGAAAACGTGCTTTAACGGATGACGCGAAGTGGTTGGGGTAGGGGTGGGGGAATAACGAAAAAAGCCTCTGGACAATCGTCCAGAGGCTTTTTTGAGGTACCAAGCGGAATCGAACCGCTGTAGCAGGTTTTGCAGACCTGTGCCTAACCACTCGGCCATAGTACCGGTTTGAGAATGCAAAGATAGCACCTTTTTTGGAATCTCCAAAACTTTTGTGGGGGACAAAACCAAAAATGCCGCGTGGGGGTAAATGTTTGATAATGTGCGTGATATGCAAAAACGTCCCGGTAATTTCACCGGGACGTTTTTGCATAAAATGCTATAGTTCAGGTGTTTACCTCCACGCGTGTGGGGCGGGAGGAGGACTAGCCAATCACACCGAGCTCTTTTCCTACTTTGATGAAAGCGGCAATGGCCTTGTCCAGGTGGGCCTTCTCGTGGGCGGCGCTCAGCTGCACGCGGATACGGGCCTGGCCCTTGGGCACAACCGGGTAGTAGAAGCCCGTGACGAAGATGCCTTCCTTGGCCATGGCGGCGGCGAACTTCTGGGAGAGGGGAGCGTCGTAGAGCATCACGGCGCAGATGGCGCTCTGGGTGGGCTTGATGTCGAAGCCGGCGGCCATCATCTTGTCGCGG
Source organism: Bacteroidales bacterium (assembly GCA_016288055.1). Lineage (GTDB taxonomy): Bacteria > Bacteroidota > Bacteroidia > Bacteroidales > UBA932 > Cryptobacteroides. Next base: position 37,121 of record JAEEXZ010000017.1, read on the forward strand.
AAGTAGTTGACGTTCTCCACAAGCTTGTCGTGCAGGGCGTTGCTCTCGGAAAGAATCTTGAAGGTCTCCAGGGCGGCACCGGCAATCAT
>JAEEXZ010000065.1 GCA_016288055.1 Bacteroidales bacterium
ACCAAGTGGGTCGCGGGCGAGTAGTCCGGGTGACTGTCAGGCCCTCGGGCCGATTCTGAAAAAAGTTTCCTGCCTTCCTTTCGGGGGGCAGGATTTTTTTGTGTATTTCCAGACGTATGGCGTGGTGGGTTCCCGGATAGTTCACCGGTCGGACCTGCCCAAAAGCAATCAAAGTATAGGGGAGGATAGTAAAAGAAATTACGCATAAATTCAGCAAGTTTTATGCGTAAATTTATGCGTAAGTACCTTAAGTGACTGATTTTCAGTCTGTTCCGTGGAGCATAGGAGAATCGAACTCCTGACCTTTTGAATGCCATTCAAACGCTCTACCAACTGAGCTAATACCCCGTTTTTCCCGTTTGGGATTGCAAAGGTAATGCATTTTTTTGAATCGGCAAACTTTTCGGGAAAAATTTTTCAAAAAATTTTGGCGGGGGAGTATGCGGGGCGGAAAGGGTTCCAAGATTCGCGCGTTTTTACTATATTTGTAGGACGTACCGAATATCGAAAATGAAGATAGTAGCAGATACCAACATTCCCTTTCTGAAGGGCGTTCTGGAGCCCTACGCAGAGGTAGTGTACATGGATGGCCGCTCCATCAACCACGAGGCCATGATCGACGCGGATGCCATCATCATCCGCACCCGCACCAAATGCAATGAGGAAACCCTCTCCGGCACGCGCGTGCAGATGATTGCCAGCGCCACCATCGGCATGGATCACATCGACCTGCCCTGGTGCGCGGAGCATGGCATCGACGTGCAGAACGCCGAGGGCTGCAACGCCGGCGGTGTCGCAGACTATGTCTTCAGCGCCCTCTACGGCATCACGTCGCGCCGGGCCATCAAGCTGGAAGGGGCCACCATCGGCATTATCGGCGTGGGCAACGTGGGCAAGAAGGTGGAAGCCATGGCGCGCAGCCTCGGCTTCAACGTCCTCCTGTGCGACCCGCCCCGCGCCCAGAAAGAAGGGGCCGATACCTTCGTCTCCCTTGACGAACTCCTGCGGCGCTCCACCATCGTCACCATGCACGTCCCCCTGGACGAGACAACCCGCGGCATGGCAGACCACGAATTCTTCGAAGCCATGCAGCCCGGAGCCATCTTCATCAACGCATCCCGCGGGGAAGTGGTGAACGAGACCGCCCTCATCCACGCCCGTCCCAAGCTGGGCGCCCTGGTGCTGGACACCTGGTGCAACGAGCCCACTCCCAACGTAAACCTCATCGAGCTGTGCGACATAGCCACGCCCCACATCGCCGGTTACTCCTACCAGGGCAAGCAGAACGGCACGGCACAGGCCGTACAGGCCGTCGCAAGGCACTTCGGCTTCGAGGAACTCCGCTTCTTCCGCCCGGCCACCGAGGACGAAAACCTCAAACCCGTGGCCATAGACCTCAAGGGAAAGACGCAGGGAGAGATTGCCGCTATCCTGCAGTACAACTATCCCATCTTCACCGACGATTTCCTCTTCCGCACCAACCCGGACAGTTTTGAGAAACTGCGCAGCGAGTACAACTACAGGCGGGAGTTCTACATCGAATAAACACACCCGACTAAAACTATGTTAACCCCTAAAGACAACCAGCAAATCGAAGAGCGCGGAGCCACACCGCGCCAGGTAAGACAACAGATAGAGCAGCTGCGGCGCGGCTTTCCCTGGATGAAAATCGTAGGGCCCGCCACGCCCGAACGCGGCATCAAAGTGCTGGACCAGGCCGCCGTCGCCGCCGCAGAATCCTATTATATGAAGGCCGATGTCAAAGGCAAATGCAAGTTTGTCCCGGCCTCCGGCGCAGCGTCCCGCATGTTCAAGGACATGTTCTGCGCCCTCGCAAAGCTGGAAGCAGGGGAGGACATCGGGGCCGATACCCCCGCCGCGCAGCTCGCCGCCCGCATCAAGGACTTCGCCTTCTACACGCCGGAACTCTTCGGGGAGCCCGAGGACACATCGGCCTACCGGAAAGAAACACTCCGGAAGCTTCTCGGCGAAGAAGGGCTGGACTACGGCTGCAAGCCCAAAGGCGTCCTGAAGTTCCACCGCTATCCCGGTGAGGTGCGTACAGCCATCGCCGAGCATCTGGTGGAAGCCCAGCAGTACATGCGCAATCCCGACGGCAGCTGCAACCTCACCGTCACCATCTCCCCGGAGCACCGGGAACTCTTCGAAAATGCCATCGGCACCATCCTGCCCGCATACGAAAAACGCTACGGCGTCAAATATAACATCACCTTTACCTGTCAGGACAAAGCCACGGACACCATTGCCGTGGACCTGGAGAACAAGCCTTTCCGGAAGGCCGACGGCACCCTCCTTTTCCGTCCCGCCGGTCACGGAGCGCTCATCTACAACCTCAATCAGGTACAGGAAGAGCTCGTGAGCATCAAGAACATAGACAACGTCGCCCACGAGAAACTGCTGCCCGTCACCACCCGGTACAAACAGGTACTGATGGGGATGGCCCTGCAGCTGAGAGACCAGATATTCCACTACCTCAGACAGCTGGACAACGCTCCTTCGGTGCAGCTTTGCAACGAAATCGAGCACTTCCTGGACAAGGAGCTGTGCGTGCAGCTGCCGCTGGCCCGTTCCGAGGAAGAACGCGTAAACATGCTCCGCGCCAAGCTGGACCGTCCCATCCGCGTATGCGGCATGGTGCGCAACGAAGGAGAACCCGGCGGAGGTCCCTACGTCATCTCCGGGAAAGACGGCAGCACAAGCCTCCAGATCCTCGAAAGCGTACAGATCAACAAGGCCGATACCGGATCGGCCGACGCCATGTCCCACGCCACCCACTTCAACCCCGTGGACCTGGTCTGCTGCCTTTACAATTATAAGGGTGAGCACTTCGACCTCCTCCGCTACGTGGACCCGGAAGCCGGTTTCATCAGTTCCAAGAGCTACGAGGGCCGCGAGCTGAAGGCCCTGGAACTGCCCGGCCTGTGGAACGGCGCCATGAGCGAGTGGAACACCCTCTTCGTGGAAGTACCCATTGAAACCTTCAACCCCGTAAAAGTCGTGCTGGACCTTCTGCGCCCTGCACATCAAGAATAATTAATTATGACACAAGCAACAGCTGGAACACTCGAAAGCGGTGATATCATGGTCACCATCGGCCCCGGAGAAGGCCTGCAGGTAGATCTGCAGAGCTCCGTGGCCGCACAGTTCGGACGGCAAATCAAGGCCGTCATCACGGACACCCTCGAGGGCCTGGGCGTGAAAGACGCCCACGTGGAGGCCATCGACAAAGGTGCTTTGGATTGTACAATCAGGGCCCGCGTCACTGCGGCAGCGGTGCGCGCAACAGGAAAGGACGTATGGAAAGACTAAGAAGAACCATGATGTTCGTTCCCGGCAATAATCCGGGAATGATGGCCGATGCCCACATTTACGGCCCCGACAGCATTATGCTGGACCTGGAAGACTCCGTCACCATGGCCGAAAAGGACGCCGCCCGCCTGCTGGTGCACAACGCCCTCAAATCCATTGACTTCGGCGGCACCGAAATGGTAGTCCGCATCAATCCTCTCAACACGCCCTACGGCAAGAAGGACGTGGAAGCCGTGGTGAAAGCCGGCGTACAGGTTATCCGTATGCCCAAGACCGAGACCGCCGAAGAAGTCCGCGAACTGGAGGCCGAAATCCTCAAGGTTGAGCAGGAGATTGGCGCCGTAGGCCGCACCCAGATCATGGCAGCCATCGAGAGCGCCCTGGGTATCGTGAACGCCTACCAGATTGCCACCGCATCCAAGCGCATGATGGGTATCGCCCTCGGCGCCGAGGACTACAGCGCCAACCTCAAGACCAACCGCACCCCGGGCGGTGCAGAACTGCTGCTGGCCCGCGAGCAGATTGTGGTGGCGGCACGGGCCGCCGGCATCGCCTGCTTCGATACGGTTTACTCCAACCTGGACGACATGGAAACCTTCCGCAAGGAAGTGGAACTGATCAAGACGCTGGGCTTCGACGGAAAATCCATCATCAACCCGCGCCAGATCGAGGTGGTGAACAGCGTATTTACGCCTACCGAAAAGGAAATCAACAAGGCCCGCGCCGTGGTCGCCGCCATCAAGGAGGCCCAGGCCAAGGGTTCCGGCGTCATCGCCGTCAACGGCAAGATGGTGGACCGTCCGGTCGTACTTCGCGCAGAGCGTACCATCGCCCTCGCCGTAGCAGCCGGTGTCATTTCTGAGGAGGAAGCCTTATGAGAAACAGCAAAGTAGTTACACTGGAAGAGGCCATCAAGCGTTCCGGCCTCAAGGATGGCATGACCATCAGCTTCCACCATCATTTCCGTGGAGGCGACAAGGTGGTGAACCTTGTAGTAGATAAACTGGCCCAGATGGGCTTCAAGGACCTTAAGCTGGCCGCATCCAGCCTTTCCGACGTCCACGCGCCGCTGGTGGAACACATCAAAAACGGCGTCATCACCGGCATCAGCACCTCCGGCCTTCGCGGTACCCTGGCCGATGCCATCTCCCACGGCCTCATGAAGGAGCCTGTCGTTTTCCGTTCCCACGGCGGCCGCGGCAGCGCCATCGCTAACGGCGAGCTCAAGATCGACGTCGCCTTCCTGGGGGCTTCATCGGCCGATGAACTGGGCAACGCCTGCGGCTACTCCCGCAGCGAGAATGCCAAGAGCATCTGCGGCTCCCTGGGTTACGCCCTGCCCGACGCCCGCTACGCCAAGCATGTGGTAGTCCTCACCGACGACCTGGTGGAATATCCCAACATGCCGCAGTCCATTTCCGCCGCAGACGTGGAGAGTGTAGTAGTGGTGGAAAGCGTGGGCGACAGCTCCAAGATTGCCGCCGGCGCCATCCGTGATTCCAAGAATCCGCGCGATATCCTCCTTGCCAAACAGGCTGCAAAAGTGATTATTAACTCCGGTTACTTTGAGGATGGCTTCAGCATCCAGACCGGTACCGGCGGTGCCTCCCTCGCAGCCGTCAAGTACATCCGCGAGGAGATGCTGAACCGCGGCATCAAAGCCTCTTTCGCCCTCGGCGGCATTACCGCCCATATGGTGAAACTCCACGAGGAAGGCCTTATCGGCAAGCTCATCGACGTGCAGTCCTTCGACAAGGTGGCGGCGGAGTCCATCAAAAACGACCCTTCCCACCAGGAGGTTTCCGCCGTGGAGTATGCTTCCGGCCAGCATCTGGGATCGGCCACCCATGCCCTGGATATCGTGATCCTGAGCGCCCTGGAGGTGGATACGCAGTTTAACGTGAACGTGCTGGTCGGTTCCGACGGCATCATCCGCGGCGCCATCGGCGGCCATCAGGATACCGCAGCCGACAGCGCCCTCAGCATCATCGTTTGCCCGCTGCTGCGCGGCCGCATCCCTTGCGTGGTGCCCAAGGTGACCACCCTCATCACCCCCGGCAAGTCCGTTGACGTTGTCGTTACCGAGTACGGTATCGCCGTGAATCCCGCCCGTCCGGAGATCAAGGAGAAGCTGGTCGCCGCCGGCCTCAAGATCGTTGACATCGCCGCCCTCGCCGCCAAGGCCCAGTCCATCATCGGCACGCCCGACCCTCTGCCCTTCGGCGACAAAGTCGTCGGCATCGTCATGAACCGCGACGGCTCCGTCCTCGACAAAATCTACAACATCCAGTAGCTGGCGAGCATCTCACTGACTCACAGCCACTTACGCAACGTCGGGTGCACCTGCAGGTGCACCCGACGATTTATATAAAGCTGAAAGCCAGCGACTTACGCTCCAGGCTAGGACTTGGCGCCGCCGCCCATAGGGCCGAAGTCGCCGAGGTTGAAGGTGGTGCCGGGCTGGGGGCCTTTGCCGCCGGCGAGGTCAATGACGCCGAACTGGGCCTCGTACTTGGAGATGTTGTCGAAAAGGGCATTCATCAGGCGCTTGGTGTGTTCGGGCGTCATGATGATGCGGTCGCCGATGACGGCTTTGGGAATACCGGGGAGGGTAGCGGCAAAGTCGATCACGAACTCACTGCGGGAGTGCGAGATGATGGCGAGGTTGGAATAAGAAGTCTTGGTGAGTTGGGGGTTGATCTCCAGCTGAAGCTGGTTCTGGGGCTGTTTGGGCTGATTGTTATCCATATCTGTAAATAATTCAACTGAAAAGTGTACACAAACTTACGAAATAATGGTTATATTCGCAATAAATAAAGCAATAACACATGAATAACCTAAAGACGTATCTTCCGCCGCAAGCGGAATGTGTACTGCTGCAAAGCCAGGAAGCCCTCCTGGTTTTGAGTAACTATGGATCTACCGGGCAACCCGGTTCCGGCTTCGGAAACGGAAATGTAATTGAAGACCCCATTTTCTATTAACAGACCAGCCATGAAAAGAATCGTTTACAGCCTTCTTGCCGTTGCCGCTCTGCTGGCCTGCACAAGAATAGAACAATCCTGCGCCCCGGCCGCCTTCAAGATGAAGGTGAGCGCGGGCAATCCCACCAAAACCGTCGTTGAAGACCTGGGAGCCAACAAGTATAACGTCCTTTGGCTGGCCGGCGACAGGCTGGCGGCCATCGAGAAGAGAAGCGATGCCGATGCCGAGATGTTCACATCGGCCCCTCTTGGCAGCGGCGGCCCGTCGGCCCAGTTCAGCTTCACGCTTCCCGCCGGGGCCACCTCTCCCAGCTACGACTACAGCTTCGTCTATCCGGCATCGGCCCTCGGAAGCAGCGGAGGGAAGTACTATGTGACGATTCCCTCGACGCAGGTCTTCGCAGCCGGCAGCTTCGACCCGGAGGCCGATGTCCTCGTCTCCGAACACCTGCACCAGGATACGCGTCCCAGCAGTGTCAGCGCAAGGTTCGCCCGCCTCGGCGGCACTGCCCGCATGACGCTCCGCGCTCCTTCCACCACAGAAACCATCCAGAAAATCATCTTCTCCACGACGGGAACGGACATCTTCATCGCGGGCTCCTACGAGATCGATCCCGCCACCGGGGACCTCGCCGCGGAAATGAAGGCCGATGGCAAAACCCAGTCCCTGACCCTCACGCCCGCCTCTGCCACAACTTACAGCGGAGACATCGCGGTATGGTTCCGCCTGGCGGAAGTCACGCTCTCTGAGAACTTCACCGTAAGCGTAATCACGGCCGAAAAGACCTACACCAAGACCGTATATCTTAACAGGGAGGCCAGAAGCCTCGAGTTCCGCAACAGCGCCCTCACCACCTTCGGCGTGGACATGACCACGGTCAACGGCGTGGACAACGCCCGGACGGACGTCATCGACGCGGCTTTCACCGGGATCACTTCCACCAGCTACAACTCCTGGAGCGGGAAGCAGGGCTCCGCGTCCAGCGCCGTGTATGCGGGCCATTCCAACAAGAGGGACAACGGAAGCATCGGCCTCAGAACCGACGTCACGGCGGCCTCCGGCAGCTATTCCGGCATTGTGACCACCACGTCGGGCGGCACGCTCAAATCCGTTACGCTGGAGCTTGGAACCTATTCCGGCCGCGCCGTGGAAGTTTACGCCAAGAATACGCCTTACACTTCTCCCAACGACCTTTTCGACGATACCGCCAAAGGAACGCTCATTGCCACCGTCAACACTTCCTCCACCGTGAATGTAACTGAAACCGTCACCTTCACGGACGAATACGCCTATGTGGGTGTACGTTCCAGACAATCCGCCATCGATATCATTGAACTGAGCGTCACCTGGGAAGGGGGAGCGCCCAAGCCCTTCATCTCCACCGGCAACGCCTCCGAGGTTGAAAGCAATACGGCCAAAGTAGCCGGCTCCTTCACGGAAGCTGCCGGCGGCATCTACGAGGCCGGTTTCTACTACGGAACCGCCGCAGACAACCTCTCGGGCAAGGTCTCCGTTGACGGGACCTCCGCCACCCAGGGCAGTTTCGAGGCGACGATCGGCAGTCTGAGCGAGCTCACCCAGTATTATTTCAAAGCCTACATCGTGTGGCTGAACACCGACACGAACACCTACGAGGAGTTCACCGGCAGCGTCCAGTCGTTCACCACCACCAGCCGCAGCTACGAAGCCGCCGGCTGGCTGGAACTTCCCGGCTACAGCGTAGCCAGTCTTACCGGCACTACGGATTCCAGCCTCGGAGACCTCTACAACGTCACGCACACGGCCCTGATGGGCGGCGTCGAGCAGCGCAACTACACCATCCTCTACGACCCCGAAACGTACATCTCCTACTGGGTGGCCTATCCGCTGTGCCGGGACCATATGACCAGCGGACGTGTAGATACATGGGGCATTTATGACCCGAAAGTGCCGCAGAACAAACAGGTGAACCTCTCCAGCGGATACGGCGTAAGCGTTACGCCCACTTCTTTCACAGAACAATACTACGCCCGCGGCCACCAGATTCCCAACGCCGACCGCAACAACGTAGTGGATATGCAGACGCAGACTTACTATCCCACCAACATGACTCCCCAGCTTCAGAACGGCTTCAACGGAGGCATCTGGATGGACCTGGAATCCGCAGTCCGCAGTTCCGTGAAGACCGACACCGTATATGTGGTCACCGGCGCCGCCTTCTACAAAAAAAGCCAGCCGGAAGCCGTTGAGACCATTTACGCCAAGTCGAAGAACCTTCCCGTCCCGAACTATTACTGGAAAGCCCTCCTGAAAGTAAGGCGCGACAACGCCAATGCCGTCAACGGGGCCTGCGCGGTAGGCTTCTGGCTGGAACACCGCGAAGACCTGCGCACGAGTACATCGGCCTATCAGAATTACACCGTTTCCGTTGACCAGCTGGAAGAATGGACCGGTCTGGACCTCTTCAAGAATCTGCCCGTTCCGCTCCAGACGCTCTGCGAAAGCACTGACAGCTGGACCAACTTCGTAAACTATTAGTTGACTCATACATTACATAAGGATATCACCTCCCTCCCGGCCTACAGTATCGCGGGGGAGGTGAATCGTATTCTGGAGCAGAAGACGCGGCTCATCGTCACCGCGCCCCCCGGAGCCGGAAAATCCACCGTGCTGCCCCTGACCATCCTTC
>JAEEXZ010000066.1 GCA_016288055.1 Bacteroidales bacterium
GGAGATAAAGTCAAGTTCTTCTCTACCGGCAACGAGTACGAGGCGGAGGAAGTGGGCAACCTCAAACTGAAACTGAACCCCACCGGCGAAGTCAAGGCCGGTGACGTAGGCTATATCATCACGGGCATCAAGGCCGCCGTGGAAGTGAAGGTGGGAGACACCATCACCCATGTGGAAGAACCCTGCCGGGAAGCCATCGCGGGATTTGAAGAAGTAAAGCCGATGGTCTTCGCCGGCCTGTATCCCGTAGATGCCTCCAAGTTCGAGGAACTGAGGGCAACGCTGGAAAAGTTCCAGCTCAACGACGCCTCCTTTACTTATGAGCCCGAGAGCTCCCTGGCCCTGGGCTTCGGTTTCCGCTGCGGTTTCCTGGGCCTTCTTCACCTGGAGATCGTGCAGGAGCGCCTGTTCCGCGAGTTCAACATGGACGTGATCACCACTGTCCCCAACGTATCCTATAAGGTATATACCACCAAGGGGGAAGTCATCGACGTGCACAACCCCTCCGGCCTTCCGGCTCCTTCCGTGATAGACCATATCGAGGAACCCTATATCCGTGCCCAGATCATCACCAAGAGCGACTTTTACGGCCCCATCATGAAGCTGTGCATGGAAAAGCGCGGGACGCTCATCGGCCAGCATTACATTACCACGGACCGTGTGGAGCTTAACTACGACCTCCCGCTGAGCGAAGTGGTGTTTGACTTCTACGACAAGCTCAAGTCCATCTCCAAAGGCTACGCTTCCTTTGACTATCATGTGACGGATTTCCGCCCGGCCCGCCTGGTGAAGCTGGATATCCTCCTGAACGGGGACCCGGCCGATGCCCTCTCCACCCTTATCCATGAGGACCACGCATACGACTTCGGCCGCAAGATCTGCCTCAAGCTCAAGGACCTCATTCCCCGCCAGCAGTTCGACATTGCCGTCCAGGCCGCCATCGGCGCCAAGATCATTGCCCGCGAAACCGTTCGCCAGGTGCGTAAGGACGTGACGGCCAAGTGCTACGGCGGCGACGTCACCCGTAAGCGCAAACTGCTGGAAAAACAGAAGGAGGGTAAGAAGCGCATGCGTCAGATCGGGACCGTCCAGGTTCCCCAGAGCGCCTTCATGGCTGTCCTGAAACTAGACTAGATGAAAACCATTTCCCGCATATATTACAGGATGCCCGTCATCACGATGTTCATCGTGGGTCTTCCCCTGTTTTTCTTTCTGTTCGTTCTGGCCTACAGGCCTTTCCGGATAGATGAGTTCCTCTCCGTGGGAGCAGGCCGATACACCCTCAACCTCATCGTGTGCACGCTCATCGTGCTGGGCGTGGTCTCGCTTTCCCGCATGCTGCTGTTCGTGCTGCGGCGGAAGATTGACCTGAACTGGCCCCTGTACCTTCTGTGGTGCCTGGGAGAAATCGTGGTTTCCGGCCTGTTCATGTCCATTCCCATGGGGATTGGCTGGGGTGGCGTACATCCTTACTTCTCCGCCATGTCGCTGTGCGTCCTGTACACGGCCGGCATCCTGTTCTTCCCGCTGGCCATCCTGACGATGGGCGTCCAGCTTTACGTGCTGGAAAAGCAGGCCGGCCGGGCCGTCATCCCCGACGAAAAGACGCTCCTGCGTTTCTATGACGACCAGAAACGTCTCAAACTGGTGGTCTCCTCCGAAGCGGTCCTCTACATCGAGGCCGAGGACAACTACGTCCATGTGGTCCATATGGACAACGGCCGCATCAAGGATTTTAACCTGCGCAGTTCCATGCGTTCGCTGGAAGAAACCCTCCAGCGGAACGGGCTGGTGCGTTGCCACCGTTCCTTCTTCCTGAATGCCGCCCATGTGGCCCTGCTGAAGAAGGATGCCAACGGATACGCCCTGGCCCAGCTGGACCAGGAAGGGGCCAAGGAAATCCCCGTGTCCAAGCGTTACTATCAGGCGGTTACAGCCCTGCTGTAGGGTTCAAAATCCTTACAGATTCGTTAATAAATTATTTTATTTGCTTGCAGATTGTAAGTTTTATTTGTTTTGAAGATAAAAGGTCGTAACTTTGCAACGGATAATGAAGTTTACTTCATGTCCATTTGTTAAGTTCGTTTTATATACTCGGGCGGTTTCCTTGGGGAGGGAGACCGCCTTTTTATACAGGGGGCTCCGCCCCCTCATACACCCCTGCGGCCTTTTCGCCCTCTACGACTTTGCTCGCGCAAAGTCCCGGGCCCGGCCGGCGCCCTGCAGGGCGCTACTCTGTTCTGGTGAAAACTGCATTATTCCTTATTCAAATGAGGATTCTTTTGAATAATTGCGATAATTATCGTATATTTGCAGGCTTTAGAGAGAAAGATATTAACCTTAATTAGTTTTATGGCAGAGAATAAGAAAAGAGTCTATCGTTTCGGCGGCAAACACGCCGAGGGCGATGGAAAAATGAGAGAGCTGCTGGGTGGCAAGGGTGCCAACCTGGCCGAGATGAATCTCCTGGGGATGCCTGTTCCCGCCGGCTTCACTATCACGACGGAATGCTGCACTGAATATTATCGTCTTGGCGGTGGCTACACCCCCGAGCTTCGCGCCGAAGTGGCCGATGCCCTCGAAGCTACCGAGAAGATCATGGGTAAGAAGTTCGGCGATCCGAACGATCCCCTCCTGGTGAGCTGCCGTTCCGGTGCACGCAGCTCCATGCCCGGTATGATGGATACCATCCTGAATATCGGCCTTTGCTCCGCTACCATTCCCGGTATGATCAAGAAGACGGGCAACCCCCGTTTCGTGTACGACGCCTACCGCCGTCTGATCATGATGTACTCCGACGTCGTTATGGAAAAAGCGGAAGGCATCGAGCCTGAAGACGGCCAGGGCATTCGCCAGCAGCTGGACCGTATGATGGAAGAAGTAAAGAAAGCCAACGGCTACAAGAGCGACACCGAACTCACCGCCGACCAGCTGAAAGACCTCGCCGAGGCTTTCAAGGTCCGCATCAAGGAAGTGCTGGGTGTTGAATTCCCGGACGACGCCAAGGCCCAGCTCTGGGGTTCCATCGGCGGCGTGTTCAAGAGCTGGAACGGCAAGCGCGCTATCCGCTACCGTCAGATCGAGCACATTCCCGACGACTGGGGTACTGCCGTGAACGTGCAGTCCATGGTGTTCGGTAACATGGGTGATACCTCCGCTACCGGCGTGGCTTTCTCCCGTAACCCTGCCAACGGTGACAACAAGTTCTACGGTGAGTGGCTCATCAACGCCCAGGGCGAGGATGTGGTGGCCGGTATCCGTACCCCCAACCCCCTGAACGAAGCCACCAAGAGCGAAAAGAACAAGAATCTCGCTTCCCTGGAAACCGCCATGCCTGAGGTTTACAAGGAACTGGACGAGATTCGCAAGAACCTGGAGAATCACTTCCAGGATATGCAGGATATCGAATTCACCATCCAGGAAGGCAAGCTGTGGATGCTGCAGTGCCGTATCGGCAAGCGCACCGGTCTGGCGGCCCTCCAGATGGCTGTAGATATGGTTGAGGAAGGTCTCATCGACGAGAAGACCGCCGTGATGCGTGTGGCTCCCGCCCAGCTGGACGAGGTCCTGCACCCCATCCTGGATCCTTCCTCCGAGAAGAAGGCCACCGTCCTGGCCCAGGGCCTGCCCGCTTCCCCGGGTGGTGCCGTAGGTCAGATCGTGTTCACCTCCGAGGATGCCATCAAGTATGCCGCCGAAGGCAAGAAGTGCATCCTGGTCCGTGAAGAGACCTCCCCTGAAGACATCGACGGTATGCACGCCTCCGTGGGTATCCTCACCGAGCGCGGCGGCATGACCTCCCACGCCGCCCTCGTGGCCCGTGGCTGGGGCAAGTGCTGCATCGTAGGCTGCGACGCCATCAAGATCAACTTCAAGGACAAGACCGTTACCTTCAACGGCGGCAAGGCCTACAAGGAAGGCGAGTGGCTGTCCCTGAACGGTGCCAAGGGTCTGGTTTACGAAGGTGCCATCGAGACCATGGACGCCTCCGAGAACCCGCTCTTCTCCAAGTTCATGTCCATGTGCGACAAGTTCCGCAAGCTGGGTATCCGCACCAATGCCGATACGCCGGAAGATGCCGCCCGCGCCCTCAAGTTCGGCGCCCAGGGTATCGGCCTGTTCCGTATCGAGCACATGTTCTACGGCCGCAACAGCGAACTCCCGCTGTCCAAGCTCCGTAAGATGATCCTCTGCGATACCGACGAGGAGCGCAAGTCCGCTCTCGCCGAACTCGAGCCCTTCATGAAGGCCGCCGTCAAGGAGACCCTCCGCGTGATGGACGGCAAGCCGGTCGTGTTCCGTCTGCTGGATCCGCCGCTCCACGAGTTCGTTCCTCAGGGCGAAGACAAGAAGAAGGAGCTGGCCAAGGATCTGGGCATCTCCGTGAAGGAAGTGGAGAAGCGTGGCGCTTCCCTGCATGAGGTGAACCCGATGATGGGTCACCGCGGTGTCCGTCTGCACGTGAGCTTCCCGCTCATCGCCGAGACCCAGTACCGTGCCATCTTCACCGCTACCGCCGAACTCCAGAAGGAAGGCCTGCACCCGCACCCGGAAATCATGATCCCCGTGACCATCAGCGCCCGTGAGCTCAGCTTCCAGAAGGCTATCTGCGAGAAGATCAAGGCCGAGGTCCAGGCCCAGCAGGGTACCCTCCTCGACTACCAGTTCGGTACCATGATCGAGATCCCCCGCGCTGCCCTGACCGCCGACCGTATGGCCCGCGAAGCCCAGTTCTTCAGCTTCGGTACCAACGACCTCACCCAGATGACCTTCGGTTTCAGCCGTGACGATATCGGCACCTTCATGGGCGACTACCTTGGCAACAAGATCCTCGACGCCGATCCTTTCCAGACCATCGACACCAAGGCCGTCGGCCAGCTCGTGAAGATCGGTGTGGACAAGGGCCGCACCCGCCGCGAGAACCTCATGTGCGGTATCTGCGGTGAGCACGGCGGAGATCCCAAGTCCATCGCCTTCTTCAACACCATCGGCATCGACTATGTGTCCTGCAGCCCGTTCCGCGTGCCTATCGCCCGCCTCGCCGCTGCCCAGGCCGAGATTTCCCAGGCTAAGTAACCTGACGAAAATCATACATCTTATCGTTCTCTTGGTCCTCCACAGGGCCAAGAGAATTTTTTTTCTACGGAAAAATGCCTAAATTTGAGGCATGAGTGGGAAAACGGACCTGTTGAACAGCACTTACATCATTGACGGTGTGCAGATGCCTCTGACGCCGGGTAAGATGCTTCGTGAATGCCTCGTCGCCCCCCTTCCGGAGGCCGATACAGAAGCCCCCGCCCTGGCCGATGAACGGGAAGACCCCGCGCCGGACAATTACTCCTACGACGCATCCCTCCTTGAACGCTATGCCCAGCTGGTGGATTATCTCCAGAAGCGGCAGCTGCCCATCCCCTTCGCCGGCTCCTACACGGCAGGGAAAGTGGCCCAGGCCCTGCTGGATGCCGTCTGGATGGGCGGTCACTTCCGTCTCGGGGACCTTACCCTGAAGGCGGAGTGGAAGTGGAACGACAAGGGAATCGGCCTTGCCGCCGCCTTCTACAGCTCCGTGGAAGAGGCCTGCGACTATATCGACGCCCTGGGCGTGAAGATCGGAAAGTACAGCCTTTCCGGCGGCACACCGTCGGTGCACTTCAAGGCCTCCACCGTTGCCGTCTCCGACGAGGATGCCCCCGAAGAGGACACGCTCCTTCAGGATCTCCCTTACCGGACCGTGAATCCCCGCATGTCCCGCCGGCGCAAAGTGGCCGCATCCCTGGTCCCCGAAGCGCAGGACTGGATCATTTATATCCCTTTCGACCCCTGTGACTTCCGCCTGGGCGGCAGCGCCCTTTCCCAGGCGCTGGGAACTTCTCCTTCCACGGCGCCCGACATCCAGGACGCAGATTACTTCATGGACTGCTACGAGGTGGTTCGCGAACTGGTGGAGGACGGCGTCGTCAAGGCCGGCGTCACCGTAGGGGAGGGCGGCCTCATGTCGGCCCTCCGTGCCATGTCCGCCACCGTCGGGGCCGATGTCTGCATCCGCGACATCTGCAAGGCCTACGGCGACGAAGACCCCGTCCGCGTGCTCTTCTCGGAGGTGCCCGGCGTCCTTGTCCAGATTGCCGACATAGACTACGACTACGTCGATGCGGAGCTCATCCTCCAGGATGTGGTCTATTTCCCGATAGGCCATCCTTCCCTCCGGAAGAAAGGCGTGACCATCAGCGAAAGAGTAGAAATCCCGCATATTCTCGAATCCCTTTTAAATACGCTGGAAGGTGAAGACTAAGAAATCCAAGTCCAAGATATTCGTGCTGGATACCAACGTCATCCTGCACGACTATCAGAGTGTCAAACAGTTCCAGGATAATGACATTGTCATTCCCATTGCCGTCATCGAGGAACTGGACAAGTTCAAGAAGGGCGACGAAACCATCCATTTCAACGCCCGTTCCTTCATGCGGCAGGTGAGCAACCTGGTCGAAGGACAGAAACCCGGCGCGAACGGCGTCCCGCTGGGCGGGAAACTGGGCAGCCTGAAGATCGAGCCCAACCATCCCTTCGCTCCCGAATACCAGGAACTCTTCCGGGACGACATTCCCGATCACCGCATCCTCTCCACGGCCATGTGGGTGAGGGACAACAATCCGGACCGCTTTGTGGCCCTGGTTACGAAGGACATCAATCTGAGGCTGAAGGCCATCGCCGCCGGAATGGAGGCGCAGGATTACCTCACGGACCGCATGGATGACGAGGTGATGGACTCCCTGGACAAGGAGGTCGTGGAGATGGAAGCCTCTTCCGAGGCCCTGCAGCGCCTCTGCTATGGCCAGGACAACAGCCTGCCCTGGCTGGAGGTGAGCAGCCGCGAACCCCGTCCCAACCAGCTGTATATGTTCAACTTCGGAGGAGAGACCGTTTGCGCCCGCTACGACGCCCGCCGCGAATCCATCGTGCTGGTGCGCACACAGTCGGCCTATGGCATCCGTCCCCGCAACGACGAACAGAAATTCGCCATGGACGCCTGCCTCAATCCCGACATTCCGCTGGTGTCCCTTACGGGCGGCGCCGGTACCGGAAAGACGCTCATCGCGCTGGCATCGGCCCTCGAGCAGGCCGACGATTATGACCAGATTATCCTTACGCGCCCCACGGTGGTGCTGGGCGGTCAGGACATCGGCTTCCTGCCCGGAGACCAGAAGAGCAAGATGTCTCCCTACATCCAGCCGCTGCTGGACAACCTGGAGGTCATCCGCCACTGTTTCAAACCCGGCAGCAAACAGGCCCAGAAACTGGACATGTTGCTGAAGGAGGAGAAACTGCTCATTTCCCCGTTGGCATACATCCGCGGCCGTTCCCTGGGCAAAGTGTTCTTCATCGTGGACGAGGCCCAGAACCTCACCCCGCATGAGATGAAAACCATCATCACCCGCGCCGGAGAAGGCACCAAGATGGTCTTCACCGGAGATATTTTCCAAATTGACCAGCCTTATCTGGACCAGTGGAGCAACGGCCTCACCCACCTGGGCGAAAAGATGAAGGGCCAGTTCCTCTTCGAGCACATCTTCCTGCGCAAGGGCGAGCGCTCCATGCTATCCGACATAGCTTCCAAACTGCTGTAAGGCATGGCAGAATTCAACGAAACGGAATATCAGGCGCTGGTGGAGGATATCTTCCGGCGCTTTCCTTCGGTGCAGAAGGATGGGTTCAGTGCCGGTGCCTACAAGCCGGGACTGGAACGGATGGAGGCCTTCGAGGAGGCCTTGGGGCATCCTACAAGGCAGTTTCGCAGCATTCATGTGGCCGGAACCAATGGCAAGGGATCTGTGTCCAATATGCTGGCATCGGCCCTGAGTTCCTGCGGCCTCAAGACGGGGCTTTTCACCTCGCCGCACCTGCTGGATTTCCGCGAGAGGATGGAGGCCGGTGGAACCCTCATCCCCAAAGAATACGTTTACGGATTCCTTACCCGCTGGCTGCCGTGGATAACGGAGAACCAATTGTCGTTCTTCGAGATCACCACCGGCATGGCCTTCAGGTGGTTCGCCGACGAAGGTGTGGATGTCGCCGTCATCGAGACTGGCCTCGGCGGCCGCCTGGACAGCACCAATATCCTGGAGAAGCCGCTGCTGACAATCGTCACCTCCATCGGCCTGGACCACATGGCGCTGCTGGGAAATACCCTGGAGCAGATTGCCGGGGAGAAGGCCGGGATTTTCAAGGCCGATGTGCCCGCGCTGGTGGGGGAGCGCATCCCCGAAACCGCCCCCGTTTTCGAGGCGAAGGCCCGCGGCTTCTGCCCGCTTTTCTTTGCCGATGAGATGAGCCCCACCCTCTGGGGCCGGAAGGATGAGATCGTCCGCGCCATGGACCTGCAGGCCGCCATCCAGGCGAAAAACCTCCGTACGGTGCTCTCGGCGCTGGAGATTCTTCGGCCCGCCTTCCCTTCGCTTTCAGATGAGGGAATCGTGGAGGGAATTGTCCACACCGCCCGCAACATGGGGTTCCATGGCCGATGGGAACGGCTTCAGGAGCGTCCCACGGTGATAGCGGACATCGGCCACAATGCGCATGCGCTGCGGCACAACTTCGCGCAGCTGCAGGCGCGCGTGGATTCCGGCGAAAACGACGCCCTCATCATCGTCTATGGCATCATGGCCGACAAGGACCTCGACGCCATCCTGCCCTTGATGCCCCGCCGCGCCACCTATCTCTTCGCCACGGCCTCCACGCCCCGCGCGTTGTCGTCGGCCGATATCCTCAAACGGTTCTTAACGTCGGAGAATAACGCATTTCCCGACGCAAATAATAGGGCCGATGCGTCAGGAAATGCGTCATCCTCCGACGTCATCCCTCCGCGGGCCTTTGACACCGTGAAAGAAGCGGTGGAGAAGGCGCTGGAGCTGGCCACTCCCGACACTCTGATATACATCG
>JAEEXZ010000018.1 GCA_016288055.1 Bacteroidales bacterium
GTTACTCACCCTTTCGCCGGTCGCCGCCAGAGTATTGCTACCCCGCGCTGCCCCTCGACTTGCATGTGTTAAGCCTGCCGCTAGCGTTCATCCTGAGCCAGGATCAAACTCTTCATTGTATATTTAATATAAATCTAGCTTGCTCCTGACGCTTCTAGTTTCTTAAAGAAACTGACGCTCGTATTGATAAATTGTATTACAATTTCTCGGTACTTGCTTGTACTTTTAGTCTTTCAGTATTGTCAAAAAACTCGTAAAAAATCCCGTTCATTTCAAACGGGACTGCAAAGGTAGTAACTTTTTCTTAACCGACAAATATTTTCGAATAATTTTTTCAATTTTTTCGATTAATAAATGACAATTCCCGCGGCGGCGCCGGCCAGTATCACGTAAATGGGATTCACCTTCCCCCAGTAGCCGGCAACGAACGCTCCGCCAAGGAGGAGCCAGCTTTTCCAGTCGGGGAAGTTATCGGCCACAACCTGTACCGAAGGGACGCCATCGGCCCAAGTGGTTTTGAACATCAGGATGACGGCAGCGGCGCCGATGAGGCCCACCACGCAGGGCTTGAGCCAGTCCATGGTGCCGGCATACAGCTTACTGGTCTTGAACTTCTGGTAAAACTTTACGATCAGCAGCATGATGATGAACGAGGGAATCATGAGCGCCAGGGTGGCGGTAACGGAGCCGCAGACACCCAGCACCTGACTGCCGGTAGCGTTGACCAGCACGTTATACCCCACGTAGGTGGCGCTGTTGATACCCACCGGACCGGGCGTCATCTGGGATACGGCCACGATGTCCGTGAAGGTCGCTTCGCTGATCCAGGGATGCTCCACCACCACCTGGTTCTGGATGAGGGACAGCATGGCATACCCTCCTCCGATGGTGAGAGCCCCGATCACGAAGAAAGTCCAGGCCAGCTGGAGAAAAAGCACTAGCGTTTCCATAGGCCCTCCTTATAATACGTCACGGCAAAGCCAATCACCGTCACACATATAATAATATATATAGGTGACACGTTCAGGAAAGAGACGAGCACCAGCGAACCCACGGCCAGCAGCCAGGCCCACCAGGTCTTGCAGGACTTCCTGGCCATATTCACCATGGGCACGGCGATGAGGGAAATCACCACGGGACGGATGCCCTTGAAGGCGCGCTCCACATACGGGTTGTCCTTAAATGCCGTGAAGAACATGGCGATGCCCAGGATGATCAGGAAGGACGGCGTGATGCTGCCCAGGGTGGCGGCCACGCTGCCCTTGAAGCCGCGCAACTTGTGACCGGCAAAGATGGAAATGTTCACCGCCATCACGCCCGGTGCACTTTGCGACAGGGCGACGATGTCCGGAAGCTCGTCTTCCGAAATCCAGCCCCGCTTGGACATCTCGGCCTGAATAAGTGGAATCATGGCATAGCCCCCGCCTATGGTGAAGGCCCCGATCTTCGCAAAGACCGTGAAGATTTGCCAGAGAGATACCTTTTTCATACGGGGCAAAGGTAATGAAAAAACCGACAAAAAACGGCGTTTTTGTCGGTTTTGAGAGTCAGAATCAAAGTAGCTTACCAGCTGCGGGGATTCTCCTTGAGGTACTCCTCCAGCTCCTCCTCGGTGCGGGCGGGCTGACGGTCCAGGCCGATGAGACCCTTGTAATCCAGGCAATAGTTCACGCCCATGGCATCCATCATGCCCAGGGTGTGTTCCAGGGAAGCGGTGAAGCGCTCGTAGTCCTTGGCATCGGCCGCGCACCACTGCACCTCGGACATGGCGCACATACGGGGCATAAGCATGTATTCCAAATGCTCGGGCGTAGCGATGTATTCCGTCCACATATTGGCCTGCACACCCAGGATGTGATCCTCGCTGCCGGCCACCATGCCGTCGAAGGGTTCGTAGCCATAGACCTTCTCCAGGGGCAGATAACCGCCGATGGCGAAGGGCTCCTTGTCACGCTCCTTGCTCTGGTAGTAGTCGAAGTAGGCGTAGTCGGTGGGGGTCATCACCACGTCGAAGCCCTTGGCGGCAGCCTTGATGCCACCCTTGGTGCCACGCCAGCTCATGACGGTAGCGCCCTCGGCCAGGTCGCCTTCCAGGATTTCATCCCAGCCGATGATCTTGCGGCCGTTGTCGTTCAGGAACTTCTGCACGCGGGCAGTTACGTAGTTCTGGAGGTAGTGCTTGGCGTCGGGGCCTTTCTTGATGCCCAGCTTCTTCATGAGGGCAGCGCACTTGGGGCAGCTGTCCCAGGGAAGGGCTTTGTCGCGGGGGAAGCACTCGTCACCGCCGATGTGGATGTACTCGGAGGGGAAGATGTCCATGAGTTCGGTGAAGACGTCCTCCAGGAAGGTGTAAACCTGCTCGTTACCGGCGCAGAGGATCTGCTCGGAGACACCCCAACGGGTCCAGACGGAGTAGGGACCGCCGGTGCAGCCCAGTTCCGGATAGGAAGCCAGGGCGGCAATCATGTGACCGGGAAGGTCAATCTCGGGGATGACGGTAATGCCGCGTTCGGCAGCATAGGCCACGATTTCCTTCATCTCTTCCTGGGTATAGAAGCCGCCATGACGGATGCCGTCGTTGCTGTCCCAGTCCTTCTTGATGACGGTACCGTCACGCCAGGCACCGATTTCGGTGAGCTTGGGATATTTCTTTACTTCCATGCGCCAGCCCTGGTCCTCGGTGAGGTGCCAGTGGAAGCGGTTGAGCTTGTAGGCGGTCATCACGTCCAGATACTTCTTGGTCTCTTCGATGGAGAAGAAGTGACGGCAGGGATCGAGGTGCATGCCGCGATAGGCAAAGCGGGGCTGGTCCAGGATGCTCACGCAGGGAAGGACCCAATCGGCCTTCACTTTCTTGTCGCCGTAGATGGCGGCGGGCAGCATCTGCTTGAGGGTCTCGATGGCATACACGAAGCCGTTCAGGGCCGATGCCTCCACGGTAGCGCCGTCCTTTGTCACGTTGATGGCGTACTGCTCGGCGGCCAGGTTGGGGTTGACGACGAAGCGGATCTCGCCCTTGCCCTTACCGTCGCAGGCTTTGCCGGTGACAATCTTGAGGGCATCGGCAAAACGGTTGACGGCTTTCACGGAAAGCTCGTCCATGTTCTCGTCGCAGGCGATGGCAGCGCCGGTCACGGGGAAATAGCCCTCGTTCACGGTCACATCGGCCGGCATGGGGATCACCTGGAAGGCCTGCGGCTGAGGCTTGGCGCAGCCCGCCAGCAGGGCCATGGCGGCCAGGATTACGATAGATTTTTTCATGTGTTTCATTAAAGGGTTATATAGTATTTGTGTAACGTCGTCTGAGAAGTGCCCACGCCGCCGCGCCGTACAGGCCGATGAGCGCCGTATTCACCACAAGGCGCAGGCCGATGCCTTCCACATGTCCCTGCGCAAGTGCCACGCCGGCATAGACCACGCCCATCAGGCCGAACAAGGCCGCCAGCCGCCCCCACTTATAAGGGATGGGATAGTACTTGGCGCCCAGCCAGGCACTGAGCACGAACATGACCAGGTAGCTGGCCAGATGCCCGAAGGCCGATGCCCAGTAAGAGTAGCGGGGCATGAACACGATATTCACCACCGCCGTGACGGCCAGGCCTGCCAGGGTAATCCAGATGGCCATATTGGTACGGCCGCTGAGCTTGTACCACATGGACACGTTGAAGAGCATGCCCAGAATCATGTAGCTGAGGAGCATGACCGGGACCACATCCACGCCCACGCGGAAGTCGCGGCCCAGGAAAAGGGAAATGACATCTATATAGCCCACGACTCCCAGCAGCACCAGGCCGCAGAAAGCCGTGAAATATTCCATCACAACGGCATACAGTTCCTTCGAATTCTTGTCCCTGGCGCGCTGGAAGAAGAAAGGCTCGGCGGCGTAGCGGAACATCTGGATGAACAGATTCATGATAACTGCCAATTTGACAGCCGCCTGGTAAACGCCCAGGGTGGAGCGCCACTGCTCCGAGGAGGTATCGAAGAAACGGAACAGCAGACGGTCCAGGAAATCATTGGCGACGCCCGGCAGAGCCGCCACCATCAGGGGCAGCGAATACACAAGCAGGCGCCGCGCCACAGCGCCGTCCCACACGGGTTTCAGGTGAAGGAGGTCCGGAATGAACAGGGCCAGACACACCACGCAGCTCACCAGGATGGCGAAAACAGGGTATGTGAAATCCGGCTGGGCGGGCCACACGAAGAACAGCAGCAGATTGGCGCCCGTCTCAGTGAGGATCTTCACCGTCTTCAGGAGGGCGAACTTCATGGCCTTGTGCTCCTGCCGCAGTTTGGCAAAGAGGATGGCCGTAACGCTGTCGCAGAACAGGATTCCGGCCACATACATAATCAGGCGCCTGTATCCGGCATAGCCAAGGGCGGCCGATATCGGCCCGGAGAAGGCCACCATGCACGCAAGGAACGCAAGATTAAGGCCGATAACCGCCAGCAGCGCGGCGGAATACACCTTGCGGGGATTCTCCCCTTCCTTGTTGGCGAAGCGGAAACAACCGGTCTCCAGACCCAGGACCAGAAGAACCTGCAGAATGGCAATGTAGGACATGAACTCCGTCACCACTCCGTACTGTACCTGCGTGAGCGTACGGGTATAGATGGGAACGAACAGGAAGTTCAGTATGCGGGCCAGAATGGAACTGAAACCGTAAATGGCGGTTTCTCCCGCCAATTGTTTCAAGGGGTTTGCCATATTGAGTACAAATTTAGTTAAATTTGCAGAAATTACCCAATTGTCATTCTGAGCGAAGCGAAGAATCTATGAAAAAAGTTATTTATGTATTTTTTGCCCTGGCCCTCATCGCCGGTTGCAAGGGCCGCAGCAACAACAGCGCCCCTGAATCCACGGGCATTGAACCCGCAGACAGCATCGCTGCCGCCAAAGTAGCCCAGACCCTGCCTGAAGAGCCCGTCTTTGACATCGTAACCAACATGGGCACCATTCGCGTAAAACTCTACAAGGACACCCCCCTGCACCGGGACAACTTCGAGAAACTGGCCCTGACCGGTTACTATGACTCCCTGCTGTTCCACCGCGTCATCAACCATTTCATGATCCAGGGCGGAGACCCCTTCACCAAGGACACGACCCTTGTGGACCGCTACGGAGAAGGAGGCCCGGCCTACACCATTCCGGCCGAGATGCGCGACTCCCTGGGGCAGCCCCTCCATCGGCATAAGAAAGGAGCGCTGGCCGCCGCCCGCCGCGGAGACCTTGCGAATCCCTTCAAGGAGAGCTCCGGCTCGCAGTTCTACCTGGTCCAGGACCCGGACAACTGCGTCCACCTGGACGGCGAATACACGGTCTTCGGGGAGACGGTCGCCGGCCTCAATGTCATTGACAAAATTGCAGCTTTACCCACGAATCGGCATGACAGACCCGAGGTTGAAGTAAGAATTCTCAAAATTCGGCCAAATTCTGAACTTAATTGTCAAAAATAGTAAAGTTTGGCACGATTTTCGCAATAAAATTTAACCGAATAGTTTTTTTAATAGGTTAAGTTTTTAGGTTAGAATGAGAGCGGTCCCTGCTGTGAAGCACGGACCGCTCACTGTATCTAAAAATGGCCTTCTCAGTCAGCCAGGCAGGAGTCCATCATGCGCTCGATGCCCTTCTTGTCCAGGTGTTGGCCGATGAAGACAATCTTCTGCATACGGTCTCCGTATTCCTCGGTCCAGTCCTCGCGCAGTTTGCGGTCGCGCTCCATCATATCGGCCAGTTCGTCGGGGTCCATGGTGGCGAACCACAGGCCACAGTCCTTGAGGGACTTCTGGCGGCCCGCCTGTTCGAAGAGCCAGCACTTGTCAATGTCATTGGAGAAGTAACACAGGCCTTTGGCACGGATGATATTGGACGGCCAGTACTTGGCCACCATGTTGTCGAACTTATTGAGGTCAAAGGCCGGACGGCGCGTGTACACATAAGTGTCAATGCCATACTCCAGCGCTTCTCCCTCGGCTTCTTCGTCCTCATCCCCCTCACCCTCGATGGCGGCGATCCAGGCGGCGGAAGTGGCCACTTCGTCGAAGCGGAACATGCCCGTGTAGATAAGCTCGTCCAGGTCCACCTCTCCAAAATCGCACTCCAGCACCTTGGCGCCGGGGTTAATGCTCTTGACAATACCCTTCAGCTTACCCAGCTCCTCGGGCGTAACCGTGGACATTTTGTTCAGGATTACGATATTGCAGAACTCGATCTGCTCGATGACCAGACGCTCGAGATCGTCGTCGCCGATGTCTTCCTTCTGAAGGGCCGCGCCGCCCTCGAACTCTTCCTTCATGCGCCAGGCGTCCACCACCGTAGCGATGCAGTCCACGTACGGAACGCCGTCCTTTACGCTCTGGGGTGCCAGAGCCGGCATGGTGCTGATGGTCTGGGCAATGGGAGCCGGCTCGCAGATGCCGCTGGCTTCGATGACAATATAGTCGAACTTGCGGGCGGCGGTAAGGTCTGCCAGCTGGGCCACGAGGTCCATCTTCAGGGTGCAGCAGATGCAGCCGTTCTGGAGGGCAACGAGGGAATCGTCGGTGCCGCCCACAACGCCGCCCCTTTCGATGAGGCTGGCGTCGATATTGACTTCGCCGATATCATTGACGATAACGGCGAACTTGATTCCCTTCTTGTTGGTAAGGATGCGGTTGAGGAGGGTTGTCTTGCCGCTCCCCAGATATCCGGTGAGAAGAAGCACCGGCACTTGCGGTTGATTCAGTTTGATTTCCATCATTCTTATAGAGTAAATGCAACGCCCAGGTTTACCGTGTTGCCCAGGATGGGAGAAGCGGTGAGATAGCTGGCCTCCAGACGGAGGAAACTGTATCTCAGGCCCAGTCCCACACCCAGGTGGGAAGGAATCGGAGCCTTCTCGCCGGCGATGCGGTATCCCGCGCGCGCGTAAAAAGTCTTATTGTAAGCGTACTCCGCTCCCACGGTGAGAGCCAGGGTTCCGTCGAAGTTGTATTCCCCGTCGAGAAGCAGTTCGCAGCGGTGGACGGAAGCCGGAGCCAGAACCCACGCCAGACCGGCGCAGGCATAGGCGGGCTGGCCGAAGTAGGCGTTGGACCCGCTGACCTTGTTGCCGATGTTGCCCACACCGACGGCAGCCGACAGGGCAGGAGTAATACGGCCGACGACCGTAAGGTCAAAGCTGTAGCCATCCACCGACACCTCACTCGTGAGGCCCTGCGCCGCATAGCGGGCATTCAGGCCCACGCTCACGGCGTCGGCGATATTGTAAGCTGCGCCCAGTGAAAGCAGTCGGTCACTCGGGGTAAAAGAATCCTGCGGACCGGAGACACCCATCTGATAGGCCCCGCCAAGGGCGACGGAAAAACGGCCAAGCTTCACAGCGGCACCGGCACTAAGATTCGTGGATTTGTCCACATCGTTATCCGGCTCCCACAGCTGCACTCCTACGCCGCCGTCCACCTTATCCTGCTGGAAACCCAGCCGTGCCGCCTGCCCGAAGGCAGAATACCAGCCGCTGCTGACGCTGGCGGCGCCGGCGCCGGCCATAGCCGAAGATCCGGGATTGCGGTCGATACGGGTAAATGACAAGGCGTTTTGAGCGCTGCTGCTGAGAGCAGAAGCCATCAGGCACACAAGCGTGCCAATTGTTAAACGAATTCTCATAGTCATAGCGTGCAAAGATGGTCATAAAAGGCCGGATTACCAAAATATTTTTTGGAAAAAGCGAAAAAGTGTTTATCTTTGCAGTCCCGATTTTGGGAAGTCACATTGGAGAGATGCTCGAGTGGCTTAAGAGGCACGCCTGGAAAGCGTGTATACTCCAAAAGGGTATCCCGAGTTCGAATCTCGGTCTCTCCGCAAACCAACATTCACAGCCGGCTGCGCAGCAGTTGGCTGTTTTGGTTGTCCGGGGCCTTGAAAGCTTGCTTTCATAGGTCCCGGACGACCAAAAGAGGCATAAGGTCCGTCAGGACCGCCGGCTGTGAATTGTTGGTTTGGTCCCCCCAAGGAGCCACAAGAGATGCCGGAGCGCAGCGACGGAATCTCGGTCTCTCCGCTCTTTTTTCTTGTATTTAGGCCGAAAAAAGTTGCACCAAAAATGCACCGAGGGGTAATGGTCGGGGTTTACTGTTGCATATCTCGCTGAGTATTATTATTTTTGGTCCCCAATTAGATTAATAGGCATATAGCAATGGAAGGTATTCTCCAGAACAAACAACCCTACGAGACTCCTAAAGTGCAGCTTGTCAATTTGACCGAAGAAAATATCATTCTTGCCGCCTCCGATTATTGGTCCGAGCCACTAGACTAAGCTGGTCCTTGATGCGGAATCTCGGTTTCGCTAGAAATTCAGGACAAGGCCGTTTGCCGAGAGGGTGAGCTGGGACTTGTACCTAGACTGGGCCGACATGTACACAAGCCCCTTCGCTGCAAACGTGCAGCCCAGGTTGACCAGAAGGGCACCGCCCGCAATCATGGCGACGGACTCTACGGGGAACCTTTGATCCTTGTTATCATAATGTCTGTTCCAGTCGTGGTTTCCCAGAGCCATCAATCCCACACCGGCTCCGACACCGGCAAGACCCCACCACAGATTCTTCCGTGCATCTTTCTGGCTCAAAAAAGCCATGTCCGGCTGCGACAACGTTTCGCATATGGCCTGGTTTCCCATTTTTGTAGCCACGATACCGGACACCGCCATGGCGCCGAAGAAATATGAAAAGGATAACACGGCGGCACCACTTTTACCTCCGGAATAATACAGATCCTTCATTCCCCGGGGAACCAACAAGTAATGGAACCCTCCCGACAGCATAAAAAGGTTGATTCCTATGCCGGCCTGCCAGGCGCCCACATTAAACAGATTGCGGCCCGGGCGGTATCCCAGAGCGTAGGCACGCTCTCCCAGGAAGGACTTGAGTTCGCTGTCGTTGAGACGAACCAGACCCTCGGCCAGAATCTTGTTGTCCTCCACAATCATGGTGGGACAGCCAAGGAGATTATCCCTTACCGGACGGCCATCTACATAGTCCAGGCGGAAGCCATCGGCAAAACGGACATAGGAAATATCCTTCATGGGATGATAGACGGGCTTGCCCGCGTGCTCGCCAGGGCGCTGCAACTTCATGCGGCCCCACGCGGCGGGCAGTTCCTCAACCTTACCCACGGCTATCGAACGATTTCTGGAGACAACAGTATCCACCTGGGCCATGGCAGGGAGGAGGCCCAAAAGGAGGAATGACAGGATAAGAATAGTTTTTTTCATAAGATGATATTATTCAGTCTTCATGGAGGCCACTCCTTCCCAATTTACCGTGAAGGTATAGCCGGTGGAGAGGGCAAAATCGGCCTCAACGCTGTAAGTACTGCTTCCGAGGTCTTCCACCCTGAGCGTGCCTTTGGTGAGGCGGGCATCCGTGTCGCCCCAGTCGGCCAACTTGACAACAGGAGTGCCGTCCTCCCCAGCATAGGGGATACAGTAACCATCCTCGTTGTTGTTCTTCTGCACTGACACCATGGTACCGTCCATGTTATCCATAAAATCAATGGTCTTGCCCAAATTGGTATAGATAAGATGGAACCAAAAGTTCTGGGTACTTCCGTCGGGCTCGCGATGAGAAAGGGTCATCTGTATCTCCTGCGGCGTACTCTCCCCAATCATCATGAGGTAGCCGGAAGCCTGGTCCACGCCATATTTATTCCCGCCTTTCGTGAAATAACCGGAATAGACGGTGACATGGGCCGATGCATACGCTTCTCCGCAGCGGGCTTCAAGAAGCGAGTTGCCGGCAGCCCGGGCTTTGAGTTTTCCACCCTCGAAACCCGCCACATTGGAATTTGAGTTGCTTATGGAGAGCCGATCCAGATTGGTGGCCGTGTTGGGATAGCACTGGACGGTTACGCCCTGCTCGTCGCCGATGAACATCTTGTAAGATGCGGGGGCGAATTCGATTCGTTCCACCTTGATTTCGACAGGTTTCTTGTGGCAGGCGGTCAGAAGACCTACGGCCAGGAATAGGCTAAGTAATAGTTTAGTTTTCATGCCATAAAGTTAGCAAATTTTTGCAGAAGGAGACACCACTAAAGCAATTATCGACAGGTTTCTTGCAGTAGGCGGTCAGAAGACCTGTGGACAGGAACACACAAAAACAGGCGGCCTCCAGAAAGAGGTCGCCTGCATAACAGAGCAGACATAAACTAGATGGGGTTCGCCATCTTCTGATAGTCGGCGGAAGCGAGAGGTTCGATAGGCCCCTGGAAACGCAAGAAAGATTTACCGTTTCCGACAGGAGTATAGGTAACCTCGGCTTGATTATCCCCCTTTCGCATGTTGATTTTGTAGGTTCCCTTCCACATGCGGCCCAGAACAGACATCGTCACCTTTACATTACCTTTCTTGTCTACTTTCACCTCGTATTTGGTCACCTCAGCCACATTGTTCTCGCGATTATCTACGATAAACCATCCGCGACCCAACACCTTGTCTCTTTCGTAAGAAAGAAAATAGCTGTTGTTACTGTTGGTCTCAACTAAACCGTCGGGCGTAGTATACTCCAAGGGAACCAATACCCAGGCCTTATCATTAAAGGCTGCAAGAGCAGCTTCGTAGCGGGCCTGTGCCTGCGCGGCCTTCTCCTCTTTGGACAATTTCTGCCCAAAGAGAGGAAGTGCGCAAAGTGCGAGCGCTACAAGGATAATAATTCTTTTCATTATCTGAGAGAGCCGCTAAGAGTAATGCCAGCCGCAGGCGAACCGCCTACCACGCCACGATAGATGTGTTTGATAGTAGAGCCAATATAGGTGGTCCAATAGTCGGACTCAATCACCTCATTTCCTTGTTCATCCACGCCGCGGAAATAAAGATAGTCATAGCCTTCGCTATTAAACACTTCTTTTTCCAGATGAACGATTTCATGGGCGGTAGCTTCGCCGAAGCCCACAGGCTCGCCAAGATTATGCCATTCTCCGAGGGCCCTTTTGGAGCCTTCTCCAGGCCCCCACTGATACTGGATCTTACCAGGGTAAGGAGTCGTATTATCACCCAAAAAAGCGAAGTTATAAAAACGGATGCGGGCAATAGAATCCGTATTGAAGGATTCCACCGTTCCGCGTTCGGGATTACCCTTGTAGGGATACAGATTGTCAAAGATAACGGGATCCTCATTCAAACTGTAAACAAAGAGCTCCCACTTACCGGCCTCCAGATCCACCGTCTTATTATAGACTTCGTTCCCACGACGATAAAACTGGATCTTAATGGAACCGGGGGCAGCAGCAAAGAACTTGCTTGTAGCGGCAGCTGGGCCATAGGGGTAGGTTCCGTTTACAGCCAGCTGTCCCACACCTTTTGAGCTGGCCACCAACTTGTCGTTGACAAACACAGAGTCGATGGCGTTGCTGGCGTTCACGGCAATCGGTTCCACATAGGTAATCTGGAACATGGCCATATCATCCGCTGGATTACTCGGCGCATAGGTAAGCACATGCTTCTGGCAAGCAATGACCGCACAAGCGGCGAATGCAAAGAGCAAAAGATATTTTATACTTTTCATATTCATCAGATAATTAAGCATTAGAGAGATGCGGGGATATCGCCGGGATAGGCAAACCAGGGAATGGAGCACTGGTAGTTATCGGCATCACCTGCAATAGGCTTCAGAGCCTTCAAGGAGTTCAAATTCCACATGTACTCAGAATTATAACGAGGGCGCACGCGGTAACAGGGAGAGCCCTCGTTACGGGCATTGTAATAGCCACGGCGGTTCTCCACCTGGGCGGGAGCCAGATAGAAGCCCTTGTAAACCTTAGTGGGATCGGTATCCCACTTCTGGTCAACGGAGGATATCGTCCAACCATTATCCTTGGAAGGATACTCCCCGGTATACTGAATATCATAATGGTATTTGCGAAGGTCGGTCCAGGCTTCGAGGGCGCCCCAAGGCCACAGGGCGACATATTTCTGCATCATAATGTGAGAAAGCGTGAAATCTGCCTCGGAGAGGCCGCCCACATAAGGCCCTGCCAGATAGTCGGAAGCCATTGCATTATAGGTCGACTTGTCAATCATGCTGCCGCCAGGAAGACCTCCGCCCACAGCATAAATGGGATTATCATCGGCGTCCTTACCGGTTTCCTTGGGTTTGCCAGGATTCAGGTGACTTCCTGTGAATTCCATGTCCAGTTCTACACCCTTTTTAAAGGCATCATACGCTTCGCCCTTACGATCCAACTTCCACAAAGCTTCGGCTAATTCGAACTGTATCTCGGAAGCTGTGAGCAACACATAGGGGGCATCATCACGGAAAAGCCAGCGGCCGCTTCCTTCAACAGCCGTAGTGGGCGTCGTATTACGGAAACCATACAAGTTGGGGGCAGTACCGGAAGGACCGGCAGGCCCGGTGAAACCGGAGCCATAATAAACCCAATCCTTGATAGCTTCCTTATCGGACATCTTGTCATAATACCCGCCGTCAACAGTACTGAGCTTCGCTGCGGCGCGAGGATCATAGTGGCCATCGACCTTAGTGGTATCACAGATAATCTGCTTGGGATTCAACTGCCACTTGGAACGAGGTGCCTTATGGGCCGCTTTTACCTTGTCGCCCGTCTCCTCATCATACTGGGGGACCGTTCCGGTCATGATTTCCACGATATAATCGGACTGCCAGTAAACATTGGTAAGGTTCTGACGGGTAGTGCCCCAGAAGTTATTGTAAGCGCTGAACTGTGCGTCGGTACCACCGCCGCCGCGCTCAACAGTGAAGTTTGCACTGTTCGAGTCAATGGCCAGAGCCGCATGTTCCAGCAGAGCAGGAGCATACTTCTCGGCGAAATCCTTCTTATTGGTAAGAGCCGCGAGGTCTGTAACGATCACAGCATGGGCGAACTTGAGCCACTTGCTCTTGTCACCATGGTAAGCAAGGTCCCCCTTGGAAAGATAGGTTCCATAATCGCTGTTATCTTCCATTTCAAGGTACTCAATAGCGGTCGCAGCCCATTCACGTGACTTCTCCATGAGAGTATACTCATAATCGTAATCATGTGCCAGGCGACCAGGCTCGTAAGCCTGCAGTACAGGAGCATCGGCATGGTACTTGGCAATGACGTCCCAAGAGAAAGCCTTGATGGCATAGCCGATGCCAGCCAACGTCCACTGCTCGCCCTCGATGGCCTGATTGATCATGTTCTCCAGATTCATGCCCTGGAGCCAGTAATTAACACGCCACATCTCGCCGCCAGCATCAGAACCCGCGGTGTAGTAGTTGTTGGCAAAATTCGCATAGGAGGAGGTTCCCATCATCTGGGAGAGCGGTCCTAGAGAACGAATATCATAGTAGTAGCCTTGATAGGCGGAGAGGATGCCCGGAAGGTACAGGCCCGCATCAATGTAATCAGGTGCATCCTCGTTCCCATTGACATTCAAGTATTTCTGGCAGGCAGAAAAACTGAATACCATAACAGCGAAAATGATGATAGATACTATTTTTTTCATAGCTGCCGTCAATTAAAAAGTAAGATTGAATCCAAAAGCGAAACCGCGGGGGCTGGGAAGACCCCACATATCGAATCCCACGCCACCGGTTCCGCCGACAGAGGCAGAGTTAGCGTTGCAGACCACATCAATACCGGAGTAATTGGTGATGGTGGCCAGATCGGTACCTTTCACCCAAACGGTAGCGGCGGAGAGGAGGTTCGCCGTCTTGTTCTTGAGCCATTTGGCCGGGACCATGTAGGACAAACGGACTTCGGAGAGACGGAGATAATGTACATTCTTCTCAATCCAGTTCTCATCGGCACCAGTATACATGGTTGAGCCATAGTTGCTGTAGTCGACCGCTAAGGTATTTACCGTAGGATCGGAAGAATTCTCCTTTCCATCTTTCAGGACCCCATTGAATACGACGGGGCCGGATTCCCGAAGCGCAACGGATTCCCATGAAGAACCGGTGGTCATCATATCACGCTTGGTACCATTCACCACGGTGGCGCCCAAACGACCGGAAGCCACAGCACTCAGACGGAAGTTATTCCAGGAAAGGGTGGTGGTAAGGCCAAACTTAAGCTTCGGCTCGCGGTCGCCAAGGACTTCCCACTTGTTAGAATTGACAAGAGGAAGACCCGTGGAGGGACTGATAAGGATATCACCGTTATTGTTCCGCTCATAGACATTACCTGTGATTGTGGTGATAGGATTGCCCAATGAGATACCATTACGCAGGTTTCCGGAAATCCATGTGGAAGCATCATAATATTCTGACACATTCTCGGGAAGTGCGGTTACGCAGGATGTAGAATGGTCCATATTCAAGCCCAAATTCCAACGAAGGCCATTTCCGAGACGCAGAATATCTCCATCGATATGGAACTCCCATCCGTTGGTGGTAAAAGTACCCACGTTCATATTATTAAGGACGAAACCGGTGGCATAAGAAAGACGGAAACCCGTGATGTACTGATTTTCGCATTTTGTCCAGAAATAAGTAAAGTCCGTATTCACGCGGTCATTGAAGAGGCGTCCTTCAAAACCAATTTCATAGGAGGTGGTCATCTCCGGCTTTAGGTTGGGGTTAGGACCGGTAAAACCATAACGGAAACCGCCGCCCCAGTCTTCTGTGGCCTGAAGGGCAGGATAGATGGATTTCGGAGTAGCATCTTTACCTACCTGAGCGATGGCTCCGCGGAGTTTCAGGTAAGACAGATAGTCTTGTTCCTGCATAAAAGGAAGTTCAGAGGCCACGAAAGAACCTTCGACCGCCGGATAAAAATAGTGATTGTTATTCAAAGGTAAGGTAGAAGACCAGTCATTACGGGCACGAAGGGTCAGGAAGGCCATGTTGTTATAGCCCAACTCAGCCTGGGCAGAAATAGCCTGGATTCTGCGCGTAGAGGTCTTGGTACGAGTGACGACGGTAAGAGGGTCACAGTTGGAGATGCTATAGAAATCGATTACCTGGAAATTGGAGCCATAAACAGACAGAATTTTCTGCAAATTCTCTTTCTGGTGGTAGCCAATCTGGGCAGAGAAGGTGAACTTATCCCAATCGTTATTGTAGCCTGCCAGCACGTCAATGGTCTGGTCACGGTACGTAGGCTTTGAGTAGTTCAGATCACCCTTTCCGTAAGTCGCCTTGGTGGGATTTCCGTAGTAAGGGTGGGAATTCACCTTATACTCACCGACAGAGAAGTCCGTTCCATAAGTTGCACGGATGAAAGTGTGCTTGGTGGGCAGAATGTTTACATTGAAAGAGCCCACCATACGGTCTACCTCGTCGTGATTGTAGTTCTTGTAAATCGCGAACAGCGGATTCATCAGGTCGGTATCCGTATAGAGCTGGGGACGGCTCATCGTGCCATCGTCATTGATGTATCTGCTCATATCGTCATTCAGGGGCCAACGGGAAGCGCGATAAAGAACGCCCAGATATCCCTTGGCAACCTTGGTATTTCCCGTATTTACATACTGGAGGGACGCATTGAAATTGAGCCACTTGGTCACCTCGGCGCTACCCGACAGAGTAAGGTTGATACGACTGTAATCCGTGGTCTTGACGACGCCCTTCTGGTCTGTAATAGATGCGGCACCACGAACGGTCACTTTTTCGGTACCACCCTCCACAGAGATATTATGATTCTGTGAGAAACCTGTCTGGAGAAGAGCGGCCATGTTATTATAGAGTTTCATTCCCTCAGGATACAAGCCGCCATAACGAGAAGTATAATAGTAGTTGGTAGCGCCATATGCACCATTGGCATACTTGTTTTGAATATCAGGAAGACCATACGTCTCATCCCAACGGAAAGAGTTGGAATAACTAACTTTGCCACGGCCAGCAGATCCTTTCTTGGTCGTGATGATAATCGCACCATTGGAAGCATCAGAACCATACAGGGCAGCGGCAGCTGCACCCTTCAGGATGGTCATGGTTTCAATGTCTTCCGGGTTAATATCATTACCACGGGAGGAAAAGTCGAAGGTACGGGAAGAAACAGCGTCATCAACGGCAAAGTCGCTCGCTCCGTTCAGTGTGGTATTGTTGATAGGAACGCCATCCACAACATACAACGGCTGGTTATTACCGGAGATTGAGGTCGCAGAACGAAGAATTACAGAGGTGGAGGAACCAGGAGCGCCACCGGTGGAGGTGATGGTCATACCCGAGACACGGCCCTGGAGAGCATCCACAAAACTTTCACGACCAGAGTCGGCAATATCCTGTGCCTTCACGCTCTGGACGGAAGCGCCCACGGAACGAGCCACGCGCTTCATACCGAACTCCGCCGTCACAGTTGCTTCCTGCAAACGTTCGGAATCTTCATTTAGGATTACGCTGATGTTGGTACGTCCGCGAACGGGGATGTCCTGATCGGCATAACTCAGAGCTGTGAAACGAAGCGTCGCGTTGGAGGGAACACTAATGGCATAGTTACCATCCAAATCTGTGGTAACACCATTTGATGTGCCCTTGACCAGAATGGCGGCACCTACAATAGGGTCCCCATTCGCATCCTTGACAGTTCCCTTCACAGTGATGGTCTGTGCGGACAAGCCGACACAAACGAACAGCATAGCGGACACAGCCGCAATGCGTGCTTTCAAAAATTTTTGAAGAGACATAGAGATTGGTTAGTTAATAATAGTATGGAAAGGTTATTGTTATCTTTAGGTTTCGGTTGCGCAAATTTACAACTTTTGAACTACCCTGCAAAGCTTTTTTAATAATTTTTCGTTAGTTTTTAAAAAATCAGGCGACCCCATTCCGGAGCCGCCTGATTAATTTCATTATGTCTCAACAACTATTCCCAACCAGGGTTCTGCCCAATCTCGGGATTGAGGGAGATTTCGCCGGAAGGGATCGGGGCCAGGTACTGTTTCTTGTCGTATCTGCGGCCCACGGTGCCGTTGCTGCAGTCGATGTATCCGTCCGCGTCGATCGTGGTCTTTTCCATCAGGTTGGCATCGGCATTGCGGAAGTCCGCGCCTACCCATGCGCCCTTGCGGAGGTTCGGATACCGGGTCTGGTCCAGCTTGTCCAGCTGGTGCCAGCGGATGAGGCTCCAGTAGCGGTCGTTGTTGTCGAACATCAGCTCGACGCGGCGCTCACGGCGAATTTCCCAGATCAGGTTGCTCACGCCCATGTTATTGGCCGGATCGGCTGCGGGAGCCACCGTCATGTCGGGCATGCTCACGCGTGCGCGGAGCTGGTTCACGGACTTGTTCAGATCGGCCTGGGTGCAGGAGCCCAGTTCGGCGCAAGCCTCGGCATAGTTCAGAAGGATATTGCTGAGCCAGAAGACGGGGGCGTCCGTTTCGGCACCGCCGATGGAGTTACGGCGGACAGCATCCGTAAACGTGGGCGTATCATACTTCTGCACGCCGTAACCGGTGGAAGAAGTGGACTCGGCGCCCAGTTTGTAACGCTTGTAACCCAGGCCCGGAGGCAGAATCACATGATCGACTGACTCGCCCAGACGGGGATCGCGCTTGGCAAGGGCTTCGGTGATGTCAATAAGGTAAGTACCTTCATCCCGGTAGTAGCCGGCGCCGGCACCCGCCTCGATGGGAACCTTGACACCATGGTCGTTCTTGTCCAGCGTAGTGTTCGCAAGGCACTGGCCATCCGTGAACAGATAGGCGTCGAAGGCGTCCTTGGTAAGACCATTCTGCTGGGTGGAACCGCAGGTGTAGTCAATCAGGCTGTGGGCGAGGGTGCTGTACACGTACTTCTTGTAAAGGATCATTTCCTTGGACGCAACACCGGAGCCGAGGTCGTCGGAGTTGTAGATGGCACGGTAGCTGGAGCTCACTTCATACATGGGATTCTCCATGATGGCCTGGCTGGCCGTCTTGGCCTCGGTGAGGAAACGGCTGGCACGGGTGGCATCGGGGGCTTTCTGTCCGTCGGCCGCCACACGATACTTGCAGAACGTTCCTTCGTAGAGGCAGATCTCGCTCTTGATGGCCTGGGCCACCATGGCGTTCACGGCCACGCGCGAACCGGCGTTCTGGTTGATGTTGGCAACGGCGAAGTTAATGTCCTCCAGAACCTTGTCCATAACCAGGTCGCGGTCCTGACGAGGGCCATAGAGCACATTCTTGTCGGACGTGCCCAGCACCTTGTCCACATAGTAGCAGTCGCCGAACGTGCGCACCAGCACGTAGTGATACCACGCACGGTACATACGTGCGATGCCCAGCCAGTTATTCTTGGCGGCCTCGTTCATGGATTCGATGCCGGGGATGGCCTCGATCATGATATTGGCGCGGCGGATATTGCTGTAGGAGTTGTTCCAGGTATTGTTGGAGGCGCTCACGGAGGTGAAACTCCACTCAGTATAACCGGTAGGAGTCTGGTTGTCGTTCAGCGTAGGGAAATAGAAGGAGCCGTAAGAACCGCTGTTGCCATAACCGGCCCATTCGTTATAGAAGTAGTTGGCGAACAGCTCAACGTTCTTTTCGCTGGTAAAGTAGTTACTCTTGGTAAACGAGGTGTAAGGGTCCCCGTTAAGTACGTCATCTTTAAGCTTGCTGCAGGAGACCATGCCCAGAACAGCAACAGAAAGTGCGATGTATAAATATTTTTTCATAATGCATGCATCGTTTTAGGTTAGAACGTAACCTGCAAACCGCAGGAGTAGGTACGGAAGATAGGTTCGGTACGTCCCCAAACGGCATTTCCATAAGAGCCGACACCCGTGTTGATTTCGGGGTCGATACCGGTGCCGCGGTTGTGGTTGATGATGTCCACAAGATTGTTGGCAGCGATGTAAACGCGCACCTTTTCAATCTTGGCCTTCTGGGTCAGAGACTTGGGCAGCGTATAGCCGATGGTGATGTTCTTCAGGCGCAGGTAGGCCATATTCACCAGGTACTTGGTCTGAGGATAGTAGTTGGTGCAACCCAGATCCACGATGTCGGAGGAAATGGTACCGCGGGCAGCACCGCCGCCACCGTAGAGGGCCGGGAATGCGGCCGACTGGTCGATCTTTTCGGTAGCCACCTGCTCGGCAGTCACGTAGCTGGTCTGGTTGGAATAGATAGCATCCACACCACGCATGAAAGGCATCACAAATGCAGACTGGGTCCACATGTTGCGCTTGCCCACGCCCTGGAAATAGAGGTCCATGTCAAAACCGTTCCATGCTCCGCCGATACGGAGGGAATACTGATAGCGGGGCGTAGTGTTGCCGATCTTGATAAGGTCCCCATGATTCTCGGGAGTACCCTGTCCCCAGTTGATGACGTTATCGTTGTTCTGGTCAACGAACTTGATGTCGCCGGCGCCGTAGTGGAATTTACCCGTTTCCAGGCCCACCTGGCTGGCCGATGCGGCCACATCGGCAGCGGAAGTGAAATACCGGTCGGTCTCAAAGCCCCAGATTTCACCGTATTCCTTACCGGTGTAGTTGTTGTTGATGAAGTTGTTGCTGTCCCAGGACGTCACGATGGTCTTATAGTCGGACAGATTGGCGATAGCGTAGAGGTTGAAGGCGCCGAAATCATGGTGCCAGTCGATGTTCAATTCCCAGCCGCGGGTTCTCAGGGAACCGGCGTTCTCATAAGCGGCACCTGCGCCGATGACGGCAGGAAGAGCCTTGCCGGGGGCAAGCATTCCCTTGGTGCTGCGCTGGAACCAGTCGAAGGTGACATTCAGGTCTCCCTTCAGGAAACCGAGGTCGAGGCCGATGTTGGTGGTGGCAATCGTTTCCCAGGTAAGGGATTCGGACACCAGCTTGGGCGCCGTGAAGTAATCATACTTGGAGCTGCCGCTTCCCAGCCAGTTCACTTCGTTGGTCTTCTTGCTCATGGTCTCCAGGAACATGTTGGAACCCACTTCCTGGTTACCCACCTCACCATAGGAGGCGCGAATCTTGGCATTGTTCACATAAGGCCTGATGGGCTCCCAGAACACCTCGTCGGAAATACGGTAACCCAGGGAACCGGACATGAAGGTGCCCCACTGGTCCTTGGACGGGAACTTGGAGGAACCGTCGCGGCGGATATTGAACTCGGCCAGGTACTTGCCCTTGTAGTCATAGTTGACACGGCCGAAGAAACCTACGGATCCCTCGTGCGTGTGCGTATGCGTATAACTATAGTCGGAGTCACTGAGCGCCAGCTCGGGCATGTTGAGGTCCATGATGTCATGGCGTTCATAGTACAGGTACTCGTACTCGCTCTTGTCCATGTTGGCACCGGCCATCACATTGAAATGATGATCCTCCTGCAGGTTGAACTGATAGTTCAGATAGGCGTTGGCCACGTGGTTGTAGAAGAAGGAGCGGTCGGTCTCCACGAAGGTGGTGGTAGAAAGGACGCTCTTCTGGGGATTCACGCTCCAGGTGTTATAGATGGTGGCGGGAAGGCCCACTCCCTTGTAACGGGTGGTCTTGTTGGTGAAGGTGTAGTCTGCGTTCAGGGTAAGGCCCTTCACGATATCGGCCTTCAGGAAACCGCCCAGGCGGAGATTGTCGGTGCGGTTGTAGCAGTCGCCCGCGGTATTGCGGTAGCCGATCATGGTGCGGCCGTCATAGCGGGTGCCGTCCTCCTCCTCGAAATAGCCGTAAGGGCCGAAGAAGGAGCCCCAGCGCCAGAGATACTGGTAAGTACCGCCGCGCATGTAGGGATGCGTGTAGTTCTTGTCAGAATAGTTGATGCGGGCGCCAACCTGCAGCCAGTCAAGAACCTGGGCGGAGACGTTGACCGTAGCATTGTACTTCTCCACCTTGTCGGGGTTGAAGTTGATGATGCTCTGGTCCTTGTTGTATCCCAGGGACATGTAGTAGTTGGTCTTTCCGGACGTACCCTGCACGGAGAGCGTGTGGTTCTGGGAAGGGGCGGCACGGTTGAACATGATCTTCTGGACATCCCAGTCGGCGTAATAACCGGTGGCGTCATAATCGTCGCCGAAGACCATCTTGCGGTAACCGCTCTTGCCGCCGTGCTTCTGCTGCCACTTGGTGGCCATCTCGATGAAGTGGTCGCTGTCGATGTACATACCGAACAGTTCACTCTCTACACCGGAACGGTCGTTGGCTTCCTTCATGGCCTTGATCTGCTCCAGGACGGTGGGATAGTTGGGAAGGTCCGTGGCCTGGCTCCAGCCGAAGTTGTTGGTATAATTGACGACGGCACGCTCGATGGTGGAAGCACTCTTTGTGGTTATGAGAACCACGCCGAAGGCGGCACGCGTACCGTAGATGGAGCTGGAAGCCGCATCTTTCAAGACAGAGATGGAGGCAATGTCCTGAGGGTTCAGGTAGGAGATATTGTCAATCGGGACGCCGTCCACCACGTAAAGAGGCGTAGAGGTACCCTCGTTGGAAAGGGTGCCGATACCACGGATCACGATGGAGGGTTCCGCGTTGATATCACCGGAGGTATTAAGGATTGTAAGGCCGGGGACAGCACCCTGCAGGGCCTTGCCCACGCTGGAAGTGGACTTGGAGTCGAGGGTCTTGGAAACGTCCACGGTGGAGACGGCACCGGTAAGGTTGGCTTTCTTCTGCGTGCCGTAACCCACGACGACAACGTCATCGAGGTATTCCGAGTCTTCCTGAAGGACAATCTTCAGATTGGCCTTGGCAGCCACTTCGACGGTGGCATAACCCAGGCATGAGATTTCGAGTGTCGCTCCGGAACGGGTAGCAATGTTGAACTGACCGCTTGCGTCGGTCATCGTTCCCAATGTGGTCCCCTTGACGATGACACTGGCGCCCGGAACAGGCTGCCCCTGTGCATCGACTACGACACCGCCGGCGGTCTGCCCAAAGGCTACCGCACTGACACCTGCCCACAGGGCGAATGTCAGCATAACTGTTAGTAGTTTTTTAAACATGGTTGGTTAATAAATAGTGGTGGTTATTAGGATAATTTGTGATTCTCCCACCGCAAATATAGTAATTTTTGACACACAAAGCAGCAATTATTAAAATGTTTTAGCGTTCTATTGAATAATTCTTAATATTGTCTTGAAGATTCCAAATCGATTGATTATATTTGCTCCGACTTATAACCAACTGGAAACCAATATTTCCATAAATTACTAACCCAATCAATCTATGTTCAAAAAACTACAAAATGTATTGCTGGCATTGGCTTTATGGGCAGGTGTCAGCGCAGTAGCCATGGCCCAAACGGCCAGCGGCACCGTAGTTGACACGCAAGGCCTGCCCATACCGGGCGCCAGTGTCATTGTCAAAGGGACCACTACAGGG
Organism: Bacteroidales bacterium; assembly: GCA_016288055.1. Lineage (GTDB taxonomy): Bacteria > Bacteroidota > Bacteroidia > Bacteroidales > UBA932 > Cryptobacteroides. The sequence goes on from JAEEXZ010000018.1 coordinate 22,199, forward strand.
ACCATGACCGCCGCCGATGGTACGTTCTCCATCGCCGCCCGTTCCGGTGCCGTCCTCGAGATTTCCTGCATCGGCTATGCCTCCCAGGAAATAAATGCCGGTACCGGCCTCATGATTACCCTCAAGGAAGACAATGAATTCCTGGAGGAATCCGTTGTGACGGCACTGGGTATCAAGCGCGAGCGCAAGGCCTTGGGATACTCTGTTTCTGAAGTTAATTCGGACGAACTTCTGAAGAACAAACAAACCAATGTGGTAAACTCCCTGGCCGGTAAGGTCCCTGGTGTGAACGTGACCCAGTCCTCCGGCGCTGCAGGTGCAGGTGCATCCATCATCATCCGCGGTGCCAACTCCACCTCGGAAGGCCGCGACAACACTCCGCTGTTTGTGGTCGATGGCGTTATTTACGATAACTCCACGACGGTATTCGGCAATAGCGGTTCCGACGGTATGACCCGTAGCAATACCACCTATTCCAACCGTGTGATGGATATCAACCCCGAGGATATCGAATCCATGTCCATCCTGAAAGGCGCCGCTGCCGCCGCCCTGTATGGTTCGCGTGCTGCAGACGGAGCCATTATCATCACCACCAAGAAGGGTGCTGAAGGGTCCGCCAAAGTCGAGTATGCAGGTAAAGTCAGCGTCTCATGGGCCAATAAACTGCCCCAGGCCCAGACACAGTTTGGCCGTGGCCGATATGAAATCAACGGCGTCCTCAACGAACAGACCTACCAGACCTGGGGCGCCGAACTGGCCTCCAACGCCAATATCTACGACAATATCAACGGCTTCTTCCGGAACGGTATCATTTATGACAACAACGTAAGCGTATCCGGTGGCTCCAAGAACGGATCCTTCTTCCTCTCCCTGTCCAACTTTGACCAAAAGGGTGTTGTGCCGAACACCGGCTACAATAAAACCACTGTCCGCTTCAACGGGGAACAGAAGTATGGTAAACTCACGGTGACGGCCAATGCCGCCTATTCCATTGCCAAAACAGACAAGACCCTCACATCCGGCGGTCTGTATGACGGCGGCGGCTCGGGTTCCATGACCTCACTTTATACCTGGCCGATTACCGAAGATGTCACCCACTATCTGAAACCTAACGGAACAAAATATCGCCTTTTCGAAGGCATCCTGGATCTGTCCGAGGACAAGGAAAATCCTTACTGGATTATCAATAAGAACAACCTGAACGACAAGACCGCCCGTTTCACCGGCGCCGTATCGGCAAACTTGGACATCACCGACTGGTGGAACATTACGGGCCGCGTCGGATACGACCAGTACACCACTGACGCCTACACCTACATTGCACCCGGCTCCGTAGCAAGAGACATCTATCAGAACGGCCGTCTCAGCAAGAGTGACTACAACTACAGCTATCTGTCCACCAACCTGATGAGCAATATGCACAAGACGTTTGGCCCGGTGGACCTCAACCTGCTGATGGGAACGACAACCGAAGCCACGGAACGGAGCAACCAGACTCACTGGGGTTACAATTTCATTACGGCAGGAACCATCAGTTTCAGCAATATTTCCAAGGAGAACCAGTTCTTCAACGACGCCACCGTCCAGAAACGTCTTGTCGGCGTATATGGTGAACTGCGTGCCGCCTACAAAAACATCGCTTACCTGACTATTACCGGCCGTAACGACTGGTCTTCCACCCTTCCCAAGAAGAACCGCAGTTACTTCTATCCTTCCGTGAGCGGTTCCTTCGTATTCTCTGAGGTAATGCCCAAGAACAATGTCCTTACCTTTGGCAAGGTGCGTGCGTCCTGGGCCCGCGTAGGTAAGGATGCCAGTCCCTATGCCACCCTTACTTATCTGGAGTCTCCCATCACCTACGGCTCCTTCACGGGTGTAGGTAACACTTCTCGGTCTGGTAACATCTTCCTCGTCCCCGAAATCCAGACTGCCTGGGAAATCGGCACCGAACTCAAATTCCTGAACGGCCGCATCGGCCTGGATTGGACCTACTATCACAGCAGCACGGCCAACCAGATAGCGGCACCTCGTCTGTCACAGGCCAGCGGCTATGCCTTTACCACCATCAATTCCGGCTCCGTCATCAACAGAGGTCAGGAATTTGCGCTCACCGTCATCCCCATTTCCACGCGCAATTTTGAATGGACGATGGTCCTCAACGCTTCCTACAACAGAGGCACGCTGGGCCAGTTCCTGGAGGGTGTGGAAATGTTCTACCCCACCGATGCTCAGTTCGGCACCGTGAAGGCCGCATCCATCCCCAACGGCGGAATCTTCCTGGGCATGGTCGGTACGCGCTTTGAACGCGAAACCGCCGTGACAGGCGTTGACGGTGAAGGAAACGACATCGTCGCCGAGTTGCCCGAGGGCGTGGGCCGATATGTAATTGATCCCAACACCGGTTTGTACAAGGTTTCTTCCGAGACCAGCACGCTGGTAGGAAACCGTGAGCCCAAGCTCATCGGCGGCCTGGCCAACACCATCCGTTACAAGAACCTGTCCGTGTCCTTCCTGCTGGACTTCCGTCTGGGAGGTGCCGTGTACAATGGTACCGAATACCTGATGGCGTCCACCGGCATGAGCCCGATCACCACCTTGAACGACCGCAAATCCGTCACCGTGAATGGTGTCATCAAAGATGGAGACACCTGGAAACCGTTTACGGAAACTTATGAGGCCGGAAAGCAGTACCCCATCAATAACGTCACCTATAGCGGTGAGGCTATGATCCAGAAATACTGGGACAACCATCTTGACAACTCCTACAATTTCATCACGGATGTGAACTGGCTTAAGCTCCGTTCCCTGTCCATTACCTACGATCTGAGCAGCCTGGTAAAGAAAGCAAGCTTTATCAAAGGCTTCAGCGTAACGGCTACAGGTAATAACCTCTTCACCATCACCAACTACAAGGGCATGGATCCCGAGGTGAGCACTGCCGGTGGTACTGGCGGCTCCGGCGCGACCGGTATTGACTATGCCAGTGTCCCCGCTGTTTCAAGCGTATCCTTCGGCGTAAATCTTAGATTCTAAAGCAGTATGAAAAAACTCTTCAATATAGCAATCCTGTTTGTTTTGCTCATGGGATCTGTATCCTGCGAAAAGTGGCTGGATGTAAACACCGATCCCGACAAGCCCAACAGTTCCAGCGCGCTTGTCAATAACCGCCTGCCCTGGATTCAGCACTTTTATTCTTATGCTGCCGGTACAGCCAACATGAGAACCGCCTGCACTGCGGGTGTATATTACAGTAATAACAACAATAACAACAAGCTCAGCACTACCTGGGAATGCAACGCCGGCACCACTACCACCGTGTACCAGGGCTGGTTTATCGAATGTGCCAACAACCTTCCCAGCCTGTACGACAAGGCCGAGGAAGAGGAAGCCTACTACTACATGGGCGCTGCCGAGGTAATCCACGCCATGGGCTTCATGATGATGCTGGACCTCTATGGCGAGATCCCTTACACCGAGGCCCTTGTCGCCAATCCTTCCCCTGCCTATGACGATGGCAAAACCATCTACGAAGGTTGCCTTGCAAAATTGGACCACGCCATTGAACTGTTCAGCATGGAACAGGGCCCTAATGCCACCGCGTTCTCCCTGGGTGACATGTGGTGCGGCGGCGATCCTGCCAAGTGGCTCAAGCTCTGCTACGGTCTCAAGGCCCGTTATCTGCTCAAGCTTTCCAAGAAAACCAATCAGTTTGATGGAGACGCCATTCTGGAGTGCTTAAGCAAAGGTCCCCAGTCCAACGACGACAATGCCGTTATGCTATGCTACAATGTTGCATCCGATGTGGTGGACTACTGGTTCAAAGACCCCATCATGACCAACCCGAACTGGGATGTCGTAGCCTATGGCAACAACCAGCGCATCTCCAAGTTCCACAAGGACCTCCTGGTGAATATGCGCGGTGCCGGCGTAGAAGACCCCCGTATGACAAAGATTGTTCCTGCCGCCATGGCAGACATCAAGGTTGACAACAACGGAAAGGTTATCTCCTACAAATGGAGGCGCTCCGAAGGCGTGGACATTTACGGCGAAGCCAAACGCCTGCTGCAGGCGGGTGCCGCTTCCATCTCCCTCACCTCTTTCACCAAAGATGGAAAGGACATCACATACACCATTGGGGATAACGCTATCCGCGCCGAGTTTATTGCAGCCATGGGCAGCAAGGTCAAATCAGTGAATGGCAACGACGTAAAAGTATCTTATCCGAAGGGCTCCATTTTCGTGGACAGCAACAACTACATGTACGCCGGTGATACGGCATACGTCAATCTCCGCAGCGCCTCCCAGCTCACTCTGCAGAGCTCCGGCCAGCCGGAGAACGACATGAACTGGTACAGTGGCCCTGATCCGTACACTGCCGGTGCCGTGCTCTCCACGGGCTCCTTCCAGGTGCGTCCCAACTCCGATTTCGATATTCTCACTTACTATGAGATGTGCTTTATCAAGGCCGAGGTCCTGATGCGTCAGGGCAAGGCCCCCGAGGCCCTCATCGCCTACAAAGCCGGTATCAAGGCCCACATGGACAGAATGCAGGCACAGCTTCGTAACTGGCAGGCCGGCGGTTACGCCGCAAAGAACCCGGACATGGCTCCCATGGACGAGGCTGCTATCACCAACTATCTGGCCAGTGCAGCCGTTGCCCAGAGCTCCGGCGAACTGACGATGTCCGACATCATGCTTCAGAAATACATCGCCATGGGTTGTAGCATAGAGAACTGGAATGACATGCGCCGCTTCAACTTCAGCGCCGGCAATATCGGTTCTTACGGAGTGGTTTATCCTGGTTACGACAGAGGACCGATGTTCTCCGGCCAGGCCCAGCTCACCGGTACTATAAAAACCGACCCGACCTATTGGCAGCGTCGTTGGAGACTTCCGGACAAGTGGGAACTCACCGTCAATAAGATAAACGCCCAGGCTTCCAGCAAGATTGCCTATGAAACCAATGTCTGGTGTTATCCCGTATGGTGGGATTGCGCCACCGATGACGAATATTACGGCTACATCAGATAAGGACAACTGATATCGTTAAGAAGATTGCCGCGCTGACACAGGTCAACGCGGCAATTTGTATGTAAAGAGTCACACTGTGCAAAAAAATGAGTATTTTTGCGGCGTCAAAACTGAAATTATGCATCCTCTTAAGTTCAAACCCATTGTAAAAACCCTGGTCTGGGGTACCGAGAGCTGGGAGCTTTCCGGAGTGACCAACGACGAAAGCGTAGTGGCCGAAGGTCCCCTCGCAGGAAAAACCATTGCAGAGCTCACCAAAGAATATAAAGGCCAGCTCGTAGGCAAGCACGTGTACGAAAACACCGGTGACGAGTTTCCCATGCTGGTGAAATTCATCGACGCCAAGCAGGACCTCTCCATCCAGGTACACCCGAACGACGAAGTGGCCGCCGCCAGACACAACGGCAGCAAGGGCAAGACTGAGATGTGGTACGTGATCGGCACCAAGCCGGGCGCCCACCTCCTCGTCGGCCTCAAAGAGAAAATCACCCCTGAAATCTACGAGCAGAAGGTGGCCGATGGAACCATCACCGACGTCCTGTGCCGCTACGACATCCAGCCGGGCGACGTCTTCTTCCTGCCCGCCGGCCGCATCCACGCCATCTGCGGAGGCAGCTACATCGCCGAGATCCAGCAGACCTCCGACCTCACCTACCGCATCTACGACTACAATCGGCCAGGCCTGGACGGCAAGCCCCGCCAGCTGCACACCGAATGGGCCAAGACGGCCATCGACTACACCGTTTACGACAACTACCGCACGGAATACCCCCGCGAAAAAGACGAGGAGATGCAGGTGGCCGACTGCCCCTACTTCACCACCAGCGTCTATGACCTTACCCTCCCCTACGCCAAGGACCTGAGCGACATCGACTCCTTCATGGTGGTCATGTGCCTGGAAGGCAGCGGCACCCTGGAAGTGGACGGGGAAGAAATGAGCATCGGCCAGGGTGAGACGGTACTCATCCCGGCCGACGCCGATGACATTTGCTTCATCCCGGAGGATGGAATGAAGGTCTTGACTTCTTACATCCGCTAGTTCAGTCCGCGGGCACGCATCAGAGCAGAGGGGTCGGGATCGGCTCCTCTGAACTGTTTATAGAGGACCATAGGTTCCTCGCTGCCGCCCTTCTCGAGGAAGGTCTTGCGGAAGGCCGATGCAGTCTCCTTGTTGAAGATGCCGTCTTCCTTGAACTTCTCCCAGGCGTCCACAGCCAGCACCTCGCTCCAGAGGTAGCTGTAGTAGCCGGCGCTGTAACCGCTGCCGATGATATGGTTGAAGTACGAAGTACGGTAACGGGGGATGATTTCATCAATCAGGCCCATCTCCTTGCACACCTTATCCTCGAAAGCGCGGATATCCTCGGGGCCCTGGAAGGTTGCCAGCTGGTCCACGGAGAGCTCGTGCCACTTCATGTCCAGGATGGAGGCGGCGCAGGTCTCGCCGGCGGCAAAGCCCTGGTTGAACTGCAGGGACTTGCGGATTTTCTCCACCAGGGAAGCCGGAATGGGTTCACCGGTATAGCAGTTGTTGGCATAATCGGCCAGGATTTCCGGCACGAAGGCAAAGTTCTCGTTGAATTGGGAGAACATCTCCACGAAGTCGCGGGCCACGTTGGTACCGGAAACGCTGGTGTAGTTGCACTGGCTCAGGAAACCATGCAGGGCGTGACCGAACTCGTGGAAGGCGGTGGTCACGTTGTCGATGGTGAGGAGGCTGGGCGTCGCAGCGGTGGGATCCTCGTTGGGAGCCGGGAAATTGCACACGTTGACGATGACGGGACGCACACCGGTGGACTGCTCGCGGAAGTTGTTCATCCAGGCACCGCCGCGCTTGGTGGGACGCACGTAGTAGTCGCGGTAGAAGATACCGATGAGGCTGCCGTCAGGCTCGGAGAGCTTGTAAGCGTAAACATTCGGGCCATAAACCTCCACCTCGGGAGCCGGCTCGATACAGATGCCGTAAATCTTCTCGGCGGCGGTGAAGACGCCCTTGAGGACGCTGTCGGCCTGGAAGTAAGGCTTGGTAACATTCTCGTCCAGGGCATACTTCTGCGCGCGGAGTTTCTCGGCGTAATACATCCAGTCCCAGGCCTCGATCTTGTGGCCGGCGATCTTCTGCATTTCCTTCATCTGGCCACGTGCGCTGCGCATGCAGGCGTCCATGATGGGCTGCAGGAAGTTGTCAACGGTGGCGGGGTCCCCGGCCATCTTGTTGGAGAGCTGGAAGGCGGCGAAGTTGGAATAGCCCAGGAGGCTGGCCATCTCGGCGCGAAGTTTCAGCACCTCAAGGACAATGGCATTGGTGTCGTTCTCGTTACCGTTGTTGCCGCGGGAAGAGTAGGCCTTGAACACCTGCTCGCGCTTGGCGCGGTCCTCGCAGGAAGCCATGAAGTCATAATACTCGCTCACCGTGATGCCGGTGGCTTCCTTGAAGGCGTTGTTCTCTGCCAGGAGCTTCTGGCCGAACTGCTGGGTAAGGGTGGCCAGACGGCTGGAGATTTCGGCAAAACGCTTCTTGCCGGCCTCGTCCAAGCCAACGCCGTTGCGCTCGAAGCTCTGGTAGAGCTTCTTGGTAGCCATCTGCTGCTCGCGGGTCAGGCCATCCATGTTGTCATAGACAGCCTTCACGCGGGCGAAGAGGGCTTCATTCATCATGATTTCGTTGGAAGCGTCGGTGATGAGCGGGGTCACTTCCTCTTCGATGGCCTGCATCTCGGGGGTGGAGTCGCTCTCGGCGAGGTTGAAGAACACACCCTGCACCTTATCCAGGATGGGGCTGGCCTGCTCGAATGCCAGGATGGTATTCTCGAAGGTGGGAGCATCCTTGCAGTCGATGATGGCCTGGATATTGGCCTTTTCTTCTTCGATACCGGCCTTGAAGGCAGGCACGTACTGGTCAATGGTAATCTTGGAGAAAGGAGCCGTTCCGTAAGGGGTATCCCACTCCTGCAGGAAGATGTTCGTGGACTTGTTGTCGCAGGCGCTTACAATCATAAGCAAAGCCAGGCCCAGGGGCCTGGCGATTTTAAAGGTTCGTTTCATTATTCAATTACAACAGAAATAGAAGGATCTTCGACCAGGGAAATCTGCGCGGCACCGTTGTACAGGGTAACAATGCCGGTGATGGTTACAGGGGTCTTGGCCAGGATTTGGGCGGAGAGCTTAGTGTCCGCAAACTTGGCATAGCCGCTGGTACGCACCTGCACATCCGTGGCTCCCAGTTTGAAGTAGTGGGAAATATAGTTGGCCGATGCATACTTGATCATGATTTCCTTATAGCTGAGGGTAGCGTCCGCACCGAACTTGGCCGCCGTATCCTCATCGAGATATCTCGCAGGCGTACCCAGGATGGAGCCGTAGCGCGTAGCGCCGCTGCCGACTTCCGCCGCATCCCACACGCCGCTTTCCAGATAGCGGATGTAACCGGCCTTGGTGCAGGCCCAGGTATTCACGCCCCAGGTTCCGTTGTCGGAGAGGAACACGCGGTTTTCCGGGTTGCCGCTCTTGTGCGCCATGTTGGAGTTCGGGTAGAACAGCGCGAAGATCTGGTCTCCATAGACACAGCCCTTCAGGGTTACCATCTTGCCCCAGACCGGATCTGAAGACCCGGCGGTGATGGCGGCTTTCAGTGCAGTCTCGGAGAGCACCACCGGAGCAAAGGCCCCCTCGTTGAACCCGCGGAAGATGTGGGCGTCGATTACGGCCTGCAGGTTGATGTAAGATGTCTCGTACTCGTTGGTGGCGGTCTGATCGGCCCCCATACCCAGCTGCAGCATGCCGTTGTAGGCGCCCAGCGTGAGGCCCTCGCACTTGACATAGACGACCGTACCCACAGGGTATTCGTTATACAGCGAGCTCTTGCCCAGTTTCAGGGTGATGGCTGCGCCGTTCGTAGGGGTGGTGCCGTCCTGGATGTACATTTCGTTGTAGATGTTGCCGCTCTTGTCGGAGGAAATCACCCGGCCCTTGATCCAGATGTTCTGGTCGATGGTAACGGGGATTCCGTTATAGAGGGATTTGAGTTCCAGGATGGGAGTGATGGTCTCCAGGCCTTCGGTTTCCTTGAGCTGGTCCTCCGTCAGAGGCAGCTTGTAGGCGCCGTCGGGATAGTTGACGGTAAACACCGGATCCCATTCTTCTTTCAGACTCCGGCAGGAAGCAAGTGCCGCGACGGCGGCAACGCAAAGAATAAACTTTTTCATGGCTCTTAGAATCTGAAGTAAATGTTAAGCATGTAATTGGTACCTGCCATATAGAAGTACTTGGAGTCGAAACGGTAGTAGCGGCTCTTGGACGCAGTATTGTCCACCATACGGGTCTGCTCGTAACCGCCGGTCTTCACTTCACGGTTGTTCAGGATGTTCTTCACGTTGAAGGAGAAGCCCAGCTGATACTTGCGCTGGATATACCAGCTCTTGCCCACGGACAGGTTCACCAGCCAAGCGGGCTTGAACTGTTCCTGGGTGGTCATGTAAGTCACTTCTTCGTCGGTGATGGTGTTGTCCAGGCCGGCCACGGCGTAGTCCGTACGGTAAAGCGGGTTCATGTCCAGATAGGCGCGGCCGAAGTACTCGACGTCGGCATCGATGAACCAGTAGTCGTAGTTGTAGGCCAGGCCGAGGCTGGCGGCCGTCTGCGGCGTGGAGGGCACGTAGTGCTTCTGCGTCACGGTGCCGTCGGAGAGCTGCGTCTTGGTCCAGTAAGGAACCCACACATTCTCCATTACGGTCTCCGCGCTGTTGTCCACGGTCTGCGTCATCTTCGGAGTGGAGGTATAGACATATTCACCCAGGGACAGGACGCCCTGCAGGGACAGGTTGGGAACCACATAAGTAGGAACCTTGAAGCCCAGTTCCACGCCCATGTGACGCTCGTTGATGCCGCTGATGGCGAAGTTGGAGAAGGCGTTCTGCAGGTCGTCGAAGGCGCTCATCACCTTGCTCTGGTCCCACATCTTGGTCCAGTAGGCGGTGGCGCGCACGTTGATGCCGTTGCCGCTGAACTGCCAGTTCACGTCGGAGGAGAAGGTCTTGGTGGTGGTGAGATCCTGCACCATGGAATTGCGGGTGCGGGGACTCAGGAACACATTGCCGAATTTGGGAGCATCGTTGAAGTAGCCCACGTTGGCATACAGGCGCATGTTGCCGCCGATGACATAGTTCAGGTTCACCTTGCCGGCATAGGTGACGAAACGGGCCACCTTGGACTTGCCGTAGGAAGTGGTGACGGAGCCGTCCGGCTCGTAGCTGGGCTCGATAACCTCTCCCGTGAGGGGATCTCTCATCTTGTTGCCATTCGGAGCAAGGCCGGGGAACAGGCCCTTGCGCACCAGGCCTTCACGCCAGAAGCTCTCGTAGCCGATACGGCCGGCGACGGTGGCGCTGAAGGGGCCGGTTACGAACTTGCCGCTGAGCCAGGCCTCGCCGTTACGCACCTGTGCATAGTAGTCATAGCCGTACTTGTCACCCACGTGCAGCGTCTGGGCCGCACCGTTGATGAGATAGTAGTTGAGGTCATTCTGGGTCTTGTAAGGAGAAGTGGCGAAGTCGCGCTCGGCGAAGTTGTCCACATCTACGAAGTACTGGCCGCCCAGAAGGTCGGCGATGACCTTGAAGTATTCCGTCCGGTTCACGCGGGCGTTGACGCCGCCGTCGAGGGTGAGCCAGTCGGTGGGACGGGCTTTGAAGGTGAACGCAAAGTTCAGGTCCCGCTGGTCCACGCGACGCTCCTCCTGCACATACTTGGAACGGCCGTTCTCCTGCATGCGGTTCACGTTGTACAGGCGGTCCCAGTCCACATGGGTGAGGTTGGAGTACAGGTCGGAGTAACGCCACACGTTGAAGGCGCTCATATACTTGTCCGGGTTGTTGCGGTTCAGGTCCTCCACATACTCGCCGTCAATGGTGCCATAGTAGTAGCTGGGCAGGTTACGGTAGTAGTCGGGACGGGGATCCTGGGCGTCGTACCAATCCAGGGCGGTATAGCCGTTCTTTCCGAATCGGTAGAGCAGCGTGGCGCTGCCCTCGAACTCGTCCGAAGGAGTGAAATCCCACTTCAGGATGGCAATGGGCTCGTGCGTCTTGCGCACGCGGGCATTGCGCACGTGGCCGTTCTGGTAACCCCAGTTGCTGTTGTACATGTTGTCGCCCACGAGGTCGTACACCTCCTGCGTGGAGGAGTTCTGGGCGCCGCGCTGTCCGGGCGTTCCGAAGAACACGAAGTGGAGGGTGTTGGCATCGTTCAGCACCTTGTCGGCTGCCAGATAGTAGGCGAAGGAACGATAGTACACGCCGTTGATCCAGTCGTTGCCACCCAGGCGGGCGCTCACGTTGGCGGCAAAGGCCCAGCCGTTGTCCTGCAGGCCGGTAGCGTAAGACGCCATCAGGCGCAAGCGGTACAGGGTGCTGTTGGTGAGCACGCTGGCGCGCAAGCCCTTGCGCATTTCGCCGGCCGTACCCAGGATATTGGTGAGACCGTTGTAACCGCCGAAGCCGTAGTCGCTCACCTCGGCTCCGTCCACGCTCTCCTTGCTGCGGGTAGCCTCATTCAGGCCGCTCCACAGGGAGAAGGGGCTGTAACCGGTGATGGCGTCGTTCAGCTTCACGCCGGCCAGGAGCACATCCTGGCTCTCGGAGCTGTAACCGCGGGCGCGGAAACGCACGGAAGAGAAATTGTAACCGGCGATGCTGTTGAACACATCGTTGCTGCCGAAAAGGATGGTAGGGTTGTCGCTGTAACCGCTGTCATCCAGGTCGAAGGCTGCAAAGGAGTCGTCGTCCACCTCGGCCACCTGCGAAACCGCCGTGACGGAGAGGTTGAACATGTTCTTCACATAGCCGTCGTTCACCGTCACCTGCACCTGGCTGTCCAGGAAATCGGGGGCGGAAATGAGCAGGGTGTACAAGCCGTCCGGGAGGCCTTCCAGAAGGAAGGTGCCGTCCTGGGCCGATGATGCCGTAGCGATCTGGGAAGCCCCCTGCATGAGCACGAGGCGCGCATTCTCTACCGGCTGACGGCCGTTACGGTTGACCACCGTACCCTTCACGCCGCCGGTGGGCGCCTGCGCGAACAGGGCCACGGAGCCGAGAAGGGCGGCAAATGCCAGAATAATACGTTTAGTCATATTGCGTTATTTTTTGATAACAATGTAGGTGGGATAGTGGTCGGAGAATCCCCCCACGAACGCACCGTTGGAGAAGGTGCGGAAGGGGGTGCCTTTGTACTGTCCCGTCTGATTGGTCATGTAAGGCTTGTGGAACACACGGCCGTAGAACTTGCCCTTCACGATGGGTTGAATCTGGAAGGAGCCCTTGGGCGCATGGGCCAGGGCGTTGTTCACCAGGACGATGTCGTAGATGTTTCCCTCACCCCGGTAATACAGGGAGCTGTAACCGGCCTTGAGCATGCTCAGGAAGGGGTCGAAGAAGTCTTCGTCGGTAACCTCGGCGATGGTCTCCTTACCGCGGAGGAATTCCGTCATGGAGATGTCGGTGGGATTGTCGTTCATGTCGCCCATCACCACGATCTTGATGCCGGGGAACTCCTTCTGGAGCTCCATGGCACGCTGGTAGATGATCTCGGCCCCGCGGGGGCGCAGGTCGGCCCCCTTTCCGCCCAGGCGGGAGGGAAGGTGCGTCACGAAGAAGGCGAACATCTCGCCGTCGATGGTGCCGCGCACCATGAGGACGTCACGCGTGCGGAAGGCATCCTTCTCTTCCTGGGACCACTCGCTCCAGTCGATGCGGGAAGGCTCGAAGGTGAAGGGGATGCTCTCGCTGGCAAGGACCGTAAGGACCTCGGGCCGATAGAGCAGGGCCACGTCCACACCGCGACGGTCGGGACCGTCGTAGTGGACAATCTGGTAGTTGGCCTTGGCGATGGCCGGTTCCACCACCAGGTCCTCCAGGACATGGCGGTTTTCGATTTCGGAGACACCCAGCACGGCATGCCAGGCCTTGTTGTCCTTGGCCATGTCCGCGATGACGCGGGCCATGTTCTGCTGCTTCTTAGCATACTTGGCCTCCGTCCACTCGTTGGCGCCGTCGGGAAGGTATTCGTAGTCGTTCTTGCCCTCGTCGTGGTAGGTGTCGAACAGGTTCTCCAGGTTGTAGAAGCCAATCACATAGGATTTTCCGTTCTTTCCCTGCGCGAGCGCATTCCAGCCCGGGATGAGCAGGAGCGCGGCAAGGACGGCATATACTAGTTTTTTCATATCACGTCTGTTTAGTTAATTCCAGAATTGCGCATTGGGCGCCGCTGCTTCCAACCGGGCCGAGAGGGACTTGTTCATGCGCTCCAGGGCCGGGAAGAAATCGATTCCCGTCTGCCTTTCCAGTTCGTCGATGGACATGCGGTAGTTGGTGTATTTCCCGCCGTAACCGGCGTGCGGAATAAGGAAACCCGCCATCATGAAGCCTTCGGTGTCCTTGGCATAGGCCGATGAGCCGCTGTAGAGGAGCGCCTTGAAGTAATGGGTGGGAATCTTGACCGGGAAACCGGAGGAGCTGCCGCTCCAACGGGTGGAGTTGTCAAAGAGGGCCCCCGTCACCACGTAGAGGGTATCGGCCGATGCAGCATACTTGCGAACGTTGTTCTCCAGATCCACCCAGATGCCCGTGTTGAAGTCGTACTCCTGCGGAGTCATGTTGGTGGAATAGTAAGTAGTGGCGTTCTCTGTCTTGTTGCGCTGGCGGTCGGCCGACGGGAGCTGGTGCCCGCGGGTCCATCCTCCACCGTAAGAACTCTTGGAGAGGTTGGGCTGCATGCCGCTGGGCAGCAGCGGGTCGAATCCCCAGGCCTCCGTACGGCCGGTGCCGCTTCCCTTGATACCGTTATTCAGCGGATAGGCCACCCACAGGGACATGTGTTCCCTGTGATCCCAGTAGCAGCTCCAGTTGCGAAGGCCGCTGTGGGACTTGTTCCTGTACTTTCCGCCTTTCATGTCATGCACCAGCACTTCCCTGCCGTCGCCCGCTTTGCTGGCAGGCAGTTCCAGCCAGTCGAAGGGAGCAACGTCGTACCCGTAGTTGCCGATAACCTCAGGCGCAGGCTTTCCGGCCTGGGTGTACGTAGCACGGGCCTCGGAGCCGCCGGCGCGGAGGACCACGGTGGCCTCGCGGGGATCATCGGCCTCATTGGCATCGAAGTCAAAGATGACGTTGTCGTCACCCGAGCCCTGCACGCGGGAGAGTCTGGCCCACGGATCGGTCCCGGCGGGGAACTCGACCGAAAGCGTCCACGCGCCACTGGCCGTCACACCGAAGAAAACGCCGTCCGACGCAGAGGAAAGATACTTGCTGCGCTGCTGAATGGCAACTTCGTCCCCCTTCTGGCAACCCGTGAGGGCTACCAGAAGAGCGATGGTGATAACGGTCAGTTTTCTGAACATAAACTGATCATTTTATTCTGCAACGATACCAAACAGCGCAGCGCGCGTATTGGAACCGGAAGTCTCTACGGTAAGAGACGTTGCGCCCGACGGGATGGTA
>JAEEXZ010000067.1 GCA_016288055.1 Bacteroidales bacterium
GGCGCTGCAGTCTCCAATGCCGCGCTGGTTCACGTCGGCAGGCACCGGAGAGCCGTAGGGATAGAGCGTGACGTCGCATTCGTGCCAGGTGTAAGTCGGGTTTTCCACCACGACGGTGGGCTCATTCGCGGGATCGGCCAGCCACTCCAGGTCGGAATCGGTTGTCTTGTGCCGATTCTCGCAGAACTCGCCCATGGGGGTCACCGTGCTGTGGGTGTAGCCCGTAGCCAGCGGCATCAGGTCGTTGATGTCCTTTGCCGTGCCGTCAACAAAATAGATTTCGGCGATGGCCGATGTCTTGGCGGTGGAGGTGAAGACGAACTTGTAGTACTTGTACGTGGAAGCGTCAGGAAGCTTGTATTCCTTCTTCACGCCCGGGCCGGAGAAGGTCTCCCCCGTTTTCCTGTCAAGTTTGACCCAAGCCTTGTTGTCGTTGGAACCGGAGAGGACCCAGGACTGAGGGACCGTTCCTTCGCCTGCGGAAGAAACGATGGCATAGGACTTAAGGGAGAGCGACTTCTTTCCGCTCCAAAGCACATAGAAATCTTTGTGTTCGGTTACAAAGGCCGTGGATGCATCGTTGTCCACCAGTTTGCTGATATCCGACCCATAGGGGGAATCGGCGAACTGGGTGGAGATGATTCCGCCGCCGGGAATATTCGCGTTGTCCGACGCGACGGAAGCATAGGGATAGACCTTCTGCCCTACAGGTGCCTCCGGCGCGTCTTTGGCGCAGGACGCGACCATCAGCAGAGCCAGAATGGCGGAGGTGTGTATCAGATAAGGGAATTTCTTCATAATCGTATTAATAAGATATCAGGTTTCCGGGGGTGGAGATGGAAGGAGGGACGGCCGATGCCGATACGGCCCTGCGACGGGCCGGCCTGCGGCTCATCACGAACTCGAGCTCTGCACCGTCCTTGATGTCGTCCCATGTAATCCAGGATTTGTCGCAGATTATGCCGTTTACCTTGAGCTGTTTGACGTACACGTTCTCCGGCGACCAGTTTTTGGCTACCATCCGGATTTCCTTGCCGCCGTCCATGTGAAGGGTCATGGCTTCCACGCAGGGGGAGCCGATGTTATAGACATTGCTGGAAGGCGCCACGGGGTAAATGCCGAGGCAGTTGAACATGTACCAGGCGCTCATCTGGCCGCAGTCGTCATTGCCGCTGAGGGCGTCGGGCGTGTTCCCGTAGAACTTGTCGGCAATCTCGCGGATCCTCTCCTGGCATTTCCAGGGCTGGCGGAAGTAATTGTACAAATAAGGGACATGGTGGCAAGGCTCGTTGCCATGCCAGTAGGCCCCGATCCGGCCCTGGATGTCATGCGCCCCGGGAATGTCCTCGGGAAGTACATAGGTGAACAGGCTGTCCAGCCTTGCGAGCAGTTTCTTTTCGCCGGCGATTTCCATGTAGCCCTGCATGTCATGGGGAACATACCAGGTGTACTGGACGGTAAACCCTTCGGTAATGTCGCCCCAGCCGTTCACGGAACCGGGGCCCTGATAGTCAAGCGGCGAGAACGGAGTCCTCCACAGCCCTTTTGAATCACGGCCTCTCATGAACCCGGTCTCCGGGTCAATCAGGTTCTGGTACGAAAGGGAACGGTGCAGGTAATACTCGTAATCCTCCCCGTGCCCCAGGGCTTTCGCCGCCTGTGCGATGCAGAAGTCGTCGTAGGCATATTCCAGCGTCTTGGAGACGGACTCGGATTCGGTGTCATAAGGCACGTAACCAAGGGTACGGTACTCTTCCAGCTTGTCGTAGTAACGGTTCATGGCCGTGGTCTTCATGGCCTCGAAGGCTTTCTCTTTGTCGAAGCCCTCTACGCCTTTCACGATCATGTCTGCGAGTACGGACACGGCATGGTAACCAATCATGCACCAGGTTTCGTTGGCATAGAACGACCAGATGGGAAGCATCTTTTCCACGCTCTTGTCGTAGTGGGCAAGCATCGAGTTGGCTACATCGGCATTGACGTCCTGGTGGACCAGGTTCAGCCAGGGATGGAAGGCCCTGTAAGTGTCCCAGAGCGAGAATACGGTGTAGTTGGTGAATCCCTCGGAAGTGGCGATGTTCTTGTCAAGACCCCTGTATCGGCCGTCGGCGTCTTCGAATACGAAGGGGTGCAGGGCGGCATGGTATGCAGAGGTGTAGAAGGTCTCCTTGGTCTTTTGGTCGGCCTTGATTTCATATCTGGAGAGTTCCTTCTCCCAGAGCGCCACGCCCTTTCCCCGAAGGCTGTCGAAGGTCTCCCCTTCCGTCTCGCAAAGGTTCAGGAGCGCTCCTTCGGCGCTTACGCCGGATACGGCTACACGGACGGTAACCTGCTCTCCGGAAGCCGTTTTCAGGGGAATCCGGACCATGAGTTTCCGGCCCCAGGCTTCGCCCGAACTGCGGAAACGCATGGTATTGTATATCACAGGTTTTCCGTTTTCATAGAACAGGGCCTTGTCAAGAGGACAGGAGAAAGTGGCGGCGAAGTACACGTGTCTTTCCGGTCCCCATCCGTCAACCAGTTTGTAACCGGTGATGGTGGAATCGTTCTCCATCCGGAGATTGGCCCAGACGCAATCCTGGTACAGGGTGTGGTCCATGTCGATGGCGATGAACGCCTCGTCGGACTCCGGGAAAGTAAAGCGGAAGATGCCGCTTCTGAGGCCGGAGGTCATCTCGGCCTTTACCCCGTAGTCGTCCAGGGATACGCTGTAGTAATCGGGGGAAGCCTCCTCTTTCTCGTGGCTGTAGGCCGATGCAGGTTTCTGCTCTCCCGTACCCGGGATGAACAGGAAGTCTCCCAGGTCCGGAATCCCGGTACCGCTGAGGTGCGTAAGGCTGAATCCAAGTATTGTGTTGTGTGAATACTTGTATCCCGAGGCTGCGTCGTAGAAATCCCGGTCGGTATCCGGACTGATCTGGATACCGCCGAAGGGAATCTGTGCGCCGGGATAGACGTTTCCGTAGCCGTCCGTACCCACGAGTGGCTTCACATAATCCGTCAATCCGCCGGCCGCCATCGGGGTGATGCCGGCAAGAAGGCAGAAAAGTGCTGCTTTGAGTTTCATCCTTTTAGAGTTTGATGTCTCCGACGGCTACCTGATACTCATGCCAGAGCTCGTCAATGTCGGCCTTTTCGCCGAGCACATGCTTGATGGCTCCGTTGAAGGACCAGGGAATCACTTCCAGGGTGCTGGCGTTGAACTTTTTGAGGAAGTCGGGATCTTTGTTATCCCTGAGCCAGACCAGGAAGAAACCGGTGGTACGGTATCCGTCCATGTAGTTTCCGCCCTTGGGCCTGTCCTCCGGAACGAAGCCTCCGTTGGCTACGCGCACGGCATCGGCCATGCCTTCGATGAAGCACCAGACTACGCGGTCGTCGTCATAGTTGCCGATGCCCTGCGGGGAAAGCTGGTACACATGCGTGAGCTCGTGCAGAAGGACTCCGCGTGTTTCGAACAGCACCTTTTCCGTATTTTGGCCTGCGTAAGATTGTTCGATATGTCTTGTGCTGTAGAATACGTATGCATCGCGGCCTTCTCCTCCCTTGGCGGAGATGCCGTCAACATCCTCCAGCGTATAGTAGATATTGTCCACCGGCGGAATGCTGTCTGCAGGAGAATAATACAGCGTAGCCAGCACGTCCCTGGCCTGCTCCGAGATATAGGCCTCGGGATCCTTTATGATGTTCGCATAGATTTTTGAGCCTTCGGTCTCCTTGGCCTGGTCCTCAAAAATAATGTTTCCTACGTTGTAGCCAAGCCAGTCCGTGTTCTTCGGGGCTGTCTGGGCGCAGGCAGTGGCCATCACTGCAAGGAAAATGAGATATTTCTTCATTTTTATTTTTAGTTGTTATCTGAAAAAGAATAGGGTTTCCTGAGTCTGTCGTTTCCGGAAGGTCTTGCGCTCATTTCGAACTCCCAGACGCCGCCCTGCAGGATATCTTCCTGCGTAACGTATCTCCGGTCCAGCGGTTTTCCGTTGATCCGGACGCGTTTTACGTAACGGTTGCGGTCGCTTACGCCCTTTGCCTTGATCTCCAGCGTATTGCCGCCGGGAAGGGTTATCTTGACATAAGGGAGATACGGGGCGCCGATGACATACTGGTCGGTACCCGGGCATACGGGATAGAATCCCATGGCCGAGAACAGGTACCAGGCGCTCATCTGGCCGCAGTCGTCGTTGCCGCCGAGGCCGTCAATCCCTTCCCTGTACATCCTGTTGATGATTTCCCGTACCCAGTACTGGGTGAGCCAGGGCTTGGAGGTCCAGGCAAAAAGGTAGGGCACATGGTGGCTGGGTTCGTTTCCGTGCACGTAGCCTCCCACGAGGCATTCCTTCTCGATGTCTTCGTTGTCGGCATAATACTCCGGCGCAAGGTCCATGGCAAAAAGGTTTTCCAGCTTCTTGAGGAACTGCTTCTCCCCTCCCATGAGTTTCATCAATCCATTTACGTCCTGGGGAACATGGAAAGAGAAGTTCCGGGAATTGCCTTCGATGAAACCCTCTCCGTAAGTCTGGTCTATGTCGAACTGTTCTTTGAAAGAGCCGTCGGCGTAGCGCGGACGCGCATAACCGATGGAAGTGTCATAGACATTCGCATAGTTCATGGCCCGGCGGCCGTACTCCCCTGCCAGTTCTTTGTTCCCTGTCTTGAGGGCGGCGGCATGGATGGTCCAGTCGTCATAGCTGTATTCAAGGGTTGTGGAAGCGGCGGTACCGCTCTCGTCCAGCGGCACATAGCCGTGGTCCATATAAAAGCCGAGCCCTTCATAGATGCGGACCTTCGAGGTGGCGGCCATGGCGGCGAGAGCCTCTTCGACGGAGCCTTTATATGTTCCTTTGACAATGGCGTCGGCCAGCACGGGAACGGCATGATAGCCGCTCATGCACCAGTTCTCGTTGCCCATGAGGCTCCACACAGGAAGCATTCCCACGGCATTCTGTTTCCAGTGCTCGACCATGGAACGTATCATGTCGGAATTCTCGTCGGGCCAGAACAGTCCCAGGAAGGGATGTTCCGCCCTGTAGGTGTCCCAGAGCGAGAAAATGGTATAGTTCGTAAAGCCGTCCGCCTCGTGGATGTTTCCGTCCACTCCCCTGTATTTCCCGTCCACGTCCATATAGACGGAAGGATGGATGAGGGTGTGGTAGATGGAGGTATAGAACATCGTCTTTTCACTCTCGGTCCCTTCTACTTCGAACCGCCCGAGTTCCTTGTCCCAGGCCGCCGCCGCCTTTGCGGCAAGCTCGTCGAACGTGCCCGCTCCCTCGGCCTGGAGGTTGCGGACAGCGCCCGCGGCATCTACGGCCGAAATCGCCACCTTGACAGTGAGCGGCTCCCCTTCATCGAAGGAAAACCAGGACACGATGTCCCGTCCGGCCATGTCGGGGAAATTATGGCCGATGTCGAAGCGCCTCCAGAACCCGCCGTAGCTTGAGGGATGTCTGTCCTTGTAGCCGTAATCGCGGATGGGTTTGGAGAAGGAAATGGCAAAGTACGTATAGTTGGTGCGGGCCCAGCCGTCCGTGAGACGGAATCCGGTAACCAGCGTGTCGTTCTCTACCCGAAGGGTTGCACGGCACACCTTGCCGTCGTATCCGTAAATGCTGTGCGTGAGGTCCAGGATAATGTGCTGGGCTTCTTCCGAGGGATACTCGTACTGGTGGACACCTACTCTTTTGGTCGCCGTCAGACGGGCACGGATCCCGTAATCCGCCAGCGTCACTTCGTAGAGGCCGGGGGAAGCGGTCTCCGTGTCGTGCGAGAAACGGGACTTGTATCCATCCAGACGGACGGGGCCGGTGACAGGCATAATCAGGATATCCCCCAGGTCCGAGTGACCGGTTCCGCTGAGATGCCTGTGCGAGAAGCCTACGATGGTACTGTCGGAGTGTCTGTATCCGGCGCAGTAGTCATAGGTCCTGTTCTGGTAGATACCATTTATGTTATGAGGGACAATATCGGTATCCGGACTCAGCTGGATGCTTCCCATCGGCACGCATGCGCCGGGGAAGGTGTGCCCCATCCCGTCGGTTCCGACGAAGGGATCCACATAAGCGGCAGGCTGTGCGGAAACCATGAGTCCTGCCAGTGCAAAAGTCAAGAATGCCAATATTGTCCTCATAACATCTGATAGTTAATTATTTTTCGGTAGCTCCGGAAGTCCATCCGAGGTTCTGCACCATCTTGGGATTCCTTCTCATTTCCTGGTCGGGAATCGGGAAGAGATAGTGCTGCTTGCCGAAGACACGGGTCTCCATTTCAACCTTCTCGAAGAACTCCGGCGGATCGGCCATGAAGTTCATGGCGTGGATGACGCCGCCTTCACCGCCTCTGTGGTAGGAAGGATAGATCCAGTTGTCGCCTACGGACATCTCGGCTACTTTCCAGCGGCGGACGTCGAAGAAGTGGTTCCACTCGAAGGAGAGTTCCACCAGACGCTCGCGGCGGATGCGGCTGTCCACTTCCTCGCGGGTTGCGGGATAGGGGATGTAATTCATGCCGTTGGCATCGGTACCGCCGTTGTTTCCGTAGCAAGGGATACCGGCACGGGTACGGATGTAGTTCACATACTTGATGGCTTCGTCGTACTGGCCGCAGGCGCTCAGGCACTCGGCATAACCCAGGTACATGTCTCCGAGGCGGAGGAGCACGGCGCAGTGAGAGCCTTCCTCGTCACCGTTGATCGGAGCCAAGCGGCGGTCTCCGTAACCGGTGTAGGGGGCGTCCCAGTTGGCGGCGTTGAAGCCGGAGTTGCCGTTCACGCTGAGCTCGGTGGTCACTTCACCGTCGTTGGTGTTGGTGTTAAGCCAGGTGGAGCCGTTGAAGGTTACGCACACGTAGAAGCGGGGTTCGCGGTGGGCCCACTGCTTGAGGGTCTTGTCGGTATTGGCCTTGAAGAGGGTGCGGTCCGGGTTGAACGGATCCTTGTAGTCGGTAGGCCAGCCGTAGTGGGAGGCGTCGGGAATGCCGGTGTACTCGTCGTAGTCGGGATCCTCGGAAATGCGGAGGCCCTTGTCGGTGAAGTACAGGTCCACCATTTCCTGGGTGGTGCCGAAGCCCAGACCGCCGCGGATGCTCTCGTCCTGGCAGCCCTTGTGGAAAGGAGTGAGCTGATAGTGGAGGAGGTCGTGGTCGGACAGGCGGATGAGGATCTGCTCGGTGTTGTGAGTGAAGTCGGAGATGGAAGCAGCCTGACGGTAAGACTCATAGTGGTCGATGGTGTTGTCGGGGTTCCTGACAATCTGCAGGGAGTAGTACCGGCCGTCAAACTGGTCCAGGAACTCCTTGTAGGCGTCGCGGGCTCTCTCCCACTTGGCCTGCTCCTTGGACTTGTCCTGCGGGAACAGCTGGGTTCCGTCTTCATTCTTGATGCCTGCATAGTCCGGGTTGCAGTTGAAAAGCGGGCTGGCTGCGTAAAGCAGTGCCTTGGCCTTCAAGGCCTTGCAGATACCCTTGTCCATACGGCCCAGGTTGGCGTCTGCGTACTTGAAAGGAAGGTCTTCGGCGGCCTTGTCCAGTTCGGAAACGATGAAGTCGATGTTCTCGTCCACCGTGTTTCTTTCCTTGAGAAGCTCCTCCAGGGGCGTATCAAGGGCGACGGGCTCTTCACCCAGGATGGTCACAGGACCATAACTGCGGAAGATGTTGAAATAGAAGTAAGCTCTGAGGGCTCTGGCCTGTGCTTTCCACAGGGTGCGGTCCGCCTCGCTGGCGCTGGCGCACTTGTCCACATTGCAGATGAAGGTGCTGGCCTTGGAGATGCCCTGGTAGTAGAGGTTGTACCAGTAGTTGATCCAGCTGGTAGAAGCGTAAGCCGTGCCCAGGGACCAGCTGGTGGCTTCCTCGCCGTCTCCGCTCCAGGTGATGTCGCCTTCGATGGAACCGCCGGTCCAGATGCCGCCGCCATAATACGTAGGCCAGCGCTCGCAGGTTTCATCGGGGACATAATTATAGACGTTGTTCAGAAACTGCTCCGTCTTGTTGCGGTCTGTGAAGGTGTCTTCCAGGTCATACTGCGTGCCCGGGATGGACGGGAAAAAGTCGTTGCAGGACGCGACAGATGCCATGGCTACAGCTGCGATAGCAATCTTGATGATATTTTTCATAAATGACATCCGATTTAGAATTTGACATTGAGACCCAGGGAGATGGTCATGGCGTTGGGATAGGCGCTGCCGTTGTCGGTGTTGAGCTCAGGATCCCAAAGCTTGAAATTGGAGAAGGTCAGGAGGTTGGTCCCGGTGAGATAGACATTAGCTTCGTCGATGAAGGTCTTGTCAAGCCACTTGGACGGCAAGTTGTAAGAGATAGTCATCTGCTTGAGTCTGAGGAAGCTGACATCTTTCTGCCACCAGGTGCTCTCCTTGGTATTATTCAGGTTGTCGGTCTTTCCGAAGTGGAGCTTGGGATAGAACACGTTGGTATTCGTGGGATCCTCTGCAGACCATCTGTCGGTGATGTTGGCAAGCAGGTTGGAAATGGCGGCCTGGTCGGAGAAGGCGTGGATGCCGTTGCCCTGGACCAAACGGTCGGCAAAGGCGTTGCCGGAGAAGAGGACGCCGATGGAGAAGTGGCCCACCTGCAGGTCTGCACCGAAGCCGTAATAGAGCTTGGGAACGTCTCCCTGGCCAATTACGCACTTGTCGTAGTCGTCAATGACGTTATCGCCATTGAGGTCTTTGTACTTGATGTCACCCAGGC